>CAZOIK010000089.1:0-30000 GCA_964579765.1 uncultured Bifidobacteriaceae bacterium
TTCCTGTCCACGTTCAGCGGCACGCACTTCGTGACGCCGCGCGCGTATCAAGTCCAGCTCGGGGTGACGTTCTAACGTTCCAGCCGGCTGGCCGGCGATCGAGTCCGGAGTCGAGGGGGGGGGGGGCGGCCGCCGGGCGGGGGGCGCCGCCGCCCCCTCGACTCCGGACTCGATCGCCGGCCAGCCGGCTGGAACGTTAGAACGTCACCCCGAGCTGGACTTGATACGCGCGCGGCGTCACGAAGTGCGTGCCGCTGAACGTGGACAGGAAGTTGTAGAGCGCCTCAGTGTTGGCGATGTTCAGCACGGTGAAACGGATCTTCAGCTGCGCTTTCTGCGTATGCAGCAGGTTGTCGACGCCCAGGCCGAGATCGAAGAGATGACGCGGCGCGATGCGCGGCGGATTGGTGACGTCGTCTTCCGCCGCCGGGTTCGCGGGCGTGCCCGGGATCACCAGGCGGGTCGCGCCGAAGTTGGAGGCGCTGCAGCTCGTGATCGGCGACGTCCGTGTGGCGACCGCGCTCCCGCAGAATAGACCGATCGCGGCCTGCTGGTCCGCGGTCAACGACATCGCGGTGTCGAAGTCCGGCACCTCGCCCGCCACCAGGCCCGAGTCGTACCGCCAGCTCAGCGCCACCCACGCGCCCGTCCGCTTCTCGAACTCGTACTGCAGGTTCGTCGTCGTGTTGAACTTCTGATCGTGGTCGATCCGGAAGTCGCCGCCGGTGACGTCCTGGCCGTTGCCGAGGCCGCCCGCGCCTGGCGGCGTGAAGATCGCGTTGGTGTGCGCCATGACGACGAACGCGCTGAAGCCGCCGTGTTGCACGAGGTTCAGCTTGCCGGTGAAGCCGTCGATCTTCGAGTGCGACCAGGCGACCGGAAACGCGATCGGCGTGTTGTAGAGGACGCTGAAGTCGTAGCCGTTGTCCGTGCGCTTGACGAAGTACCCGAAGTCGGCGACGAGCCAGCTGCCGAACCCCTGCTGGATGCCGAACTCGCCTTCATTGCGGACGCCGGGGGGCACCGGGGCGCCCGTGCCGAACAGCCCGTTCAGGTTGTAGCCGGCCGACAGGAGCAGGTTCTCGTTGTACGGCGTCTCCATGGTCCGCCCGTACGACGCGCGGAGCACGGTGGCGGCGCCGCCCGGCGCGTACGACACGCCGAGGCGTGGCTGCGCCAGCGTCTTCGACGCGAGGCCGTCGTAATGATCGAGACGGACACCGAGCTTGAACGACGCGTCACCGGCCTTGATGTCGTCCTGGATATACGCGGCCTGCTGCTTGATCGTGAACGACTGGTCGTAGTGGAACGGCGTGCCACCGCTCGTCAGATCGTAGGGTCGGAGCGTCTCGTCGAAGTCCCCGTTCTCGTCCGCGAACGAGGGGTCGGTCGGATCCGTGATGCCGAGCGTGAACTGCTCGTGCAACGGGGTCGCCGTGATGGACCCGCCGAACTTGATGCTGTTCGGCCCGAGGTTGATCGTCACGTCCGCCTTGCCGCCGTAATTCGTGAGGGTGCGGTCCTGGCTGATCGTCGCTGGCGTGTCGTTCAGCGGGTTCGGGCTCGGCAGATACGTGAGGTGATCGCGACGCACGAAGGCGTTGGCCGTGAAGAGCGCGTTGTCGCTGATGACGTGCGAGTAGCCAGGGGCGAAGTTGAAGGAGTTGATGTCCTGGTGCTGTGTCTGCAGGATCTGGTCGTAGGTGTTTGGGACGTCGAAGCCCGACTGCGCCGCCTGGATGTTCAAATGCAACGTGCCGTTGGCGCTGGGCTTGGCGTCGATGCGATTGAAGAAGCTGACGTTGTGCCCGGTGTCGTGGAGCGCGTCGAATTCCGGCGGGTCGAGAAAGCGATCCGTCTTCAAGCCCGAGACCGAGAGGAAGTCGCCGACCGAATTCGATCCGCCGCCGAAGTTGAAATCGCCGGTGGGACTCTGGAACGAGCCGTACCCAAGTGTCGCTGCGCCGGTCGGCTTGCTGTTCATACCCGACTTGGTGACGATGTGCACGACGAGGCTGGACTTGTCGCCGTATTCCGCGGGCGCGACGCCGGTAATCACCTCGAGCGACTGCACGGCGTCCTGCGAAATCTGGTTGGAGTAGAGGCGGCTCTGCTGGTCCGTGATCGGCTGGTTGTCGATGGAGAACTGCGTCTGCGCATGGTCGCCGATGGGATGGAAGAACCCATTCGAGTCGGCGACGACGCCGGGCGACGCCTGCATCACGACCTGATTCAATCCGCCGGACGAGGTCTCGATCGGCAGCTTCTCGATCAGGCTCTGATCGATGTCAGTGTGCGCCGTGGGATCGCGCTCGACGAGATCTTCGGCATGTCCGACGACTTCGACGGAGCTCGTCGCGCCCGCAAGCGCCAGATTGAGATCGAGCGTAATCGGGACGCCGCTGCGGACGTCGACGTCGCGGGCGAGCGGCTGGAACCCCTGCGCCTCGACCGAGACGTGGTACGGATTCGGGGCGAGATTGGTGAACTCGTACTTGCCTGCGGCGTCCGTCGTCGTCGTACGCATGTATCCGGTGACCGGATTGGAGATCTTCACCTCGACGGACTGCATCACGCCGCCGGTCGGATCTTTCACGGTGCCTTGCAGGGTTCCGGCGCCGCCCAGCCCCTGCGCCAGGGCGGGACCAGCGGACATCACGATGAGAGCACACAAGAGCAGGCATGCCAGACGAACGCTAGTCTTCATGAGACCTCGTTTCAGAGTGGAGTCGACGCTCGACAGTACCAACGGCGTTTCAAATATCCGACCGGAACCCGACAAGCGGCGCGATCCGGCCGCCCAACGCGCGTTTTTCATCAACCAATGGATTGGCACACGAGACGGCGCCGCATCGTCTCCATTGGTATGGCTCTCTGAACCATTCGATGGGTCAAACCGACCGCTTTACGACTTTCTCTTTTCATCACCACACGATGTGGGTACGGTGGCGCGGTGAGTCGATCGCGCAGCGCCAGCGGTCCGCACGAGACGATGCGGGGAGGCACTCGCGTCTTTCGCGGCTCGAAGAAGCGCGTGGCGCGAATCCGTATGCGCGACCACTTCTCGATCGCGTTCTGGTGTTTCGTGGTGGTTATGGCGTTGTTCTTCCTGGTCGGGTTTCCGTGGCTGCTGAAGCATCCGGGGCATCACATCCACGAATATCGCGAGCACAGGACCGACAGCAGCGGCACAACCTCAGATTCAGGACATGCGCCGTGATTGCGAAGCCGCCGCCCGCGGCGGCGGCCGCCGGATCGGCGAGGCCGTCGAAATGCAGCGCTCGCGCGCCCAGAATCAACGCGACGCCGGCCACGAAGAGCAGGCCCGGTCCGAGATGACGATGGTGGCGGCGATACGCGAGTGCGTGGCCGATCATGCCGACGACGACCGTGGACGCGATGAACGCCCATTCCACGGGCGGGTCCAGAAACCGTCGAAGGCCGAGGAACGGCAGAATCCCGGCGGCGAAAGGCAATGCCACGCAGTGCACCGCGCACGCCGCCGAGACCACGATGCCTGCGCGATCCCAGCGGCTTGCGGCGAGGGGAGGATGAGCTGCGACGTCGTCGATCATGCCGGCACGCTATCAATCGCGATTCCGCCGGCGCCACAAGGATGTGACGGACAGCGTCCGCGGCGTCACGACCGGTTCGGCGTGCGGCACGAGCCGTCATGGAGTAGGCTCGGAGTCTCCGGGTAACCGTGGGCGAATTACTGAACGTCGTGGGCCTCGGCACTGGCGTCGTGCTCTACGCCATGCTGCTGGTCATGGTCGTGCGGGCCCCGCACGAATCCGACACAGGATCAGACGACCACCTGCCGCTGGCGACGGCCCTGCTGGGGCTGGCGTGGAACCTGTGCGCGCTCCCGCTGTACACCGTGTCGGTGGCGAGCATGTCGCCGTTCCTGCCGTATGTGGCGTTCGTCGGCTTCTCGGCGCTGGGATTCCTGCCCGCGGTCGTCGTGCACTCGGCGCTTCGCACCGGGGAGACGCGCGCCTATCGCGCGGCGCGCCAGATTCTGACGGCGTCGGCCTACGCGGCCAGCGCGGCGGCGGTGGTCATCAATGCGACCGCGCTGGCGGAGGGCAGCCGCGTCCCTGCCGTGCCCGCGATGCGGCTGCTGACGTACATGTTCATCGCGATCATCGTGCCGATCGCGATCGTGACGCGTCAGCAGCGCGGCGGCCGACGCGCGCTGTCCGTGGCCGCCCTGGCCGCGTTCACCGTGTCCGCGCTGCACCTGACGCAGCTGCACACAGGGGATGAGCCGTGGTTCGTCGAACTCGCGGGCCATCACGCGTCGCTGCTCCTGGCCCTCGCGATCCTGTATCAGGAATATCGCTTTGCGTTCGCCGATCTGTTTCTCAAACGCGCCCTCGTCATCGTCGCGCTCGTCGCGACGGCGTTCATCGCGCTGGCGGTGTTCGATCCCCTGACCGCGTCCCGCCCGGACGGCGTCGTGACGGCACGCGATCTCGGCCTGCTTGTCACGCTCTGGGTGATGACCGCGCTGGCCTATCCCTGGCTGCACGGCACGGTCGCCTGGTTCGTCGATCGCGTCGTCCTCGATCGGCCCGACTACGCTGAGTTACGGCGGAAGATCGCCGCGCAGCTGCGCGAGCACGACAACGTCGAACTCCTGCTCGATGACGTCTGCCGGCTGATTACGCCGGCATTCGGCGGCGTCGAGGCGCGATGGCATGCGGTTGCTTCGCCGGACGTCATCGAGGGCGCGGGCCTTGTGCTCGCGTCCAACGGCCGGGTCCGTGTCCTGATTCCGGCAGGCGACGCGCCACAGTACGTGCTTGAAAGTCTGAGGCTGACGGACGGGCGGCGTCTGCTGTCTGACGACGTCGCGGCGTTCGAGGTCATCAGCGTCGCCGTGGCCCGGCGGATCGACGCCATCCGGCTGACACGTGAACGCTGGGATCGCGAGCTGCGTGAGCAGGAGATGTCGAAGCTGGCGACCGAAGCCGAGCTTCGCGCGTTGCGCGCGCAGATCAATCCGCACTTCCTGTTCAACGCGCTGACGACGATCGGCTATCTCATTCAGACCGCGCCTCCGCGGGCCCTCGACACCCTGATGCGTCTGACCTCGCTCCTTCGTGGCGTGTTGAAGTCTGAAGGCGAACTGACGACGCTTGGCCAGGAGGTCGACCTGATCGAGGCGTATCTCGACGTGGAGCGGGCGCGATTCGAAGATCGGCTGGACGTGCGCATCCTCGTGCCGCAGGCGCTCAGGGCGGCGCGAGTGCCGCCCTTGCTGCTGCAGCCTCTTGTCGAAAATGCCATCAAGCACGGCGTGACGCCACAGCGTGCGGGCGGCCGGATTGTCGTGACCGCCACGGTCGATCAGGATCACGCTCGCCAGGATCAATTGTGCGTATCGGTCCGCGATACCGGCGCCGGCGCGACCGAACCAGCGCTCGAACACGGCCGGGCGCGCGGATTGGGCCTTCGGAACGTCGAACGCCGGCTCGCGGTGCAGTACGGATCGGCGGCGTCGCTCACGATTAATTCAACGCCGGGCCTGGGGATGCTCGTCGAAGTCCGTCTTCCGGTCTCGATGTGGGCGGAGTCTCATGGGGCCCGTCGATGAGCGCCACGCTTCGAGTCGTGGTTGTGGACGATGAGCGTCCGGCGCGATCCTTTCTGACGTCGATGCTTCGCCTCATCGAAGACGTGACGCTCGTGGGCGAGGCCGCGTCGGGACGCGAGGCGATCACCCTCATCGAGCGTGAGCAGCCGGATCTGGCGCTGCTCGATCTGCAGATGCCGGAACTGGACGGCATGGGCGTGGTCCGCGCCCTCCAGGCGCGCCGGCGGGCGCCGCTCGTCGCGTTCGTGACCGCGTACGACGAGTACGCGATCGCGGCATTCGAGGTGAACGCGCTCGACTACCTGTTGAAACCTGTCGAAGGGCCCCGACTGCGGGAAACACTCGATCGCGCCAGAGAACGAATCGAGCACGGGGAGCTGGCCGCCGAACAACTCTCACGCGTCGAGGCCGCGGAGGAGATGTACTCGGCGAGCCTCCGAGAGCAGTATCTCGATCGCATCCCCGTCCGCCGGCGGGACGAAGTCATCCTGCTGCCGATTGCGCAGATTGCGTACGTCACGGCGGAGCGCGAGCTCCTCCACATCATGACGACGCGCGGCGAGCGCCATACGATTACGTATCGACTCAAGGACCTGGAGACGCGTCTGGATCCGAAGCGGTTCGTGCGTCTCGCGCGAGGCACGCTGGCGAACCTGGACATGATCACCAAGATCAACGTGATGCCGGGCGGGACGTACGTCGCGGTCCTCAGCAACGGGAAAGAGCTGCCCGTCAGCCGGCTCCAGTCGCGGATTCTCCGCGACCGGTTCCTGCGGCTCTAGCGGATCACTCGTATGGGCAGAAACGCGGTCGCGCGCCTGGTCGCCTGCGTCGTCGCGGCGACGGCCGGTGGCGTCATGGTCCTCGCGGCCCAGTCCGCCGGGCCGCAGCCGGCGCCGATGCCGCCGCCGATTGAGGCGCCCGCGGACACGCCGTACGTCGGAGCCATCCGGCTCGACGTCGACGCCACGGATATCGACCGCCGGATCTTCCGCGTGCACGAGACGATTCCCGTCCGGCCAGGCGCGCCGCTGGTGCTGCTGTTTCCGCGGTGGCTGCCGGGCAATCACGGACCGGGCGGCCGCGTGGACATGCTCACCGGGCTCACCATTCGTGCCGGCGGCACACGCGTCGAATGGACGCGTGATGCGGTCGACGTCTTCGCGTTTCACGTGCCGACGCCCCCGCGCGCCTCGGCACTCGATCTCGAGTTTCAGTTCACGTCTCCGGTCGAGCCGGCCGAAGGCCGCGTGATGATGACGCCCGACATGCTCAACGTGCAGTGGAATACCGTGGCGCTCTATCCAGCCGGACACTTCGCGAGGCAAATCACCGTCGAGCCGAGCGTGCGGCTGCCCCAGGGCTGGCGGTTCGGCTCGGCGCTCGATGTCGCGTCGGCATCCGGCGGCGTCGTGACGTTCAAGCCGACCTCGCTCGAGACGCTCGTGGACTCCCCGATCTTCGCTGGGAAGTACTTCACACGCGTCGATTTGGATCCTGGCGGCGTCGCGCCGGTGCACATGGACGTCGTTGCCGATCGACAGGAGTTGCTCGAGATGAAGCCCGAACAGCTCGCCGTGCACCGCGCGCTCGTGAAGCAGGCGTACGCGCTGTTCGGATCGCATCACTACGGGCACTACGATTTTCTCGTCGCCTTGACCGATCACCTGGGCGGCATCGGGCTCGAGCACCACCAGTCGAGCGAAGACGGCACGGTGCCCGGTTACTTCACGGAGTGGAACCGTAACGCGGACGAGCGCGACCTCCTCGCGCACGAGTACACCCATTCGTGGAACGGCAAGTTCCGGAGACCCGCGGATTTGTGGACGCCGAATTTCAACGTGCCGATGCGCGACTCGCTGCTGTGGGTCTACGAGGGGCAGACGGAGTATTGGGGCTACGTGCTGGCCGCGCGGGCGGGTCTGCTGACGCGGCAGGAGGCGCTCGACGCCTTTGCGCTCACGGCAGCTCAATACGATGCGCGGATCGGCCGCGAGTGGCGCACGCTGGCCGACACCACCAACGATCCCATCGCCGCGATGCGCCGCGCGCTGCCATGGCGGAGCTGGGCGCGGAGCGAAGACTATTACTTTGAGGGCGAGCTGATGTGGCTCGACGCCGACACGCTGATTCGCGAGCGGTCGAAGGGCCGGCGTTCGCTCGACGACTTCGCGCGGGCGTTCTTCGGAGTGTCGAACGGCAGTTACGTGCCGCTGACCTACTCCTTCGACGATGTGGTGGCGGCGCTGAACGGCGTCGAGCCGTACGACTGGGCGTCGTTTCTGCGTCAGCGGCTCGACGGTCACGGTCCAGGGGCGCCGCTCGACGGCCTCACGCGCGGCGGCTACAAGCTGGTGTTCAGCGACACCCCCACCGACTACTTTCGCAACGCAGAAACGCGAAGGTCGGTCACGGATCTCATGAGCTCGCTCGGTCTCGTCGTCGGGCGCGAAGGGCGGCTCACCGAGGTGCTGTGGGATGGTCCCGCGTTCAAGAGTGCGCTGACCGTCGGGATGCAGATTATCTCCGTGAACGGCGTCGCGTACGCGCCGGACCGTCTCAAGGAGGCGGTGGCGGCCACGGCCAGGGGCGGAGACGTCGAGTGCGTGATCAAGAGCGGCGATCGCGTCAGGACCGTTCGCTTCGACTATCGCGGCGGCCTGCGGTATCCGCACCTCGAGCGTATTAGCGGCGCGCCCGCCCGGCTCGACGACATTCTGACGGCGAGGCCGTAGCGATCGATGCGATGTCGACAGGCACTCTGCTTCGCGTCGCCGTGCGCGCCCTCGCGCGCCATCGGCTGCGCGCGGTGCTGACGATTCTGGGGATCGCGGCCGGCATCGCGGCGACACTGTGTACCGTCGCCCTCGGAGAGGGGAGCGCGTCCGCGATTCACGACGATCTCGTGGCGCTCGGCGACAACCTGCTCTGGGTGCAGGCGAGCGTGATTCGCGCCGGCGGCGTCCGCGACCGCGCGGGCGGGACGGCGGCCACGCTCACGCCGGAGGACAGCGTCGCCATCGCGCAGGAAGTGCCCGAAGTGACCAGATGCACGCCGCAGGTGGACTCGCCGATCCAGGTGATCCACGGCAATCAGAACTGGCGGACGACGTACCGCGGCGTCACGGCGGACTACGTGGACGTCCGCAAGTGGCCGGTCGAGCGGGGCGATGTGTTCACCGACGCCGACGTGCAGCAACGATCGAAGGTGTGCCTGCTCGGGCGAACGGTCGCCGAGATGGTGTTCGGCGACGAGGATCCGGTCGGACAGCCAATCCGCCTGGGATCGGTCCCGTTCACCGTCATCGGCGTCCTGAAGGCAAAGGGGCAGTCGTCGGTCGGCGTCGACCAGGACGACTTCATCATCCTTCCCTATACGACCGCCATCACGCGTTTTCGCCGCACGACGTCGATCGAAGACATCATGTGCTCGGCACAATCCGCGGACGTGCTCGAGCTGGCGAAAGTGCACCTGACGGCGCTGCTGCGCGAGCGCCATCGGCGCGTCGCCGGACAAGAAGACGATTTCAGCCTCCGCACCGATGACGATGCGATCCGGGTGAGAGAAGACGCGGCGCGGACGACCGGCCTGATGATCTCCGCGGTCGCGTTGGTCTCGTTGCTCGTCGGCGGGGTCGGCATGATGAACATCATGCTCGTGTCGGTGACCGAGCGCGTGCGGGAAATCGGCATCAGAACGGCGGTCGGCGCGCGCGGCCGCGACGTGCGTCTGCAGTTTCTTGTCGAAGCGCTCGCGCTCGGCATTGCCGGTGGACTTGCGGGCGTGCTGCTGGGCCTGCTGGCGTCGCGCGTGCTGACGGCGAGTTTCGGATGGCCGATGCTGGTGTCGGCCCGCGCCGTGCTTGTGTCGTGCGGGTTTGCCGTCGGTGTCAGCCTCGTGTTCGGGTTCTACCCAGCGCATCGCGCGGCGTCGCTGGACCCCATCGAGGCGCTGCGGGCGGGGTGAGCGTGGTCAAGACTATGGTGAGGTGACGCGTGAGGATTGCACGTCGAGCACTCGTTTCTGGATTCGTCCTGCTGGCGACCGTGTCCGTCTCTCCGCAAGTCGCCCCGGGCGCTGGCGCCGCCGGGGTGACGCGCGCGACGCTGGACAACGGGCTGCGCGTGGTCATCATCCGCGACACGCTCGCGCCGGTGGTCACGGTCGAGGACAACTACCTCGTCGGCGCGAACGAGACGCCGCCGGGCTTCCCCGGCATGGCGCACGCGCAGGAGCACATGGCGTTTCGCGGATGCGCCGGCGTGACGGCGGATCAGACCGCGGCCATCTTCGCGCAGCTTGGCGGCTACGGGAATGCCGACACCCAGCAGAACATCACTCAGTACTTTACGACGGTGCCGGCGGCCGACATCGACGTCGCGTTACGGCTCGACGCCGCCTGCATGCAGGACGTGGACGACTCGCAGGCCGAGTGGGACCACGAGAAGGGCGCGATCGAGCAGGAAGTTTCGCGCGACCTCTCGGAGCCGGTCTACAAATTCCTGGTTCGCTTGAACGAGGACATGTTTTCGGGCACGCCGTACGCGCACGACGCTCTCGGCACCCGCGAGTCGTTCGACGCGACGACGGGAGCCCAGCTCAAGGCGTTTTACAACGCGTGGTACGCGCCCAACAACGCGATTCTGGTTGTCACCGGCGACGTGCAGCCGGCCGCGACGCTCGCGCGCATCAAGGATCTCTACGGAAAGATCCCGCGTCGTGCGATTGGCACGCGTTCGGGGGTGATGCTCGGACCGGTCAAGCACGAGACCTTCACGCTCGACAGCAACCTGTCGTACACGCTCGCGATCGTCTCCTATCGGCTGCCGGGGACCGACAGCGCCGACTACGCGGCGGCGCGCGTGCTGGCCAGCGTGCTCGCGAGCCAGCGCGGCAACATCTACGGACTGGTCCCCGCCGGCAAGGCGCTCGAGGCGCAGTTCGAACTGGCGGAGACCTATCCCAAGGCAAGCGTCGGTCTGGCGTACGCGGTGTTGCCGGCGGGCACGCCGCCGGCCGCGACGATCACGAGCCTCACCGGGATCATCGCCGACTATCTCAAGACAGGGCTGCCGGCCGAGCTCGTCGAGGCTGCGAAGCGCAGCGAGATCGCGAGCGCCTCGTTCCGGCAGAACTCCATCCCCGGCCTCGCCGAAGCCTGGTCGGAGGCGCTGGCGGCCGAAGGGCGACGCTCGCCGGATGACGACGTCGAGGCGATTCGGCGCGTGACGGTGGCGGACGTGAATCGCGTCGCGCGGCAGCTGCTGGTCGACGACAACTCGATTGTCGCGACGCTCGTGCCGAAGCCGTCGGGCGAGCCGGTGTCGTCGAAGGGATTCGGCGGGGGAGAACAGCTCACGTCGGCGCCGACCAAACCGGTGGTGCTGCCGTCGTGGGCCGAATCGGCGCTCTCGTCGCTGCAGGTCCCGGTGCAGCGGATCACGTGGTCGGATGCGAAGCTGCCGAATGGACTGCGGTTGGTCGTGAAGACCGATCGCACGAGCCCGACGGTCACCGTCCTCGGCAACGTCAAACACGACGAACGGCTGCAGTCGCCGCCAGGGAAGGACGGCATCGCCGATGTCCTCGGCGACCTGTTCTCGTACGGCACGACGACGAGGGATCGGCTCGCGTTTCAAAAGGCCCTCGACGACATCGCGGCGACCGAGACGGCCGGGTACGATTTCTCGATCAAGGTGCTGAAGCGCGACTTCGGGCGCGGCGTGGAGCTCCTGGCCGACAACGTGCTGCACCCGGCGCTGCCCGCCGACGCGTTCGAGATCGTCAAGCAGCAGACGAGCGAGTTTCTCGCCGGCCGGGTCAAGAGCCCGGGCTTCCTGACCGACCGCGCGTTGCGGAGCGCGCTGCTTCCGCCCGGCGATCCGGCGCTGCGCGACGCGACGCCCGAGACCGTCGGCAGGTTGACGCTCGCCGACGTCAAAGCGTTCCACACGACGACATTCAGGCCGGACCTCACGACCATCGTCGTCATCGGCGACGTGACGCCGGAGGACGTGCGGCCGGTCATCGCGCGGTGGTTCGGATCGTGGACCGCGTCCGGCGCCGCACCGTCGACCGATCTGCCGCCGGTCCCGCCGAACATGCCGTCGGCGACCGTCGTGCCCGATCCGAGCGCGGTGCAGTCGTCGGTGACGCTCGCGCAGGAAGTCAGCCTGACGCGCTTCGATCCCGACTACTACGCGCTGCAAGTCGGCAATCACGTCCTGGGCGGCGGTTTCTATGCGACCCGCCTCTACCACGACCTTCGGCAGGAGACCGGCTACGTGTACAACGTCGACGACAACCTGTCGTCGAACAAGACGCGCAGCGTCTACACCGTCACGTACGGCTGCGATCCGGAGAACATCGCGAAGGCGCGCGACTTGATCGTCCGCGATCTGCGCGCGATGCAGACGGCCGACGTCACGCCGCAGGAACTGCAGCAGGCCAAGGCGCTGCTGCTGCGCCAGATACCGCTGCGCGAATCGAGTGAAGAGGCGGTGGCGAACGGTCTCCTGGCGCGCGCGCAGATCGGACTGCCGCTCGGCGAGGCGGCGCAGGCCGGCCAGAAGTATTTTGCGATGACGGCCGCGGACGTCCGGGCCGCGTTCCGCAAGTGGATCCGGCCTGAAGGCTTCGTGCAGGTCGTGCGCGGACCGAACGGGAAATAGTCGGCGCTAGCGAGCGCCGCCTCGCAGGATGCGGGCGCTGTTCGCGACGACGACCAGCACCGCGACGCTCTGTGCGAGTGCGCCGCTCAGCGGATCGAGGACGCCGCGCGCGGCGAGGACGATCAGGACGACCGACAGGCCGAAGGCGAGCCAGACGTTCTGGCCGATGACGGATCGTGTGTCGTCCGCGAGCGCGATGAGCTGCGGCAGCCGGCCCAAATCGGTGCCGAGGAGCGCCACGTCTGCGCCGCCGACGGCGATTTCATTGAGCTCCGCGCCTATGGCGACGCCGACGTCGGCGCCGCCGAGCGCCGGCGCGTCGTTGACGCCGTCGCCGACCATCATGACGGCGTGGCCGGCCGCCTGCTCCTCGCGCACGACGTCGAGCTTCTGCGCGGGCAGCACTTCGGCGATGACGTGATCGAAGCCGAGCATCTGTCCGACTTCGAGCGCCGTCGCCTTTCGATCGCCCGTCAGCAGGATCATCCGCGTAATACCCATCTCTCGCATTTTCACAAGCGCCTCGCGCGCTTCCGGGCGCGGACGGTCGCGAAACACGAGGCAGCCCAGGCAGCGGCCTTTCCACGCGACCCAGACGCGAGAGGCGTCATGCCGATCGTACGGGCCGACGTCGATGCCGAGATCCGCGAGCAGCATGGCGCGACCGAGCGCGGCCTGTGCGCCGTCGACGGTCGCGATGACGCCAAGCCCCGGTCGCTCGATCACGTCATGCGGCGGGAGCACCGCCAAACCGCCCGCCATCGCTTCGGCCACGACGGCCCGCGAGACGGGATGGAGTGAGCCGAACCCGCAACTCGCGGCGATCCTCAGCAGGTGTTCCACCGATTCGCCCGCTGCGGGCTGAATGTCAGAGACCGTCGGAGCGCCGACGGTGACGGTTCCCGTCTTGTCGAGGATGAGCGTGTCGATGTCCGATGCGCGCTCGAGAAAGTCGGCGCTCTTGATCAGAATCCGCAGCCGCGTCGCCACAGTCATGGCGGCGACGACGGCGGCCGGGCCGGCGACGACGAGGGCCGTCGGCGTCGCGACGACGAGCACGGCAATCGCGCGCGAGAGGCTCTCGGTGAAGAACAGCGTCGTCCCTGCCACGGTGATCACCAGCGGCAACCACACGCCGGCGCGCCGCTCGAAGAGCCTGAGCATCGGGACGGATGCGCGCTCGACGTCCGCCAGCAACTGCACGACGCGACCGAGCACCGTGTCCGCGCCGGCGCCGCGGACCTGGATGGTGAGCAGCCCGTCGAGCGCGATCGTGCCCGCGAAGACCGGGCTCCCGGGCCCGACGTCTTCGTGCACCGACTCGCCGGTGATCGCCGACTGATCGACGGCGGCGCGGCCGTCCAGGACCGTGCCGTCGACGGCGATGCGCTCGCCCGGCCTGACCAGAATCTGATCGCCCGGCTGCAGGGTGTCGGGATCCACGCGCTCCTCGACGCCGTCGGTCCATTTCGTGGCCTGCCGCGCATGCAGCGAGCGAATGCCTTCGATGGCGGCGCGCGCGCCGAGCGAGCTCCGTTCTTCGAACAGGCGGCCGAACTCGAGGAACAGCGGGATGAGCGTCGCCGTCACGAAGTCGCCGCTCGCCGCGGCGGCGAGCACCGCGATGGCGACGAGCTGATCGGTCGCGCGCCGCGTATCCCCCGTGACGACGCCTCGAATACCGGACGCAAGGGTGGGGACGGCGACGACAGCGGCGGCGACGCCGCGGCAGAGCTCGCCGATCTGCCATTGATCCGGCTCGAGGCGAATCAATATCGTGCCGAGCGCGAGCAGGCCGATGCCCACGAGACCCGCGCCGAGCCGCTGGCTGATGCGCTGGCGTTCCTCGGCGTCGAGGACTCCGGATGTGCCCGGCGCTTCGTTGGCGGCGACTGCGAGCTCGCTCATCGTTCGTCGTCGTCGTCGGAGGCGCCGCGGCCAGGCAGCGGCGACGCGAGGGTGATGCGGAAGCCGTTGTACCGGCCGCCGGCCGGTGGTGGCGGCACCCAGCGGACGGAGCCCGCCGACGCAATCGCGCGTTCGACGGCGTCGCGATAGAGCCGCTCGCGGACGACTGCGGAGTTCGCGCGATACTCGCGATCGAGGGCGCGAAACGCCGCGGCTTCGCCCTCGGCCAGCGCGCGGTCGGCGTCGACGGCCCCGCGCGCCTCCTGGAGCCGTGCGTCGGCGGACGCCTGGGCGCCCGGAATGGCCGTCGCGGCGAACGCGAGCGCGTCCTTCCGCATGGTTTCGGCCTCGATGTACGCGCTCTGCACGGCGTCGAAATCCCGCGCCAGCGCCGCGGGCGGCGCGAGGCGGGTCAACTCGAGCGACGAGAGTTCGAGTCCGGAGTGCGAGGCGTCGAGTGCCGCCTGCGCCCGCCGGGCGGCCGCCGCGATGAGATCCTTGCGTCCATCGGAGAGCGCGCGGTCGACGCCCATTTCTCCGATCGACTGGACCATGGCCGCCGTCACTTCCACGCGCAGCGCGTCTTCCGATGGCGGCCCGTAGAACGCCCATTCCCCGGCGTCGCGGACCCGATACTTGACGGCCATCTGGACGTGCACGATGTTCTGATCGCCGGTGAGCGCGTAGCCTTCCCGGATCGGGTCGAGCGTCGTGGACTCCGAGTCGCTGCTGCGGCTCGTGAGGGTGTCCACCGTGAGCTCGGAGACGTGCTTCACCGGCACGCGGACGACGCGATCGATCGGCCGGGGAAATGCGAACAGCAGACCCGGCTGGTGCTCCTGAAGCGCCGGCGTGGCTCCCACCAGGCGGCCCCAGCGAAGCACGACGGCGACTTCGTCGGAGCGGACGATGGTCACACCCGAGCACGCGTACAGCACCGCCATGGCGGCGACCCACCAGTGCATGCGCTGCCAGGCCGCGTCGAGCCCGTGCGCCAGCGGCGCCGCGAGACGCGCGATCTCGGACGGCGGTCCGTGCCGCCTCACGGCTTGTCCTTGCTCTGCAGCAGGGAGAAGGGCTCGGAATCGGTGCGGAGAATGAGCGACGAATTCGGCGAGACGATCTTGCCCAGCGACTCGAGCGAGCGCGTGAACCGGTACAGCTCGGGATTGGTGTGGTGCGCGTCCGCGTAGATCCGTGCGACGTCGGCGGCGGACTTCCCGCGGATCCGCGCTTCCTCCTCGGACGCCTTCGCGCGGATGCGCGCGGCATCCAGCTCGGCTTCCGAACGGATTCTGCTGGCCTCGCGGCTGCCTTCCGCCTCGAACTTCGCCGCGAACTGCCGCCGCTCGGCGCGCATCTGATCGAAGACGGCCGTGACGTTCTCCTCAGGCAGCGCGATGCGTTCGAGGCGGATCTGTTCGATCACGACGCCATAGCTGCGCAGCGCGACGGTCGCCGTGGAGGTCAGCAGCTCGTGTTCGATTTGATCGACGTGAAGGTCGGCGGGGTTCGTCGACACGAGCGCGGACAGATCGTATCCGCCGAGGGTGCCGATGGCCGCGTTCGTCAACAGCCCGTCGAGTTTCGTTTCGGCGCCGGCCGTGGCGCCGATCGCCTGCGTGAACGTCAGCGGATCGCCGATGCGCCAGACCACGAACGTGCGCGCGATGATGTTCTTCTTGTCGCGCGTCAGCATTTCCGTGTGGCCGGTCTCGTACACGCGCCGCCGCATGTCGAGGATCGACGCCTGATCGATCGGAAACGGCAGCTTCCAGTGGAGGCCCGGCTGCGTGGCGGCTCGCAGCGGACGGCCGAAGCGCGTGATCAGGACCGCTTCGCCCTCGCTGACGACGATGCCGGTCGCATAGAACACGATCGCCAGGAGCGCGACCGTGCCGACGACGGCGCGCAGACGTTGTTGTGTGCTCATGGTCTCACCCAGAGTTCGCCGCCGTCGCGCTGGAATCGCGTGTCCACGATCGTGAAGCGCCGGTTCGCGAGCGCCTTTTCCATCGTCTCGAGACGACGCCGGAACATGTAGTCTTCGGGCGCGGCGCGATACTGCGATTGCAGCATCAGAAATCCCGAGGCTTCGCCGATCGCCCGCGCGACCGCCTCCGCGTCGCTCGCGCGCGCGCCGTTGAGGCTGGCGACCGCGTCCGCCTCAGCGGCGGGCACCGTCTGATTCCGGAACACCTGCGCGTTCACGATCGCCGTCGTCTTGCCGAGCTCGGCGGAGACCACGGCCTGGTAGGCAGGAGCGACGGGAACCGGCGGGTGCATCCCGCCGATCGTGAAGTCGAGCACTTCGATGCCCAACCCGAGCGCATCTGCGTCGCGCTGCACCATGGCCCGCATGGTCCGGGTGGTGGTGACGACGTTTTCCGACAAGGCGTCGGTCAACGTGCGATTGACCGTGGTTCGCATCACGGCCCTGTACGCGATCGCCTTCAGCGCGTCCGCCGGATTCTGCGAGTGGTAATGCCAGGCGCTCGGGTCCGCGATGCGGTACTGCACGGCGGCATCTATCGTGACGAGATCGCGGCCGTTGCCGAGCAGCAGCGTGTATTCGTTCTCGGCGTGTTGCCGCGCCCACAGGACGTCTTCGGGACCGCCGCGTTCTTCGCCCTCGTGGCCGACACCGAGCGCCTGCACGCGGAGCACCGGCATGCGAAGCGTGCGATCGATGGGCCAGGGCCAGTGCACATGCAGGCCCGGCTGCAGCGGTGCGCCTGCGACCGGTACGCCGAGCCGCTCGATCAGGCCCAGCTCGTCGACGCCGACCACGGTCAGCGACGTGGACAGCCAAGCGATGACGAAGAGCGCGATGACGAGCGGCTCGATGCTCTGCCGGAGAAAGGCGAGCGCCCATGTCGAGCGGAGATCGATGCCGAGCTGGCGTTCCGCGCTGTCGAGAAGGCTTCCGAGAATGTTCGGCCGCGCGCCGAGCACGGAAAACACGTCGACGTCGATGGGGAAGCGCGGCGCCGCCGCCGCATCGGGCGCCCTGGCCGTGATCAACCCGTAACAGACGGCGATATCGATAAGGATCGCGATCGTGTGTAGCGCTCGCACCGCTGTCCCTTGTCCCAGCCAGAGCAGACCCATCGAGGCCGCCGCGCCGCCGAACATCCACGCGAGCGTGCGCCCTGCGCGCGTCAGGGCCGGGCCTTCGCGCAGGGCGTCGACGTCGATCTCTTGCAGGTAGCGGACCGCGGTCGCCGTCAGCGCCGCGCCGCACACACACAGTCCCGTGCCGGCGAGCGCCTGTGCGAGCGAGAGCGGGTCGTAGCGCACATCGCGAGTGAGCCCGAGCAGAAGCGCCAGCACTCCGGCCGTGCCGACACCGGCGGGCAGGCTCCGCGTATCGGCGCGGCCTCGAAGCCACCGGCGCACGTGCGACACGACGTCCTTTTTTTCGGCGGGCTCAGCCGAATCTGCGCTCGGCGGCGCCGCCGCCGGCGCATCGACAACCGGCGCGCGTCCGGACTGGAGGATGCCGAACAGACAGCCGCCCGCCAGCACCAGGGCGACTGCAAGATCGGCGAGGAGCGGATCGTCGATGAAGGTGAGTGCCGCGAGTGCCGCAATCACACCGGCGACGGCGGCCGCAAACAGCACGACGAGAACAGCGCGATATGGCTCACGCGGCAACACGGGCGTCCTTCCCCTGGTCGGTTGGTGCGGTCACAGCCTGAGGGGAGCCGTCTTCAGAACGAATGCATTTCGAACGGGCGGTTGCTTTTGCTGAACGAACGGCTGGCTGGACCGAATGTCAGCGGCGCGTTCCGCCGTAAGCTTCCCCGTCGAGCTGAGAGTTCAAAGGGAGACTGCTCTCGCGCTTTCGGGTGCAGGGGATCGGAAATCGACTACGCCACGACAGTCGTCTTCTTCTGAATGGCGGTCGCGACGTCCTTCGGCTTAGCGCCTAATGCGAAGAGAGCTCTGAGCAGCAGATCGATGGAAACCGTCGCGTCGGCAGCCTCCAGTTTTGCTATGCGCGATTGACTGGACTTCAACCGCTTCGCCAGAGCCGACTGAGAAATGTTTTGTGCCGTGCGGCGGCTGCGAACACATCGGCTTAACGCAAGCTTCGTCTCAACGAACGCTGCCTCCGCGGGTGACAGCTCCAAGAACTCCGCCGCTGAACCAACCCGCCAACCGTGCGCTTCGAGACGGGCTCGCTTGGTGGCCTTCATGGCTCCCGCTCCTTCGTGGCCTCGTCGTACCGACGCAGCCGTTCCTTGCAGACCCTCAGAGCCTGCCATCAGTGTATGTCATATCTGACATATGCGCACGCATCGTAGCCGCCTGTCCTGAGTTCCTGGTGCGTGGTGTCATGGTCCGTCCCAGGGACGACGACGCTCTCGTTTCTAGATCGTCCATCCCTTTGCCACGCTCAGCCCGAGAATCGTCAGCAGAAGGATGGCGGTGCCGATCCACTTCGCGAGGCGAATCGGCGCGTAGGCGGCGACCAGAATCCAGATCGCGCAGGCGCCGATGATGGCGGCGCTTCCGAGCCGATTGATCGCGTACCAGTTGGCGTCGGACCTGAACGCCTCTCGAACGCGGATGCCGTAGAAGCCGTTCATCGGAATCCATCCGAGCAGCGTCGGGATGCAGACGAGAATGATCAGAATGGGCGCCACGAACTGACGGGCTCGCGCTTGTGCGTCGGATTCAGTGGTCATCGCCGTCTTCTCCCTCGGCTGCTGCAGAGTCTAATCTTTCGGCGCGTGCGCCGGCAGGCCTGAAGGCCTGCACGACACCAGCGGCCTTCGCCGGCGGGCCTGAAAGGCCCGGCCTACGCCATGTGGGGGCCGGCTTCAGCCGGCCGATGAGAGTAAAATTCCCAACACGATGAAGAAGGTGCTGTCCGCCCTCGTCTGGATCGCGATTGCCGCGCTCGGCGCGCTCGGGTTCGCCGTCCTCGCGCTCGCGCGCGGCGAGACGATCAGCGCCGCGTGGATTCTCGTCGCCGGCGTCTGCACGTACCTGGTCGCCTATCGCTTCTACGCGCGGTTCATCGCGCACCGCGTCTTCGAGCTCAACGCCAAGCGTGCGACGCCCGCCGAGCGGCTCAACAACGGCCGCGACTTCCACCCGACGAACAAGTGGATCGCCTATGGCCACCACTTCGCCGCGATCTCGGGGGCGGGGCCGCTCATCGGGCCGACGCTCGCCGCACAGTTCGGGTTCCTGCCCGGCACCATCTGGCTCATCGCCGGCGTCGTCCTCGGCGGCGCCGTGCAGGACTTCACGATCCTCGTCGCCTCGATCCGCCGCGACGGCAAGTCGCTCGGCCAGATGGCGAAGGAAGAAGTGAATCCGGTCGCCGGCCTCGGCGCCATGGTCGCGATTCTCGCGATCATGATCATCCTCCTCGCCGTCCTCGCGCTGGTCGTCGTCAACGCGCTGCGCGGCAGCCCGTGGGGGCTGTTCACGATCGCGAGCACGGTGCCGATCGCGCTGATGATGGGCTGGTGGATGCAGGGCCGCCGGTCGCACAAGGTGATCGAGGCCACGGTCGTCGGTATCGTGCTGATGATGGCCGGCCTGGTCGGCGGACAGTGGGTCTCGCAGCACGCCGCGTGGGCGGCGGCGTTCACGTGGTCGGGCACCGAGCTCTGCTGGGCGATCATCGTCTACGGCTTCGTCGCCTCGGTGCTCCCGGTGTGGATGCTGCTCGCGCCGCGCGACTACCTGTCAACGTTCATGAAGATCGGCGCGCTGCTCGTGCTGGCCGGCGCGATCATGATCCTGCTGCCGCCGCTCAAGATGCCGGCGGTCACGCAGTTCGCCTCGGGCACCGGTCCCGTGTTCGCGGGCAAGCTGTTTCCGTTCGCGTTCATCACGATCGCCTGCGGCGCGATCTCCGGCTTCCACGCGCTCATCGCGAGCGGGACGACGCCGAAGATGCTGATGCGCGAGACCGACGCCGTGTTCGTCGGCTACGGCGCGATGCTCGCCGAGAGCTTCGTCGGCCTGATGGCGATGATCGCCGCGGCGGTGCTCGACCCGGGCGTCTACTTCGCGATGAACGTCGGCCCCGGCGCGCTCGGCGCCACGGCGCAGTCGGCCGCGGCGAAGATCGCCGAGTGGGGCTTCATGGTGACGCCGGAGCAGATGCAGACGCTCGCGCGCCAGATGGGCGAGGTGACGCTCCTGTCGCGCACGGGCGGCGCGCCGAGCCTCGCCGTCGGCATGGCGAGCGTGCTCGGCGGCGTCTTCACCGGTCCCGGCCTCGCCATCTGGTACCACTTCGCGATTCTCTTCGAGGCGCTCTTCATCCTGACGACCATTGACGCCGGGACGCGCGTCGGCCGCTACATGTTCCAGGAACTGGCCGGCTACGTCTGGGAGCCGCTCGGCCGCGTGTCGTGGTACCCGAGCATCATCGTCTCGTCGGCGGCGATCGTCGCCGGCTGGGGCTGGTTCGTCTACCAGGGCGTCATCGATCCGCTCGGCGGGATCAACTCGCTGTGGCCGCTCTTCGGCATCGCGAACCAGCTGCTCGCCGCGATCGCGCTCTGCGTGAGCACGACGATCATCGTCAAGATGGGGAAGATCCGCTATTCGTGGGTGACGATCGCGCCGCTCGTCTTTCTCGCCGCGGCGACGCTCACCGCGAGCTGGCAGAAAGTCTTCTCGCCGGATCCGGCGCTCGGCTTTCTCGCGCACGCGCGATCGCTCGCCAACTCGGCGAGCCCCGACGCGGCGCGCCTCATCTTCAACGACAACCTGGACGCGGCGCTCTGCGTGTTCTTCTCGTTGATCGTCGTCGTCGTGATCGTCGCGTCGGCGCGCGAGTGGTATCTCGTCGCGGTGAACCGCAAGGCCGCGACGGTGCGCGAGACGCCGTTTGTCGAGACGGCGCTCGCGTAGATTGTTTTCGCCGGGTGTCGTATAAGATCGCGGTCATGAAATTCACCAGCACGTGCGCGTTCGTGTTCGCGATCGCGTTGTCGATGACCGCCGGAATGTCAGCGCGGCCCGTGGCTGCCGGAAAACCGGCGGCGCCCAGGCCGCCGGCGGCCGCACCGAAGACGCCGTGGGGCGATCCGGATCTGCAGGGCATCTGGACGAGCGACAGCGAGATGGGCGTGCCGTTCGAACGCCCGTCGCAGTACGGCGGCAAGCAGGTGCTCGAAGGCGAGGAACTCGACGAAGCGCTCGAGCAGCGCCAGGAGCAGAAGGTCACGTTCGCGCCGGTCGCCGGCGGCGAGACCGGCGCCGGGCCTACGCACTGGTTCGAGAGCTGGACGGGCAAATCGGCCCGGACCTCGTTTGTGATCGATCCCCCCGATGGACATGTGCCGGCGCTGACGCCCGAAGCGCAGCAGCGCCAGGCGCAGGCGGCCGCGCTGCGGGCGACGCATGGTCCCGCCGACTCGTATCTCGATCGCGCGCTCTGGGATCGCTGCATCACGCGCGGCGTGCCCAATGCCGCGTTCCCGACGCTCTACAACAACAACGAGCGCATCGTGCAAGGGCCCGGCTACGTCGTCATCATGTACGAGATGGTGCACGAGGCCCGGATCGTGCCGCTCGATGGGCGCGTGCACGTCGGCTCGAAGATTCGCGCGTACGAGGGCGATTCGCGCGGCCACTTCGAGGGCGACACGCTCGTCGTCGATACGACGAACTTTCATCCGGCGACGAACTATCGCGGGTCGGGCGGCACGCTGCATCTGGTCGAGCGCTTCACGCGCACGCCAGCGGGCCTGCAGTACGACGTGACGATCGACGACCCGCACACCTTCGTGCGGCCGTGGACGGCGCGGCTCAACCTGACGCCGCAGAACGAGATGTTCGAGTACGCGTGCCACGAAGGCAACTACGCGATGCACAACATCCTGAGCGGTGCGCGCGCCGAAGACGCCACGGCGGCGAAGGCGAATCGTGCACCGCGCACCGAGGGCCGCGGTGAGGAGTAGCCGCGCGCTCGTCGCTGCCGCGCTCGCCGCCGCGGTTGCGGCCGCCGGCGCGCACGCGCGTGCGCAGCAGGACGCCGACGTCGATGTCCTGCAGGTCCGGCCGAACGTGTACATGATCGCCGGCGCGGGCGCGAACATCACGCTCGAGTTCGGCAAGGACGGCGCCGTCGTCGTCGATGCGGGCGCGCGCGAGCACGCGGGCGCCGTGATCGCCGCGATTAAGAAGATCACGCCCGAGCCAATCCGCTACGTCATCGACACGAGCGACGATGCCGATCACGTCGGCGCGAACGAGCAGGTCGCGAAGGCCGGCCGGACCCTGTTCCAGACCAACAACCAGCTCGGGGAAGGCATGACCAACGGCGGCGCCGCGGCGATTCTGTCAGCCGAGAAGGTGCTGACGCGCATGAGCGCGCCGACCGGCAAGAAGTCGTCCTACACGACGGCCGCGTGGCCGACCGAGACGTACGACCAGAAGCGCAAATACATGTACTTGAACGGCGAGGGCATCGAGGTGCTGCATCAGCCGGCGGCCCATACCGATGGCGACAGCGTCGTCTTCTTCCGCCGTTCGGACGTCGTCGCCGCCGGCGACATCCTCGACATGACGCGGTTTCCGGTCATTGACTTGGAGCGCGGCGGCAGCGTCCAGGGAGAGATCGACGCGCTCAACCGCCTGATCGAGCTGGCGATTCCGTCCGTGCCGCTCGTGTCGCAGGACGGCGGCACGTACGTCGTGCCGGGACACGGGCGCCTGTGCGATCAGCAGGAAGTCGCCGACTATCGCGACATGATGAGCATCATCCGCGACCGCGTCCAGGATCTGATCAAGAAGGGCATGACGCTCGAGCAGGTGAAGGCGGCGAATCCGACGGCGGGCTACACGCCGCGCTTCGGCGCGACGACCGGATCGTGGACGACGGATATGTTCGTCGAGGCGGTGTACAAGGATTTGAAGACCCGGCGGCCCTGAAAAGGGCCGCCCCAATATATGCACATACTGTTCTTTCTGCTGACGCTCGCCGGACAGGCGCCCGGGCAACCGCCGGCGCCGGCGCCCACGCCGAAAGCCGCGGCGCCAATCGATCTCACCGGCTATTGGGTGTCGATCGTCACCGAGGACTGGCGGTACCGGATGGTGACGCCGACCAAGGGCGACTACCAGGGCGTGCCGATGACGCCGGAGGCGGTGAAGATTGCCGACGCGTGGAATCCGGAGGCCGACACGGCCGCGGGCAATCAGTGCAAGAGCTACGGCGCGGCGGCGATCATGCGCGTGCCCGGACACGTCCACATCACGTGGAGCGACGACCGCACGCTGAAGCTGGACGCGGACGCGGGCACGCAGACACGCATGTTTCACTTCGCCCCTTCGACAGGCTCAGGGCGGGGCGCGCCCAAGGGCCAGCCGAGCTGGCAGGGCGAGTCGGTCGCTTCGTGGGAAACGCCCGGCGGGGGACGGGGCGGCGGACGCGGCGCCGCGAACGCGCCGAAAACCGGAGCGCTCAAAGTCGTCACGGCGAATCTCAAGGCCGGCTATCTGCGCAAGAACGGCGTGCCCTACAGCGAACACGCCACCGTCACCGAGTACTTCGATCTCGCGCGCGAGCGCAGCGGCGACACGCTGCTCGTCGTCACGACGGTCGTTGACGATCCAACGTATCTGCGTCAGCCGTTCATCGTCAGCTCGCAGTTCAAGAAACAACCGGACGCCACGGGCTGGGATCCCACGCCATGTTCATCGACCTGGTAACGCTCAGGCGGACAGCTACGGCGCTCGCGGCGGTCGTCGCCATCGCCGCGCCGGTGGCCGCGCAGACGGACCTGTCGGGGTCGTGGGCCGCGCGCAACCACGAAGACGCGCTCGAGCGCGGCGGCGGTCCGTACGCCGTTGACTACACGGGCCTGCCGCTCAATGCCGACGCCAGAGCCAAGGCGCTGAGCTACTCGGCCGATCAGCTCAGCATGATCGAGCACCAGTGCGGGCTGTGGCCGCCGTTCTATCTGGCGCTCGGCCCCTTCGGCATGAAGATCTGGAACGTCACGGATCCGGTCAGCGGCGCGACGATTGCCTGGAAGATCGGCGCCTGGGAAGATCGCGCGGAGACGACGATCTGGATGGACGGACGGCCGCATCCGGGCAGGAACGCGCCGCACGAGCGCGGCGGCTTCACGACGGGCGAGTGGAACGGCACGACGCTCGTCGCGTACACGACGCACATGAAGGCCGGCTCGATCCGCCGCAACGGCGCGCCGAGCTCCGACGAAGCGACGATGACGACGCACTTAATTCGGCATGGCGATCTGCTGACGGTGCTCGAGATTGTCGAGGACCCGATCTATCTGACCGAACCCGAGATCCTCTCGAAGAACTTCCAGCTCGACACTGCGCCGATGTCGCCGGTCGGTCCGCCGTGCGTCGCGGGCTACGAGGGCCTGCCGGAGGGCAAGGTCCCGCACTTCCTGCCCGGCACGAACCCGTCGCTCGACGAGCTGACGAAGTTCTACGGCATCCCGCGCGAGGCGACGCTGGGCGGCGCCGAGACGATGTATCCGGAGTTCCGTAACAAGATCAAGGCCGAGTTCCACCGGCCGGAGAAGTGCACGCAGAACTGCGGTGCTCCGGCGCCACCGCGTCCCGCCCCTCCGCAACGGTGACCACTCCGCGATGACGACGCAGGGCTTCGCGATTTTCGAGACCGCCATCGGCCCCTGCGGCATCGCGTGGAGCGAGCGCGGCGTCACTGGACTGCAACTGCCCGAGCGCAGCGCCGCGTGGACTCGCCGCCGCATGGCGGCGCGATTTCCCGAGGCGCAGGAAGCCGATCCGCCGTCGACGATTCGCCGCGGCATGGACGCCGTCGCCGCGCTGACGCACGGCGAGCGCACCGATCTGGCGTTCGTCGCGCTCGACATGGACGCCGTGCCGGCATTCCACCAGCGCGTCTACCAGGTCGCGCGCACGATTCCCCCCGGCGCGACGACGACCTACGGCGAGATCGCGCGGCGTCTCGGCGTGCCCGGCGCCGCGCAGGCCGTCGGCCAGGCGCTCGGTCGCAATCCGTTCGCCGTCATCGTGCCGTGCCATCGCGTCGTCGCCGCCGACGGCAAGACCGGCGGCTTCTCGGCGTACGGCGGGTCGGCGATCAAGCTCAAGCTGCTCGCCGCCGAAGGCGCTCATCTGTTTTGAACTGCTATCATTGCCAGCACCGCCCATGATCAAGCTGCTCGCTCTGCTGCTCGCCGCGACATCGGTCGCGCAAACCACCGATCTGCCCGGCATGCCGCCACTCGTGGACACGCACGACGTGTACGCTGGCGCGCGCGCCGGCAACATGAGTCCGGTCGTGAAAGGATTTCCGGATCGCGTCTACGTGCCCAACAGCGACAGCAACACCGTAGACGTGATCGACCCGAAGACGTTCAAGATCGTCGCGCACTTCGACGTGGGACATCAGCCGCAGCACGTCGTGCCGTCCTACGACCTGAAGACGCTCTGGGTGCTCAACGATCTCGGCGACAGCCTCACGCGGATCGATCCGGCCACGGGCGAGAAGAAGGAGACGATTCCCGTCATCGACCCGTACAACATGTACTACACACCCGACGGCAAGTACGCGATCGTCGTCGCCGAAGCGAAGCGGCAGCTCCATTTCCGCGACGCGCAGACGATGAAGCTGGTCGAGAGCGTGCCGGTGCCGTGCCGCGGCGTGGACCACATGGACTTCTCGCCGGACGGACGGTATCTCGTCGCGTCGTGCGAGTTCTCCGCGCAGCTGATCAAAGTGGACGTCGCCACGCGCAAGCTCGTGGGCCAGCTGAAGCTGCCGAATCCGAAGGCCATGCCGCAGGACGTGCGGCTGTCGCCGGACGGCAAGATCTTCTACGTCGCCGACATGATGAGCGACGGCGTGTTCGAGATCGACGGCAACACGATGACCGAGGTCGGCTTCCTGCCGACGGGCAAGGGCGCTCACGGCCTTTACTTCAGCCGCGACTCGAAATATCTCTACGTCTCGAACCGCGGCATCTACCACGGCGGCACGCATTACGACCGCGCGAAGGACAGCGTGTCGGTGGTGGACACGGCGACGCGGAAGATCGTGGCGGGCTGGCAGATTCCTGGCGGCGGCAGCCCCGACATGGGCGGCGTGTCCGCCGACGGCAAGGTGCTGTGGCTATCGGGTCGGTACGACGCCGAGGTCTACGCGTTCGACACGGCCAACGGCCACCTGCTGGCCCGGATCAAGGTCGGCAAGGGCCCGCACGGCCTGTGCGTCTACCCGCAGCCCGGCCGCTACTCGCTCGGACACACGGGGAATATGCGATGAACTAGTCTCCAGTCTCCAGTCGCCAGTCGCCAGTCATGGGGCGCGCGGACTGGAGACTGGAGACTGGGGACTGGAGACTATTCGGTCCCAATGTCCTCGTTCCACAGCGCCGGGTGATTGCGGATGAACGCGGTCATCAGGCGGATGCAGGTCTCGTCCTGCAGCACGGTGACCGAGACGCCGCGGGCGCGCAGCAGATCTTCTTCGCCGAGGAACGTCTTGTTTTCGCCGACGATCACCGTCGGGATGCCGTAGAGCAGGATCGCGCCTGAGCACATCGCGCAGGGCGACAGCGTCGTGTAGAGCACGCACTCGCGGTAGACCGACGCGAGCTGACGGCCGGCGCGCTCGAGCGCGTCCATCTCGCCGTGCAGGACCGTCGATCCCTGCTGCACCCGCCGATTGTGACCACGTCCGAGGATGCGGCCGCGGTGCACGAGCACCGATCCGATCGGGATGCCGCCCTCGCGCAGCCCTTGCTCGGCTTCCTCGAGCGCCGCCTGCATGAACTCGTCAGCCATTGGGCAGAGTGTATCTGACGAGCGCGCCGGTCAGCGCGGCCGACGCGTCGAACGACACCACGAGCTCGCGCTCGCTGACCGACAGCCCGAAGGACATGCGCCGATCGAGCCGCGCGACGAACTGCGCGATGAACGGCCGGTCTACCGCCCAGATCTCGATCTCGCCGGCGCGGTGAATCCGCTCGCCGGCGAGGCGATCGAGCAGCTGCCGCGGATCCTTGTGCGTGTAGACGACGACGCGGGGAGAGGCCTTGGCGGCTTTGTGCAGCCGCGCCGGCTCTGGATTGCCGATTTCCACCCACGAGCGGAGCGCGCCCGTGAGATCGCGCACCGAAATCGTCGGCTCCTCTGGGTCGGAGACGCCGCGCGAGAACGCGATGCCCTCCGCGTATTCGAGCGCGTAGGCGAGGACGCGCGTGACCAGGTACTCGTCGGACTCCGACGGATGCTGCGCGACTCGAAGCGCAAGCGACTCGAACACGCCGCGGTCGTGGTCCGCCAGATCGATCTTCAGGTTATAGATCGTCGCCGTCAACGCCACGCCGGCTCGATTCGTTTCTCGTAGCGCCGCAGGTGCATCGTGCCGATGACGGGATACACCGCATCGACCTCGCCTCGCGCGACGAATTCGGCGTCTTCGTAGTAGCGGCGCAGGAACGAATTGTCGGGGAAGCAGTCGAGCCGCATGTACGCGCGGCCGCGGCGCGCGGCCTGCTGTTCGGCCCACGCGAGCAGACGCCGGCCCACGCCCTGCCCGGCAAACGCGCGGCGCACAGCGAGGTTGTAGACGTACAGCGCATCGTCAGGCCCGGCGTCGGGCCAGACGATCGGATCGCGATCGAGCAGTCGAACCGCCCCGGCTAATGCCTCTCCCATCAATGCGAGGAAGACTTCATGCGCGTCGATTGAGGCCGCGTAGTAGTCGCGGCCGGCGCGCGCGCGTCCGCGCGGCCACTGATCGATACCGCGCGAGTGCAGCCAGTCGGCCAGCTCTTCGAGCAGATTGACGTAGCGGGCGAGATCACGCTCCACGGCGCAGACAACGCGGAGCTGGTCAGAGGCGTGGCTCGCGGACAGCATCACAGCACAAACGGAATCAATCTGCGCGTGCGCTTCATGTAGCCGGCGTACGCGGGCCCGAGCGCCTCGACGAGCGCGCGCTCCTCGGCGGCGATGCGATAGCCGTAGCCGACGGCCGGCAGCACGATCGACACGACGAGGCTGATCCAGTTGCCGAGGGCGAGGCCCACGCCGGCGAACAGCAGCAGACCCGCGCTGTACGACGGGTGGCGCACGTAGCGGTAGGCGCCGCGCTCGACCACCTGCTGGCCGGAGGCGACGCGCACGTCGTACGTGAAGCTTGCGCCGAGCATCGTGAAACAGTGTCGCCGGAGCTGCGCCGCGGCGACGATGCAGGCGATGCCCGCGACGTAGACGGCGACGCGGCCCGACGTCATCGCGAAGCGCGGCTGCGTGCCGGCGGCGAGGAAGGCGGCGAACATCGAGAGGCCGTTCAGCCAGACGATGACGCGCATCGAACCGCGGTCGCGGTCCGACTGCCGCGGCGCGCGGTCGCGGCGCATGAACGGCAGCTCGCCCGCAAACGCCCACCAGAACGCGAGCCAGAACGGAATTGCGGCCGGCCAGGTGTACGGCAGTGGAATCACGACCCGCTCGTCGAGAATCATAGCGTGCTGTTCGACATTCCTATGCTGCGCGGTGGAATTCCGGCCAAGTTACAGCGCCACCCGGCTGTTCGACCAGCGCGCCCGGACATGTTTCGGGCTTGCACTGGCCCGCGCGCTCCAAAACAGGCAGAATAGCGCGCTATGCGAGCAGCTTCACGAACGCTTCTGACCGTTGTGCTGGCGGCGGCCGCGTCGGCGTGGCCCTCGGCGCAGACACCGCCGGCGGCCGCGAAAAAAGTCTGGACGGCACGCGATCTCTTCATCCGGAACATCGGGACGAAGGAGGATCAGGACACCGCGTTCACGCCGCACAAGATCTTCGGCAACCTCTATTACGTCGGCACGCGGACGCTTGCGTCGTTCCTGATCACGACGCCGCAGGGGCACATCCTGATCAACAGCGACTACGAGCGCAACGTCCCCACGGTGCGCTCGTCGATCGAGGCCCTCGGGTTCAAGTACGCGGACATCAAGATCCTGCTCGGCAGCCACGCGCACGCCGACCACATGGAAGGCGACGCGCTCGTCAAGCAGCTCACGGGCGCCACCGTCATGGCGATGGCCGAGGACGTGCCGGCGCTTGAGAAAATGATGCCGGGCGGCAAGCCGCATCCCATCGACCGCGTGCTCCACGACGGCGACACGGTGAGCCTCGGTGGCATGACGCTGACCGCGCATCTGACGCCCGGCCACACGCGCGGCTGCACGACGTGGACGTTCGACGTCACCGAGGGCAATCGCACGCTGAAGGTGCTCGTCATCGGCAGCGTCGGCGTCAACCCGGGCATGAAGCTCGTGAACAACGCCGACTACCCGACGATTGCGCAGGACTTTCAGAAAAGCTTCGCGTTCCTGCGATCGCAGCATCCCGACATCCCGCTCGGCTCGCACCCCGGGATGTTCAACATGAACGAGAAGTTCGCGAAGCTCGGGCGCGGCGGCGCAAGCCCGTACGTCGATCCGGCCGGCTACGTCAACGAGCTCGACATCGTCGAAGGCGTGTTCAAATCCGTGCTCGCCGAGCAGCAGGCGGCCGCGCAGCAAGCGGGCGGCGCCTCGGGCTCTGGCCGGACAGATACGAGTGCGGCTTCAGACATTGCCGCCGGCCGCCAGCTCTTCAACGGCATGTGCGTCGAGTGCCACGGCGCGGACGGCGCCGGCGGCGACGCGCCCAGCCTGAATCGCGCGCGGCTCCAGCACGCGCCCACCGATGCCGCGTTGATGTCCATCCTGAACAACGGCATCCCGAACACGAACATGCCCCGCATCCGCCGGTTCACCGACACCGAGATGCGCCAGCTCGTCGCGTACGTGCGCTCGCTCGGCAAGGTCGTCGAG
>CAZOIK010000090.1:0-6160 GCA_964579765.1 uncultured Bifidobacteriaceae bacterium
GTCAGCATCCCGGCCGCGGCGCCGACCATCCCGGACCGCGACAGGCCGACCACGAGCGCGGCAGCCATGAAGCCAAGCGCGATCGTCAGAAAGGTCGCCGTGTCGTCGAACGCGGTGAAGATCTCTCCGCTCGACCGCGCACGCGAGTGCAGGCGGGCCAGCAGGTAGCCGGCCGTCAACGGCATCGCGAGCACGAACCACATCGCGAAGTCGCTGCGGTTGAGGTAAGGCCCGAACGGCGTCGTGTACGTGAACGTGCGCAGCCAGTAAAGCGAGTGCGGCGCCACGACGTGCTGGGCGACGCCGAAGGCCGCGAGCGCCAGGCTGAAACCGGCAATCGTCCGCGCGGCCGCGCGGATGCCGCGCCGCGAGAACAGTTCGCGCGCGCACCAGAACGTCAGCACGACCGCCACCGAGAGCGCCAGCGCCTGCAGGGTTCCCTCGGCGTCTACGGTCAGCGGGTGCGCAGAGTCGGCCAGCGCGTTCGCGGGCGCGTCGAGCCGCAGGCGCAGGTCGATCGCGCGTGTCGCCGGCGAGAGCGCGAGCCTGACTCCGGGAACGAGCGGGACGAGTTGCATCACGACGAACGCGACGTACAGCACCAGCGCGACGTCGAGCCAGCGCATGTCGTCGCGCGCGACCGACGGGCGGACGACGAGGGCAATCGCGATCGCGACGGCCGCGATCGGGTAGGCCATGCCGTCGCCTTCGCCGGCGAGCAGAAACAGGACGAGGCCGAGAAACGCCAGCAGCGCGGCGAGCCCGGCGGGTCGATCAGACCGAGGCTTCGGCGTAGTAGTTCTTGTACTGGTGGCCGTAGTAGCGCGAATAGTAGTACTTGTTCCGCGCGAAGTCGACCTTGTTCAGGACGACGGCCGCGAAGCGCGGCGGCGCCGACATGATCGTCTCGAGCGCGCGCTCCGCCAGACGGCGCCGCGTCATCTCGGCGCCGATGACGAACGTCACGCCGTTGACGAGCGGCGCGAGGATCACGGCGTCGGTGACCGCGAGCACGGGCGGCGTGTCGAGCACAATCCAGTCGAACGGTCCGTGCGAGAGGTTGCTCAGCAGCGTCTTCATGCGCTCGGACGCCAGCAGCTCAGACGGATTCGGCGGCGTCCGGCCGGCCGTGATCGCGAGGAGGTTGGGATCGACGGTGCGCTGAATGACGTCGCGCACGCGCGCCTGGCCGATCAGCACCTGTGACAACCCGCGCTCGTTCGTCAGCCGCAGCGGCCGATGGAGGCCGGGACGCCGCATGTCGGCGTCCACGAGCAGCACGCGTGCCCCGCCGTAGGCGAGCGCCATCGCGATGTTGCACGCCGTCGTCGTCTTGCCCTCGAGCGGCTGCGCGCTGGTGACGACCAGGATCTTTGTACCCTCGGCGGGGAAGCGCGACATGAGCGACGTCCGGAGCGATCGGAACGCCTCGCCGAAGTCGTGCGGCACGTGGGCCGAGGCGAGCACCGGGTGCTTGTCGCCGCGGACCGACGGCACGAGGCCGAGGAACGGCAGCTTCAGGCGGCGCGTCACGTCCTCCGGCGTCTTGATCGTGTCGTTCATGTAGTCGAGGCCGAACGCGACGCCGACGGCCAGCACGAAGCCGATGGCAATCGACGTCAGCCACGTGCGGCGACCGGTCGGCGCGAGCGGCGACTTCGGCACTTCCGCGCGATCGACGATGCGGACGTTGTTCGCGCGGCTGTTGCTCGAGACGCGCAGTTCCTTCTCGCGCTGCAGCAGCGACTCGTAGATGGTGCGGTTGCTCTTCGCCTCGCGCTCCATCACGTTGTAGTCGACGCTCTTCCGGCTCAGATCCTGCGCGTCTTCCTTCGCCGCCTCGAGGTTCTGCGCGAGGACGCGCTCCTGCAGGACGGCCGAATCGTAGTCGTTCTTGACGTTCTGCAGCGCCTTGGCGGTCTCGAGCTCGAGCTGCCGCTGCGTCTCGGCGATCTGCCCGTTCACCTCGAGAATTGCGGGGTGTTTGTCGCCGTAACGGCCCGAGAGCTGCACCTTCTTCTGCTGCAGCTCGGTCAGCCGGCTGCGCAGCGCGGTCATCTGCGAGCTCTGGATCGTGATCGGCAGCGCGTCGGCCGACACCGCCGTGCCGCTCGCGATGAGCGGTTTCACCTGGCCGTAGGCCGTCTCCTTCTGCACGCGCTCCATCTTCGCCTTCGTGTAGGCGTCGTTGAGCGCGTTGAGCCGGGCGACCACGATGTTCTGCTTGTCGTCGAGGGAAAGCGCGTTCTGCTTGTCGCGGTACTCGGCGAGCGCGCGCTCGCTCTCTTCGACCTTCTTCTGCTGGTTGGCGAGCTCCTTGTCGAGCCACTCCAGCATGTTTTCCGTCGTCGCCTGCTTGGTCGCCAGGTTCTGATCGACGTACTCGTCCATCAGCGCGTTCACCGCCTGCGAGGCGAACGTCGGATCGGTGGAGTCGAAGGTGATGTCCACGAGCCGGCTCCCGCGCACCGGCTCGACGCCGACGCGCCCGATGAAGTCCGAGACGAGCGCGGACTCGTCGGGCGTCTCGTCGGGCTTGGGCGCTTCCTGCTCGACGTGCGGCTGGCGCCACAGCATCGCCATCAGCCGCGCGCGCGCGTTCGTGAACACCGTCATCGGCGTTTCGGGCGGCTTGGCCGTGCCGTTGAACTCGGGGACTTGATCGAGCTTGACCGTCTTGATGACGCGGCGCGTGAGGTCGCGCCCGCGCAGGATCTTGTACTGCGTCTGGAAGTATGGCTCGGGATCCTCGTAGAACTGCTCGCCGTTGGCGCCGATGCCCGGCACTTCCGTCGCACGCTCCTGCTCGATGAGGAGGCGCCCCTGCGCGCGGAAGTACTGCACGTTCGAGTAGCCCTGGATCATCATCGCGGCCGACGTCAGCACGAACACGACGATCGCGATGCGGCGATAGCGGTAGAGGACCGCGATGCGATCGAGGATGTGGACGTCTGTCTCGGGCGCGTACGTGGACTGCCCGTGCTGCGACGGCGTCCGCGTTCCCTGCGCGCCCGCGTGCGATCTGGGTTCCGAGCTCAAAGAGTCACCCGCATGTGGTTCGAAGGATCGCCGCGCTACTTACAGCTGGTCGGTCCGGTGCAAGTCGCAGGCTGGCCGACGATCGTCTGCGCCACGGTGTTTGAAGCGGCCGCCGCCGCGGTCACGGCCTGTGCCGCAGTGGACACGGCGGAGGCCGTGGTCTGCGACGCGTTGCCGATCAATCCCGCGAACGCCGGAATCCGGAACGGCAGCTTCACCAGCGCCGACACCGCTTCGCCCGTGCTGACATTCAGTACGGGTGAGGACGCCAGCACGGCGTTGTTGGCCGGACTCATGACCTCGACGACGTAGCTGCCGGGATCGAGGCTTTTGAAGACGAACAGGCCTTGCTTGTCGGTCATCACCGAATCGACGATGTGGCCCCAGCGCGCGTCGCGCAGGCGCACGATCGTGTTGGCCATCGAGCCGTTCGTCGAGTTGACCGCGTTGCCTTGGATGGAGGCGAGTACGCCGCCTCGCGTTCCGGGTAGCAGCACCTTCGTCGCGGCCGCGGCTGGCGCGACGGTCTGCGCATAGCTCAGCGGCGACACGCATAGCGCGCTGACGGCGATCAATAAGGTGAGGCGCATGGCTGTTTCCCTCGTATGCTCTATCGGACGATCATCGCACGGAGCTCACGAGCATTTAGGAGACTGTATATGACAGTAGAGAGCTCCAGTGACAATTCGAATGATACTCGCAATCAGTGTGAAGAATCAACAGCCGTGGCTGCTGCCGCTTCCGAATCTGTAATTGGCTGAATCGCTCGTGAAAACGGCCTTCCGCATCGTCCTGTTCCTCGTCACCGGCGCGGCACTGGCCCTGCCTCTGCCGCAGACCGTCGTCGAGCGCTGGTACTCCGGACTCCTGTATCCGCCGCTGCAACGCGCGTTAACGGGCGCGTCGAACCTTGTGCCGTTCGCCTTGCTCGACGTGCTCCTTGTCGCGCTGACCGCGATCTGGGTCGCAGGGCTGGTACGGGATTTCCGGCAGCGCTCGACCGGCTGGGTCCTCGCCCGATGGTCGTTCCGCACGGCGGCCGCGGGCGCTGCGCTCTACCTCGCGTTCCTGCTCGCGTGGGGGTTGAACTATCGGCGCGTGCCGCTCGAACACAAGCTGCGTTACGAGGCGGCGGCCGTGACCCCGGACGCCGCGCGCCGGGCCGCCGACCGGGCCGCGTCGCGGCTCAATGCGCTCTATGCCGATGCGCACACGGCCGGGTTTGGCAGCGCCGGCGGCGTCGATCCGGACCTCGCGCAGGCGTTCGCGCGCGCGACGCGGCAACTTGGCGCGCCGGGTACGACACGGCCGGGGCGCCCCAAGCATTCGCTGCTCGACCTCTACTTCCGCCCGGCGGCGGTCGCCGGCATGACGGATCCGTTTTTTCTCGAGACGCTCGTCGAACGCGATCTCCTGCCCGTTGAACGTCCCTTCGTCGTGGCGCACGAGTGGAGCCATCTTGCAGGATTCGCCGACGAAGGCGAGGCGAACTTCTCCGGCTGGTTGACGTGCATGCACGCCGGCACGTCGTCCCAGTACAGCGGCTGGCTGTTCCTGTTTGGCGAGCTGGCGGACGCCCTTTCGCGGACAGCGCGCGCGGAGGCAGTCGCCCGGCTGGCGGATGGACCGCGTGCCGATCTCCGCGCGATTGCCGCCCGCCTCGCCCGTGACGTGCAGCCGCGCGTGTCGGCTGCGGGCTGGCGCGTTTACGACCAGTATTTGAAAGCCAACCGGATTGAGGCCGGCGCGGCAAGTTACGCGCAGGTCGTGCGGCTCGTGCTCGGCACCGGCGTCGGTCTCACCGCGATCGGATCGGAGTCGCCGGCACGATAGCGCCGCCGCGCGGGTCGCCCTCGTAGTAGACCCGTTCGAGAAACAGCCCGGAGGCCGGCGCCGTCAGCCGTGCGGGCTCGCCCGAGGAGGACGAGAGCAGCGCAGCTGGAGCCGCGGGCTCGAGCGTTCCTTTGCCGACTTCGACCAGCACCCCCACGATCCGGCGGACCATCTTCCACAGGAAATGGGATCCTTCGATCGCGACGAGCACGAGGTCGCCCGCCTCCTCCACATCGACGCGATCGACGAGCACGTGCGTCGAACGATCCGGCCGCTCGGTCCCGTCGGTCTCGGCGAACGCCTCGAAGTCGTTGAAGCCGACGAACGCGCGCGCGGCGGCGCGCATCCGTGGCACGTCGATGGGGTCTTTCACCCACCACACGAACGGTTTGGCGAACGCCGTGCGGCGCCGCGCGACCTGGTAGAGGTAGCGGCGGGCAACCGCGTCGTGGCGCGCGTGAAAGCGATGCCGCACGCCGGACGCCGAGAGGATGTTGACGTCGGCCGGCAGTTCGTCGTTGAGGCGTCGCGTCAGCACGTCCGGCGAGAGGGTCGTCACGACGTCGAGGTGGGCCACCTGGGCCAGGGCGTGAACCCCCGCGTCGGTGCGCCCCGATCCGTAGAGCTCGAAGTCGTCGCGCCTGGTGACGGCGCGGACGGCGCGGTCGATTTCGCCCTGGATCGTCCGCGCGTTCTTCTGAATCTGCCAGCCGCTGTAGCGCGTGCCGGCGTACTCGATGGTCAGCTTGAAGCGCGGCAGTTTACCGCTCCGTCATCGCGGTGACAGAATACCATCCGAATTTCGCGCCGATGCCTGCCGACGCCGAAGGCGCCCGCCCCGTTCCGCGACTCGTCGTGACCGATGCGCTCGGCCGCCGGGTGGTCGCGATCGACAAGCCGGTCTTCTCGATCGGCCGGCGCGCCGAGAGCGATCTCCGGCTTGCCGCCGCCGACGTGTCGCGGCTACACGCCGAGATCGTCCGCGAGGGCGACGCCTACGTGCTCCACGATCGCCAGTCAACCTTCGGCACGTTCGTCAACGACGTCCGCATCGACGCGCCCCATCCGCTGGCGCCGGGCGACCGCATCCGCGCGGGTCAGTCGGGGGACGCCGAGATCCTCTTCGCCGCCGGCGACGACGGACCCGCGGCTGAGAAGAGCGCCGTCTCCGCCGCCTTCGAGCTCCGCCAGATGGCGGCGCTGCTCGAAGGCCTTCGCGCGCTCGGCTCCGGACGCGTGCTCGACGACGTGCTCGCGCTCGTGCTCGACGCGGCCATCGACGTCACCG
>CAZOIK010000091.1:0-9011 GCA_964579765.1 uncultured Bifidobacteriaceae bacterium
CATGCGGCGATCGCTTTCCACCGCCTCATGGTCCTCGGTCTGCGTCGTCGTCGGATGGCCGGCCGTGACCGAGTCGTGCGGGAACTGCCCCATGAACTCTTCGATCGTCGATTCGGGATCGAGGCCGACTTCGAGGGCATAGGAGCGGACCACGCCGCGGCTGAAGATGCCGCCCGGCAGCCGTGCGATGTCGTTCCGCTCCAGCGCCTCGAGCGTGATCATCGAGATCTTGGTGGCGTTGGCGATCTGGCGGAGGGATAGACCCCGCCGCTCGCGCGCCGCGCGCAGCGTGTCGCCGAAACCGCTTATGCCCTTCTGTGCACTCATCAACGGGGGAGAAGATCGCCGCCTATGTTAAACCGCTCCCGAATCTGGCGGACCACCTCTTTTATCGGTCGATGCGCCTCGGCAAAGAGGCCGATGCCCGCCATTCCGCCGGCGCCGGCCTCCGCCAGCGCGCTCATATGGGCCGGGGTGACGCCGCCAATCGCCAACACGGGGACCGCCACGGCCCGGGCAATGGCCGTCAGCCCCGCCACGCCCAGGAAATCGTGCATGCCCGGCTTGGACGTGGTGGGAAAAACCGTGCCGGCGACCAGGTAGTCGGCCGCTTCCGCCGCGCGAGCCGCCTCCTCTGGCGTCCGGACGGCGCATGCGATGAGGAAGCCGGCAGGCGCGAGGGCACGGGCGCGGACGGCGGGGATCGAGTCGCCACGCAGGTGCACGCCGTCGGCGCCGCAGGCGATCGCCACGTCGAGCCGATCGTTGACGACCACGCGGGTGGACGAGCCGCGGGTCGCCGCCACCACGCCGGCGACAAGCGCCGACAGCGCGGCTGCCTCGAGATCGCGCTCTCGGACGTGCACGAGGTCGATGCCCGCCGCCGCGGCGTCGGCGGCCTGCACAACCGGAGACCGCCGGCGCCGATCGGTGACCAGGCACAGCATCATGTCGACTGGTCTGGCGCGCCGTCCGCGTCGCGCGCAAAGAAGACGGGCACGAGATCCGCCAGGCCGGCCGCCATGTTGACGACGCCGACGCCGCTGACGGCGCCGCGGACGAAGTCGTTCACGAGCCACGGCCGGAGTACCGGCCAGTGATCGATGAAGAAGTTGCGGGTCCAGAAGGACGACCAGGGCAGGACGAGCAGCAGGAGCCCGGTCTCGAGGAAGTACGCGACGTACACCAGACGCCGGATCAGACGGTCACCCTCGCGTGACTTTCGAGAGACGGGAGACGCGCGCCTTCACGTCGCGGAAGTCGCCCGCCTCGGCCATCAGCTCCATGCAGATCGCGAGCGCGCGCTCGGTCTCCCCCGTCGCCTCGAGCGCGTCGGCCAGCTCGTACAGCAGCATGTACCCGTCGTCGGGCGTGGGCGCCGGCGCCTGCGTCGCGCGCTCGAACCACTCGATGGCTTTGCCCATCTGATCGCGCTCGCGATAGATGCGCCCGATGAACGCCGAGGCCTGGAACCTGTGCCGCGGCGAACGCGACGCGATCTCGAAGGCCCGGATCGCCTGATCGACCTTGCCCGCCTGCCGCAGCTCCATGCCTTCTTTCATCTGCTCTTCGGCCGCGTCGCCAGTGGACGCCCGCGACGCCTTGCTCCGCAGCTGCGCGAACACGCTGTCGATGTCGTTCTCGTGGTACTCGGGCTCCGGCTCCTGCGCCGCTTTCGGCGCCGGCATCTGCACGACCTTCCCGCCAGGCTTGATGCCGTCGAGATCGACGCTCAGATCGACCTCCACGCTCTCCTGCTCGGCATGCGCCTTCGGCTTGCCGCGTTTCTTCGGCGGAGGCGCGGGCGCGACCGCCTCCGGTTCGGCCTCGTCCAGATCGCCGAGGATGCTTTCGAGGTCGATCGCGTTCGCGCTGAGCTGAAAGTGCGATTCGTCCGGTTCGGACTTCTTCGGTTTGCCGCTCTTCCCGCCGCCCTTCGCTGCGCGGCGCACGGGCACCGGTGCCGGCTCCTCGAACGAGAGGTCGTCACCCGTCTCCTCCGCGGCTGGCGACTCCGGCGGCTCGCCGCCTTCGGCTTCGGCGAGCATCGCGAGCAGTTCGGGCGTGAGTCCGTCCGCCTCAGCAGTCTCCGCCTCGGGTAGGGGCTCGATGCCGGCGAGCAGGTCGGTGCTCGTGAACGGCGTCTGTCCGCTCAACCGCTCCGCGATGACGCCGTCGGGGTCCGGCTCGCCGAGCAGCTCGAGCGTGCGCCGGAAGCGCTCGATGTTCGCGCGCTCCCAGGGCTCGCGCGCGACGAGATCTTCGGCGATGAACCGCGCCTCGGCCACCGAGCCGGCGGCGATGTACGCGTCCGCGAGCTGCGCCTGCGCCGTGTACATCGTCGCTTCCAGTCCGCCGTCCACGCAGATCTCGACGAGCCGCATCAACGCCGGAATGTGCGCCGGCACGCGGGTGACGAACTCCTGGAGGGCGGCCGCGGCCGACGCCCAGTCGTGCTTCGCGACGGCGGCCTCCGCGGAGAGCTCGACGACCGCGAAGCCCGCGTCGGGCGCGTGCGGGCCGATGTTCCAGCCGAGCATCGCGATCTCTTCGCGCCGCGCGGGATCTTCCTCGAACAGCTTCCGGACGAGCGCCATGCCCTCGTCCACCTTGCCGCCGCGGAGCTGGATCTCGGCAGCCGTCATCAGGAGCTGGGGATCGCCGCCGGCCGTCTCGACGGTCAAGTACTCGCCGGCCGACTGGATGTCGCCGCGCGCGATGAACGTCTTGGCGAGCCGCGCCCGGAGCTCGGTGTTCTCCGTATCGAGCTGCGCGGCGCGCCGCAGCATCTCGACGGCCTCGTCGTGCCGCTCGCGAAGCTCGAGCGAGTCGGCCAGCGAGATGAACTGCGCGGGCGTGACGGCGCAGTCGGCGGCGCGCGTGAAGTCCTCGGCGGCCGTGTAGATGTCGAACAGCTGCGTCCGGATCTGCTCGTTCTCGGGATCGACCGTCGCCGCCAGCCGCAGCGCCTCGATCGCCTCCTCGTACCGCGCCTTCTCGGAGAGTTCCTCGGCAATCGTCGTCAACTCGCTGACGGCGCCGTTCGTGTCGTTCATCTCGAGGCGCGCCTTCGCGCCTTCGACGCGCGCGGCGTAGTCGTTCGGGTCGAGGCTGCCGATCCGTACCTTGGCCATGGCCGCGCCGCGGACGTCGCCGGCGGCCTTGCGCTTCTCGAGGACGATATTCAGGTACGTGCGTGCGTCGGCAAACAGGCCCTGGCTGGCGACGAGCTCCGCCGCCTGCAGCAGCGCGCGCTCGTTGTCGGGCTGGAGCTTGAGGATCTTCTTGTAGATGGCGGCCGCTTTGACGAACTGCCCCTCGTCGCGCAGCGACTCGGCGACCTTCAGGAACTGCTCGAGCGCCCGCTCGACCTGTCCGGCGCGCGCATACAGATCGCCGAGCGTGTTCGCCGTGTTCCAGTCGCCCGGCTGGTCCTCGACGACGCGCAGGTATTCGGCCGCCGCCGCGTCGAGCTTTCCCTGGCGAAGCAGCTTTTCAGCGTTTCGGAGTGTGCCGTTGCGATCGAAGGACGCCACTTGACGATGCCGCGCGGCCGTCACGCCCGCGCGTCAGTCCATGGTATCAAACAGCGTCGGAGGCCGGAACGATCGGCGGTGCACGTCGGAATAGCCGAATCGCGCCACGGCGTCGAGATGATCGGCCGTCGCGTAGCCCTTGTGCCGGTCGAAGCCGTAGCGCGGATCGCGGCCGTGCAGCTCGATCATCTGCCGATCGCGCGTGACTTTCGCGACGATCGAGGCCGCCGCAATCGCCGCGCACCGGCGATCGCCGTGCACCACGCCGCGCTGGGCCATCGGCAGATCCGGCACGCGGAACGCGTCCACGAGGACGATGTCGGGCAGCGGGGCGAGCGCGAGCACCGCACGCTGCATCGCGCGCAGCCCGGCCTGGTGAATGTTGACGCGATCGATCTCGGCGGGATCGGCGGCCGCGACGGCCCAGGCCACGGCGTGGGCCGTGATCTCGCCGTACAAGTCGGCCCGCTCGTCGGCCGGTACGACTTTCGAGTCGGCAAGGCCGCTGATGCGGCGATCGGGGTCGAGCACGACCGCCGCCGCCACGACCGGACCGGCCAGGCAGCCGCGGCCCACTTCGTCGGTACCCGCGACGTGGACAAACCCGACACGCCGCAGCCAGTTCTCGAGGGTTCTTGTAGCGGCGACGCGTCCCATCACAATCCCGGTCGAGGCTCGGGCGGCCGCACCTCGAAGACGTGCCAGTGTTCGAGGCCAAGTTCGACGGAGGTCACGTCAGCCACGCCGAATGACGCTGCGACCGACGCGCGCGTACACCCGCGGCAGATGTCGAGGACACCGCGCGAGAGCGAGTGGGCGATCTCAGAGAGGCGTGAAGCGTCGGCGCGGGTGAGCGGCTCGATGTAGGTGACCAGCTGCGCGGGATCGCCGTAGAGCGCTTGCTGGTAGTAACCGCCCCAGGACGAGAAGTTGAGCACGTACCGCGACGCGACGCCCGGGCGGCACAAATACTCGAACAACCGGTCGCGCCCGCGCGACGACGACGGCGTCGGCGCGTGCCACGTGAGCGCCGCCATCGCCAACACGCTCGAGGCGGCGGCGCAGGCCATCACCATGCGCCAGGCGGCCTCGGACCGGCTGGCGATCATCATGAGCGCGACGAGGATGGGTAACAGGAGGAACACATAGTGGTGCGCCTCGGACGCGACGTGCGTCGCGAGGAACACGGCCGCGCCGACCGCATACGCACCGCCAAGCCAAAACACCGCAACCCGATCGAGCGCGCGCCGGCGCACCGCGAACCATACAAGCACGCCGGCCGGCACCAACGCCGGCGTGGACGCGAAGATGAGCGCGTGGTCCCAGCCAAAGACGCGGTGCGCGTTCATGGCCGGGAGCAGCGTGAAGACGACAATTCGCTTGATCTGGAAGCCCAGCGTCGAGAGGTGCTCGGATCCGATGCCCCGAATCACCTGATAGTAAGTGTTGCCGTTGCCATCGCGTCCGCCGAACAGCAGCACGCTGATTCCGCTGCTGGCCACGGTGGCCAAGGCAACCAGAAACAGCCAGCCGCGGCGCAGGGCGTCCGCGGTCGTCACGCGATCGCCATGGCCGCCCTCCCACGTGACGCCCGCGACGGCGCAGAGCCCGATGAGCGGCGACACTACCAGGTAGAACGGTTTGTCTTCGGTGCACACCACGGCGACGACGCCCGCCGCCACGCCGTATGCGAGTTGCCGCCACGGCGCCGGGCGACGAAGCGCGCCGCGCCACAGCAGCACAAACGCCGGCAGCGACAGGAACGCGAGGCGAATGGGACCCGTGTCGTGAATGAAGAGGTAGACGATCGGAAAGCAGCTCAGTGGGATCAGCGCGTCCCGAAGCGGTAGACGCAGGGCGCGCGTGAGGCCGACCGCGAAGAGCGCCAGCAGCACGATGCCGAGCGCGTAAAACGATCGCGGGCTCGCCCACATCCGCCAGATCGGGAAGTAGAGCGCGCTCGACGTGGCCCCGACGTAGGCGTACGCGCGCTGATACTCGAAGGCGCCGAAGCGGAGGGTCTCGGCGCCGCCGCCGCAGCCCTCACGGAAGGTATGTAGGGGTGCGTATAGATAGCGGCAGGACAGCAGGTGCAGGGGCGCGAACTCGTCCATGTCCGACGGCACAGCGAACGCACCCCAGACGACCAGCGCGGCGGCCAGAACCGCCGACAGCACGGTAGCCGCCCGGCGCCCGGCGTTCACCAGCGGTCTAGCTCTCCGCCTTCTGCGTGTCCTTCATCCGCGCGGCCTTGCCCTTCAGATCGCGCAGGTAGTAGAGCTTGGCGCGCCGCACCTTCGACGACCGCATCACTTCGACCTTCGCGATCGTCGGCGAGTGCAGCGGGAAGATGCGCTCGACGCCCTGGCCGAACGACACCTTGCGCACCGTGAACGAGGCGCGCGTGCCGCCGCGGTGCACGCCGATGACGACGCCCTCGAACACCTGAATGCGTTCCTTGTCGCCTTCGCGCACCTTCACGTGCACGCGGACCGTGTCGCCCGACTTCATCGCCGGACGCTGGGTCAGTTGCGTCTTTTCGACCAGTTCCAAGGCACTCATGGGATCCTCCATTGCAGAATTGCAGAATTGCAGGATGGCAGAATTGCAGAATTGATCTAACGCGCTTCAATTCGGCCATCAATCCTGCGATTCTGCAATCCTGCCCTTCTGCAATTCCGCCAATAACCGGCGCTCTTCGTCGTCGAGCGCCGCCGTCTCCAGCAACTCCGGCCTCCGCGCGAGCGTTCGCGCCAGCGACTCCCGCTTGCGCCACCGCCGGATCTCGGCGTGGTTGCCCGACAACAGCACCTCGGGCACTCTCGCCGATCCGAGTTCGGCGGGCCGCGTGTAGTGCGGAAAGTCGAGCAGCCCGCGGCTGAACGAGTCGTCCGCCACCGACTGATCGTCGCCGACGACCCCGGGCACCCAGCGCGCGACCGCGTCGAGCACCACGAGCGCCGGCAGCTCGCCGCCGCTCAGCACGTAGTCGCCGATCGACACTTCTTCATCGACCCGCGCGCGGACACGCTCGTCCACGCCTTCGTATCGGCCGCAGAGGAGCACCACATGCTCCTGGCCGCTCAGGCGCCGCGCCGCGGCCTGCGTAAACCGCGTGCCTTGCGGCGACGTCAGCAGCACGGTCGTCTGCGCCCTGCCCCGCCGCGCTTCAATCGCGTCGAGCGCCGCGAAGATCGGCTCGGGCTTCATCACCATGCCCGGCCCGCCGCCGTACGGCACGTCGTCCACGCTGCGGTGCCGATCGGTCGTGAACGCGCGCAGGTCGTGCACGGCGACCTCGAGCAGCCCGCGTTCGATCCCGCGTCCGACCACGCCCACGGCCAGCGCCGCCTCGACCATCGCCGGAAAGATCGTGACGATGTCGAACGTCACGCGTTCAGATCCAGCAAGCCTTCCGGCGGCTCGATGACGATCCGCTTGCCGGCGACGTCAATCGTCCGGCAGATGTCGGCCGCGAGCGGCACCAGCACCTCGCCGCGCCCGCCCGCCACCACCAGCCGGCTGCCGCCCTGCGTCCCCTCGACGCGCTCGACCACGCCGACCTCTTCCCCGTCGGCCGTCACGACCCGGCAACCCGCCAGATCGTGGTGATAGAACGTGTTCGCCGGCAACGGCGCCAACTGCTCGACGGGCACCCTCAGCTCGAGCCCCGCGAGCCGTTCGGCGTCGTTCATCGTCGAAACGCCCTCGATCCCGATCACCGGACGGCCGTTCTGCATCCGCACGGTCGTCAACCTCACCGCATCGATCGTGCCGGCGCGCCGGACGAACAGCGTCGCGCCCGGCGCAAACCGCGCGTCCGGAAAATCGGTCTCCGAGTTGACGATGACCTGCCCGCGGATGCCGTGTGCGCGCGCGATGCGGCCGACCACCGCCATCGCGTCCCAGTTCACTGGCGCCCTTCCCGCACCTCCAGCGTGACGGTCTTGCCTTCCTTCTCGCCGGCCGTCGATGCCAGCGTCCGGAGCGCGGCGACCGTCCGTCCCTGGCGGCCGATCATCTTGCCCGCATCCGACGGCGCGACGTACAGCTCCACGAGCGTCCGATCCCGATGCTGCGTCTCGACGACGCGCACCTCGTCGGGCTTGTCCGCGAGCGCCTTCGCGAGCACTTCGACGACGGCCTTGACGCCGGTCGCGCTGCTCACGGCGGCTATGCCTTCGGCGCGGCCGCGGCGGCGGGTGCCGCCGGCGCTGGCGTCAGGTGACGCGCGATGAGCGTCCGCACCGAGTCGGACGGCTGCGCGCCTTTGCCGAGCCAGTAGTCCACGCGCTCCTTGTCCACATGGACGACGGCCGGTTTCGTGCGCGGGTTGTAGTGTCCGAGGATTTCGACGAACGAGCTGTCGCGCGCCGCACGCGAATCGGCGACGACGACGCGGAAGAACGGCCGTTTCTTGGATCCTGCCCGACGGAGACGGATAGCCAGCATCGATCACTCCTGCTCTGACGCGGAGGGCTCATACCCACGCGTCATTGTTCGCTGCGCGACAGGCAGGCCTGAAGGCCTGCACTACACATGTAGCGCGGACCTTCGGGTCCGCCTTCTGAGCGCCGCGGGGGTTACCCGCGGTTGCGCAGCATCTGCATCGCCCGGCGCCTGGCGGCCTTGCCGCCGCCGCCGGAGAGCCCGGCCATGCCGCCGAGCTGCTTCAACATCTTCTGCATCTGCACGAACTGCTTCAGCAGACGGTTCACTTCCTCGACCGACGTCCCGCTGCCCTTCGCAATGCGCTTCCGCCGGCTGCCGTTGATGATGTGGTGCTTCCGGCGCTCGTCCGGCGTCATCGACCCGATGATCGCCTCGACGCGGCCCATCTGCTTCTCATCCGGCTTCTGGTTCGCCAGCGCCTTGACGTTGCCCATGCCCGGCAGCATCCCGAGGATCTGGTCGAGCGGGCCCATCTTGCGAATCGTGCGCAGCTGGTCGCGAAAATCCTCGAGCGTGAACTCGTTGCTCCGGATCTTCGCTTCGAGCTTCTCGGCGTCCTCGACGTCGATCGCGGCTTCGGCCTTCTCGATGAGCGACAGCACGTCGCCCATCCCGAGCACCCGCGACACCACGCGCTCGGGGTGGAACGGCTCGAGATCCTCGAGCCGTTCGCCGCTGCCGGCGAACGCAATCGGCACGCCGACGACCGATACCACCGACAGCGCCGCGCCGCCGCGCGCGTCGCCGTCCATCTTCGTGAGCACCACGCCGCTGACGCCCACGCGCCGGTTGAACTCGCCGGCGCTCTTGATCGCGTCCTGCCCGGTCATCGCGTCGGCGACATACAGCTTGTCGGACGCGCCGGTCACGTCGCGAATCGCGACGAGCTCGTCCATCAGGTCGTCGTCGATGTGCAGCCGGCCGGCGGTGTCGACGATGACGACGTCGAACCCGCCGTTCTTCGCTTCGGCGAGGGCGCCCGCGGCGCGCTTCACCGGGTCCATCTCGCCGGCGGGATCGTGG
>CAZOIK010000092.1:0-13287 GCA_964579765.1 uncultured Bifidobacteriaceae bacterium
GATGATCGGCGACGTCACGAGGCGAGACGCGTCGGTCGCCTTGAGCACGTTCGTACGGTAGCGGTAGATGTTCGTTTGCGTCTGCAAGAAGCTCAGGTTGATCGCGTCTTCGACCTTGTGGATGCGCGCGTTGATCGCGTCGGTGAAGGAGGAAAGGCCGGTCGTGCCGAGCAGGTTCAGATCGTTGGCGGTGAAGAGCGGGATCTTGTTGTTTGTGTACGGTGCCGCACCCGCGAGTGTTGTCAGGCGCGTCACTTCGTTCGAGGTGAACTGCTTGCTTTTCGCGTCGAGCGTCGTGCCGAAGGCTTCAGAACCATCTGCCGGCGGGGTGTAGACGGCGGCGTCGCGGGCCTTCAGTTCGTCGGCGGAGAGCCCTGCGTCGAGATCGAGCACGGGCTGTCCCGTGACGGTCAGGAGCACGGACGCCTCCTGCTGCAGGAACTTGCGATGCTGCAGGACGGCGTTGCGCGCGTTGATCGCCTTCGTCTGCTCGTCGTAGAAGACCTGTGCGACGACTTCGGTCAAGAGGACGTCAGGGTCGTAGAGGTCGTCGGTCAGCGGCACCAAGACGTTGGCCGACTCCACGCCCGTCAGGTCGAACGGCGCCGAGAACATCATCGCGCGCAGCGCCGTCTCGACCTCCTCGGCGTGAATCGGCGCGGCCCGCACCGACCATTGCTTCGGAAACCAGCGGTTCTTCTTCTGCTGCAGATCGATAGCCCCGGCCGGCAGGATCGTCGACGCCGGCAGCGTGAGGTACGGCGTCAAGTCGGTCTGCGACGCGATCTGCGCGTTCTGCTCGAGCACCTGCAGCAGCCTCGCTTCGGCCGCGGCATACGGCACGGAGAGGAACGCGCCGCCGACGGCCGGTGCGGCACTCACCAGTTCGGCTCGAGGCGCCCGGCCGCCGCTGCGGACGACGACGTTGCGATCGAAGAAGAGGAGCGTCCATGCGTTGTCGAAGGCGGCGAGACCGAGTGCGACGCCGATTGCGCTCCACGGCGGCACAAACGCGGTGGACCCGTCCGCGGGATCCGGCCCGAACTCCGCGTTGAAGACGCACGACGCGATTCGGTTGCGGAACGTGCCGGCGGGCGTGGCCGACGGCAGGGTCAGGGGCGGCGTGTTCGGCCAGATCGCCAGCACGAGTTCGGCGCCGTCCACGAGCTGCCAGTCTTCGAACGCGTACTCTTCCGGATCGCGCGTCGCTGACGAGGTGAGCTCACCGGTGACCTCGAGGCAGCCGCCGGACGTGATCGTCGCCTTACCAGTCACCGGCCGCAGCAGCAAGACGAAGACGCGGGTCTTCTGCTTGGGGTCCTTCTTCAGATCGCCGAAGTTCTGAAGCGTCACGCCGGTCACGGCGTCAACGACGGGAACCGCGTCCACCGCTGGCATGACGAGATCGCGCAGCAACGTGACGTCTTCGCCGGTTGCGGCAAATCCGTAGCCGGCCGTGACGCGGACGCGTCCGCTCGCATCCAGGCTGGCGGCGAGGCCGCTCGCGATGCCGGGCGTGACGAGCTGCGAGAGCAGCGCGAGGCGTCCCGATCGGTACAACTGTTCGGCCGTCAGCGCGGTGTCGGTGAGCGCGCGGCCGGTGTAAAGCGACAGCCGATGCCGCCAGCCGGGATCGACCTGCTGCAACAGCTCGGGCTCGATGTCAACGAGGCTTTCGCCGGGGGCTGGCGTGCGGAGTGGTGCGGTGCTCATGGCTCGCTCTGTTGTGCGTCAGTTGCTGAAGTCCACGAACTGCGGCGCGCTCTTCCGCCGCACGTAGAAGCCGAGCGTGTTGGTGCCGATCGCCTGGCCCCAGTCGGACGCGCCGCTGACGGCCGTCGGCTGAATCGTCAGGTCGCCGCGATAGAGCCGCAGCAGCTCGATCGGCCGGCGGAAGCTGATGATCTGCGGCACGGCCGGTTGCAGCGCCTGCGGCGTCAGCTTCTTCTGCAGCGCCGCGAAGTTGGCGCGCGGCACCGGAATGAGCGCGAACACGGCGAGCTGCGTGTAGTCGTCGGGTGCGAGCGTCAGATCGAGCGGCGGCAGATCGAACCCGTCGTTGACGAGCGCCGGCAGTTCGTCCGTCGGAATGATGCTCACGCGCACATCCAGGTGCTGCGGAAAGTAGCTCTGCGTGAACGCCCGGACGTCAATGCTCTGGAGCGGAAAGCGTCCCACCGGCGGCAGCAATCGGAAATACTGCGACGCAGAAAAATTGCCGGCGTTCGCGCCGCGCGCCGCGAGCACCTGCTGGAGCTGCGCGTCGTACTGCTGAAAGAACGCCATCTCGGTGGACCGATCGGTGAGGCCGAACTGCTGCCCCGCATAGTCGGAGGGCGCCTCGCGCCGTACCAGCCACTGGTCCACCCACTCGACGGTGCCGCGTTCGAGACTGACGATCGCGAGCGGCAGCAGCGAGTCGTTGAGCTGCACCTGCGCGCGCTGCGTCCCGCTGAAGATCTGCCACGCGAGCGCGGCCTGCCGGTCGGCGGGCTCGAAGGCCGACACCGGATTCGGATACGGCACCAACGCCACCGCCGTCGCCTCGACGATGTCGCCGTCGTGCGTCTGACGCGTGCCCTGGATCGACGTGGGGTAGGACGTGATCGGGTTGGCCGTGAACTCCACCGGCCGCAGCGCGAGCACGTAGATCCCGCTGCGTGTCCGGCGCGCCTGCTGCGGTAACATGCCGAGGCCGAAGTTGACGTCGAGCTTCTGCTCTTCGGCGAGATCGGACAGCACGACGTCGAGATCGCTCGGCAGGAGCACGAGCTCGCCGCCGGGCGTGACGCCCTGGCCGGCCTTGATCGTCAGCGTCAGGTTGTCGGAGGTGACGACCTGCAGGCCGTGCACGACGCCGAAGCCCGCGGTGCGGCCGAGGTCCGCCTGCCGCTGGAGGAAGTAGTCCTGCTCGCGCGCGAGATCGCGCGCCGCGAGGAAGCGGCCGTCGAACCAGAGGGGCCGGCGACGCCGGCTGTCGAGCACCAGCGCGCCGCTCTGCGTGTACGCCTGCACCTGGTCCGACGTCAGCGGCTGCCGCGTCGATCCTTGCGTGAATGACATCGCCATGGCGCTATACCTCTCCGGTCGTCAGGCCTGCCCAGCGCGCCGCGAGTGCGGCCGGATACAGAAACAGGCGCGACAGATTGTTCACGGTGACTGCAGTCAGATCCCACGTCGGCACCGCGCCCGCCGGCGCCTGCGCGCCCTTGATGCTGAGGCGCGCGAGAAACACCGAGGTGCGATCGAACGTCGGATCGCTCGGGTACTCGACCGGCGTCAACGCCGGTCCGAGATCCGCGTCGAGAATGTGCTGCTTCAGCGTGTCGGCGGTGGGATCGGCGGCGCTACTGCCGGGCGCGCGCAGCGGGCCGACGCCGGCCCATGCGTCCTGCGGCAGCTTGGGATCCGCGTCCGCACGAAGCACGAGCAGCATCGCGAACGAATCGAGGAGCCGGTTCGGCACGAACGCATCCGTCGCGTCGTAGTCGTCCATCGTCGCGAACGACGGCGTCTTGCCGCGATCGGCGGCGACGAACGTCAGGAAGACGTCCGCGACGATCTGGCCCGCCTTGAAGGCGTTGAGCAGATCCTGCGGCGCGCTCGCCTTCTTGTTCGAGAGGAACGCGTCGAGGCGCAGGCAGACCATCGACGGCACTTCGATGATGCGACCGGCGCGGTCGATGGCGACGCCGGCCGTGACCTGCAGCTCGACGTCGGCTGGTGCGGCGGCGCTCTTCACCTGCACCTTCAGCCCCGACACCGTGCCCGTGCCGACGGCGCTCGCCAGCATGCGCGCGAGCCGGCCGCGATGGTAGTTCTGCTCGGCCTGGAAATCGTCGGCGCCGAGCATCCGGCCGATCGCGTACGAGACGCGCAGCGGATCGATCGGACTCGACAGTGGATCGCCGTTGATGGCCATTGCGCTCCCTCAGCCCTGTTTGATGGTGACCACGATGCGTCCGCTGCCAGACAGGCCGGCATCGTCGGTCGCGGTCAACGTGATGGTGAACGTGCCGGTCAGCTTCAGAGGCGAGAACGTGATCGTCGGCGCCTTCGTGTGGACGATCTGCCCCGGCTTCAGCACGACCGGTGCATCAGGCACCCTTCACGCTCCACGTGTAGTCGGTGATCTTGCCCGTCGTCTGCACGGCCGCCTTGAGTCCGAAGTTCTGGGCGTAACCGACGACCGTCGGTCCCGTGACGTTGACGACTGGCGCGGCGCGCACCTCGAACGTGAACGGCGCCGACTGGCTCTTCATGCCCAGGTCGTCGGTCACGGTCACCGTGACGGTGTACTTGCCGACCGCCAGCGACGCGGTCGAACTCTGCTGTACGTCGAGCGCCGGATCGGCGCTGGTGTCCTGCGGTCCGCTGAGTAAGGCGCCGGCTGAAACTGTGGCCATGTCGAGTCATCCTTCTTCAGTTGGGTCCACTGACGATCGTCCAGTGGAAGTTGGTGATGGTGTGGCCTTCGGGCGCGCTCGAGGCGCTCGCGTCGAGCGTGAACGGCGTGCCGACGCCGACCGCCGCCGGCCCGGTGATGCGCGCGATGGGAAGGGCAAAGTCGGCGGCGCCAGCCGTGTCTTCGACGCGCGGATCGAGCGACGGCAGGTGCGCGATGAACGCGCGGCGGCCGATCGTGCTCTCGCCGACGCGCGCGATCTCGCGCGGCGGATCGGGCGCGAGGTACGAGTTCACGCCCACGAGCGACGCCATGCCGACGATGAACGCCTGCGAGGCGCGCATATACGTGACGGCGACGTGCGCCGGCTTCTCGCGTTCGACGACGCGCTGGACGACCTGCTGATCGACCGTCTCGACCTGGTCGTGGATGAAGACCGTCAACCGGTTCGCGAGATTCTCGTAGAACGTGTCAACCCGCGCCTGTTCCTGCGCGGTCTGAATCGCGTCGGCATACAGCGCGAGAAACTCTTTCTTGTGCTCGTCGCCAAGAAAGAGCGTGTCGCCGACGTAGGAGTTCGAGCTCTCCCACGTGCCCGGCAGCAGCGGATCGTCCGTGATGCGCAGATCGGCGCCGAGGATCGTCGCGAAGGTGTGGCGCAGCCGGTAGTCCTCGACGAGAATCACGGCGCCGCGCTGACACAGGCCGTCGGTCGCGACGTCCACCGCGTCCGCAATCGCCTGCACGGTGCCGCGCTCGGCGTAAAGCTTCGGCGTCGCGACGAGCCGCGCGCGCCGCCGGCCGGGTGGCATCGGATCTGGATCGACGCCAATCCACGATCCCAGCCAGTCGATCCCGTCGTCTGGCGTCGAGCGGGGGTTGGTCAGCAGGTGCGCCGCGGCGATGCGATCCTCGAACTGCGTCATCGGCGCTTCGAAGATGTCGACGAAGCGCTCGAACCAGTCGGCGCCGGTGCTCGCGCCCGCCAGATCGGCCTGCGGGCCGAACGTACTCTCGCGATAGATTTCCGGCAGATAGTGCTCGACGTACGAGAACCGCGGGCCGTAGACACGGAGCGCCGCGATCTCAGGCGTCGAGCGGCCGTCGCCCGTCAGAACGACGCTGATGCCGAGGTAGCGCCCGCGCAGGCTTCGCACGACGCGATCGGCGCGCTGGACGAGTGTCATGAACAGGCCGGATCGGTTCGGCTGCGGTGGTTCTCCGACGAGCCCCGGATGGAACGCCACCTCGCTTGGCGTGCGCTGCCACACGCCGCGCGGTACGTCGGAGAAGCCAGCGGGCGCATCGACGTCGCCGAACAGATGCGGGAATCCGGTCGTGGCAGGATCGCCGAGCTTCGACGGGTCGTCGCTTGCCGTCAGCCAGACGACGGCGCCGCAGCGCGGCGGCAGGACGGCCTCGAGATAGAGACGATGCCAGACCGTGCGGCTCGCGCCGCTGTCGATCGTCAACGTGTTGCGCGCCGTTCCGGATCGCGCCAGCGAGTTCAGCGAAAGGGGAACGAGCGGATACAGACTGTCGCCCAGGTTGTAGTACGGCGGCTGGTCGAAGCCGTGCGCGAATGGGCCGGTGTTCGTGTCGGCGAGCACGTACGAATCACCGGTCGGATCGAGACGCGAGGCCTCCACGCTGGTGTCGAAAATGAACGCCTTTCTGTTGCGCGACGCGATGACCGCGATGCGACCGCTCTCGAGCCACGCCATCGAGTACGGGAAGCGCGGTCCGGTCAGCGATCGCACCGCGTCGATGGCGACGAGCGACGTGAACGTGCGCAGCGACACCTGGTCGTTGTCGGCCGCGTTCTTCGCCCACGAGAGCAGCGCAAATTGTCGCTGGCCGTCGCCGGCGATCGCGACGTAGTACTCGCTATCGGGGAGCGTCAGCGTCGCCGACACACGCGGCGGGTCCGGGTTGTCGTCGCACGGCCGCATCACGCCCGCCGCATATTCGATCGGCGGCAGGTCGGGCAGCGGCAGTCCTTGCACACGGAGCAGTTGATGATGCTCGCGATCAAGGACGATGACGCCGCCTGCGGGATGCGCGGCGAGCCGCCACGCCGTGAAGGTCCCGGGCATGGTGAAATCCGCCCAGCGGTTGCGGCGATCGCAGAAGACGAGTTGCCCGCCGACGGCGATGTACAACACGCCGTCGTAGCCGAGCACGAGGTCTGTGACGGCGGCGGATCCCGATGGCGTGAAGATGGGCACCTCGCCGGCGTCGGCAGGTCCAGCGCCGCCAGCCATGATGTGGCCCGACGCGACGTGCGCGTACGTGCCGAACTGATCGCGCGCGAATGGCGGGGCGTCGAGGAGCGACGCGACATCCGCGAACACCTCGGCCGTCATCGGCGCGTCCGGTGTGCTGCGAAGCTGCAGCCGCCGTTCGTCGCGGCAGTACTGGACGCCGGCGGCGCCCGTCGTCGTGTCCGCGTCGAGCGTCCAGTCGGGCTCGGCCGACAGCATCCAGAAGCGCAGTCCGTTCGCGTCCATCAGCAGACCTTCGGCACGACCGGCACCGCGACACCGGCGTCGCCGCCGTCAGACTCGGGCGCGAGACTCGTCGGCGGTGTCACGCCCGATCCGTCGCCCCCCGTCGTCACCTTCACCTTCAGCAGCTCCGGCAGCTGATACGACTTGATCGTGACCTCCTGCTGCGCGGTCGTGCTGCCGCTCACGGCCTGATAGGTGTCGTCGGCCTGGTGCGCGAAGAGCTGCACGCCGTTGACTTCGACGACGCCGTCCACCTGGCCGATGATGACTTCGAGCTCGAGGCTGCGGACGTGGCGGCCGAGCGGCCAGCCGGTCTGCGCCGGCCCGCCAGGCTCGAGCGGCCACAGGTAGCGGCGCAACGCGTCCTCGACCTGCTGGCCGACCACGCGCATGTCGTAGCCGGCAGCGACTTCGACGGCGACCGACACGCCGAGGCCGACGTACTCGGTGCCGATCACGTAGAGCTCCGCCGCGACGGGCTTGCGTGGATTGAGATAGCCGAATGCCGTCTCGAGGAGCGGCCGATCTGCGCGCGGGCACGGCGGCTGCGCGGCATCCTTGAGCGGAATCACCATCACCGAGACGACGCCCGGCACGTCGGTCGTCCGCGTCTGCGGCTTGAAGAGCGGCAGCACTTCGACACGGCCGATACCCGCGCCGGGAATGCTCTCGGCGAGGCTGCGATAGTCGTCGGTGGTGACCGCGCGATCGCGATGGCGCAGCCACGACGGGATGCGCTGTTCGGCGGCGTCGAGCGCTTCGGCGTCGCTGCCGCCGGTGGTGGCGATCGGCTGGACAACAGTGATCTTCTGCGTGACCGGTTGGTTCGACTGATCCCGCGCCGAGATCGCCTTGAGCGTGCCCGGCGGCAGGTTGCCCGCGCTGCCGCCGCCGCTGCGCATCGAACGGACGCGCACGCGCCGGCCCCGCGGTGGAATCATCCCGCGCAGGTTGTCGCCGAAGCTGACGACGCCGGCTTCGGGATCGAGGCGGAACGCCGGCACCGGGCCGGGCAGCGTGTCGAGGTCGTCCACCTGCTGCCAGAGCTGCGCGCCCGCGCCCGGCATGTCCACGTCCAGCTGGAAGGTCGATGAGTCGATCTGCGAGTACGGCAGCGTGAACGTCTGGTTCGCGGTGCCGTCGCTCACGCCGAGGACGATCGCCTGTCGCGACGTGCGCTGATCGATCTCGAGCGCGTTGACGCCGAGCCAGCTCACCGACAGCGCACTCGTCGCCTTCAGCCGGACCCACGTGATCAGCCGCTGCTGCGTCTCGACGTCGTCTATCCGCGGCGGCTTGGCGCCGACGCCGGCCTGCGCATCGCTGGCGACGTCGTTCGGCGGCGCGCCGATCACGTCGTACGGCGGCAGCCCGAGACGGATGACACCCGGCCGCGTCAGGCCGGCCGTGGTGTCGTCGAAGACCGTCAGATCCTCGAAGCGCGGCGTGCTGGTCGCATCGGGCTTCAACGTGATCTGCCACGAATGCGTCACGGCCGCGCGCGGTCCCACGTCGGCGAACGGATCCGCGAGCTCGAGCGCCGGCACGAATCCGACGTTGAGGATGCGCTGCGACGCGTCCTTTCCGCCGATTGCCTCCACGACCGCCTGATTCGTGATCGCCTGCGTCTGCGACTTCGGCGCGAGGAGCGCGATCCACAGCGACTGGTCCAGCGTGTCCACGGCCAGGTCGATGCCTTCCGAGTCCGCGCGGTCGTTCCCGAAGACCTGACGCGCGTTATAACCAGTCGGCCGCGACCCGAGCTTGTAGAGCGACTGCAGGCCCGTTAGCAGCGGCAGCGCCTGCTGGAGGTCGTCCTTGCTGAGCGGCGCCTTGCGGAAGACCTCGCCGACGATCGGCAGCAGATCGATCCCCGCGAGTGTTTCGAACGGCATCTTGCCCGTCACCGTGGCCGACGGCGCGAGGGCGATCACAGAGGTGTTCGACGCATCGCCGGTGAGCGAGACGAGGCCGCGCGCGGGGTTCGCGGGCTGCAGCGGCATGCCGAGCAGCTTGAGGAATGCGATGCGCTGCTTCTCCGGAATGAGGTTCGCACGGTAGAGGAGCGCGTCGCCGAGCCACGCGAAGAGCTCGAGCAGCGTGCGGCCCGGATCGCCCTGCTGCGGCGCGCTCCATTCCGGCGTGTGTGCCGGAATGCTGGCCAGCAGATCCTGCAGCAGGTCGTCGAACGAACGATCGTCGAGGGCGGGCGGCGACAGCGGCATCAGGACACCCGCATCATCAGCCCGGTCTGCTGCGCGGCGCCGGTGCGCAGGAGGCGGTAGAAGATCTGCACGTGCAGCTGGCCGGGCGCGCCGTCCACCGGATCGACGTCAACGCGATCGAAGACGGCGCGGGCCTCGTACGTCTGGAGGCTCGACAGGATGGCAGCCTGGATGCGGCTGCGCGTGGCGACGGTGTTCGACTCTTCGAGAAAGTTCTGCAGGCCGGCGCCGAACTCCGGGCGCAGGAGCTGCTCGCCGCGCCTCGTCGTCAGGATGATGCGGATCGAGTCGCGCACGCTCTTTTCGAGCGTGGGAAACGTCAGTACGCCCTCGACAGGGACAGGGAGAAACGGCCAGCTCACGGGATCGCGGAACGCGGTCATGATTCGCCTCCGACCTCAGGCAGAACGCCCGATGGGATCGGGATGCAGATCTTCACGAACGGCAGCCACCAGAAGACGATGTTCAGCAGCGACAGGAAGATGCTCAGCACGATGAACGCGCAGATCGTGATGATCGGGATGTTGAAGCCGCAGATCCACGAGATCGCCGGGGTGTTCGACGGCGAAATCCCCTTCAGCAGATCCGACAGACTGCCGTTCGAGGCGTTCATCAGCGTATCGGGCACGACGAACGAGACGTTCGGCTTCGCCGACTTGAAGAACGACGGCGACGGCGCCGGCATCGGCACGGGCGGACCGACCAGGCCGGCCGTTTCGTACCACGGCGCGATCTCGAACGGATCGCTGTACTCGCTCCAGATCGTCTCCGTCGGACACGACGGATCGTGGCCGCGCACGCGCAGGAACAGCCGCAGCCGATAGAGTCGCGTGTGATCCTGGAAGCGCCCCGACGGCGCGAGGACTTGCGACGCGCGCGCGCGCAGGCAGTCGCCCGCCGCCTTGAGCACGGCGGCCTCGTCGTCCGACGAGGAATCACTCCACTTCACCGGCAGCAGCAGCGCCGTTGAACTCCCGGATGAGTCGAGCAAGCGCGTGTTGGCCCGCGCCAGGAAGTCGCCGACGCCCATTGTCGATTTGTCAGCAAAGGTCACCGTGCCTCGGTTGAGCGCGGCGACGAGCGCGTCGCCGGCCGTAGACCGATCGAACGCGTGCAGCTCGACGGCGACGACCTGCAGCACGTTCGCGAGGATCAGAAAGTCCGCGTAGCCGTTCTGCTTGCAGTACTCGGTGGACATGTAGTGCGGCGTGACCGTTTTGCCCGGGAACGGCGCGCGATGCGAGCCGGAGAGCAGAAGCGGCGGCAGCTGTGTCTTCAGCGTGTCGTCGCTCGTGTAGTCGATCGTCACGGGCGGCGCGTCGCCGACATCTCGGCTGGCCGTGGGGACGACGCCGAAGAGCAGTGTGCGATCGATGCGTTCGCAGACCTCGGGCGGCGTCACGAATGCGGGCGTGAACGTCTCGGTCAGCGCGGTCTTGCGCTGGCTCTCGCTCAACAGCCGATCAAGCTCTGGCTGGCCACTGTAGAGAGCGGGCCGTCGCGTCGGATCGGGGTCGAGGTCCTCGTCTGACTTTTTCATCGGCACCCATCCGAACTTGCCGTCCGGACTCTGCATCCACGCTTCGAGCGTCTGATCGTGGCGGGGCGTGCGGCTTTTCGCGTCCACGCGGACGCGGCGGATGACGAGGCCGGCGCTCTCCACTCGCTGCGGCGATAGCCTCGGCTCGCCGACGACGTCGCAGGCGAGATCGACGAGCGCCACTTGCACGGTGCGCTGGACCGGTTGCAGCAGATGGAAGTGGCCGTCCGCGGATTTCGTGAGCGTCTTGGCGGCCGACACGCGCGCGGCGGCGTCGCGTCCGAAGTCGCCGAAGAACCGCGCGGGGAAGTCGGTATCCGGCATGCCGATGAGCGCTGGACGCGCGCTCAGGCTCGGGCCGAAGGCGACGCCGCGGACGAGGACGTCGTGGCTCACCATATGTTGCCCGCCCCCGGCGTGTACGTGGTGCCGATGACGGTCGTCGCCTGCAGCACGCTGCACTGGACGATGCCGCTGAACTGGCTCATGGCGGCGTCAACGTTCACGGTCGGCGCGCTGACGCTGACCTGGCTCGCGGCGGTCACGCTGACCTTCGCGGTTGACGTGATCGTGATGCCCTGCGTGTCGATCTTGATCGAGCTCCCGCCGGAATGATCGAGCTCGATCGAGCCGCCGCCCTGATCGGTGATCGTCGCTGTCTGGCCGCCCGGCGTGGTGAGCTTGATCGTTTCCTGGCCGCTCTGCTCCTCGAGGATCGCGATCTTCGTTCCGTTCTTGCCGGTGAACGTCCACTTGTCCACGCTCGATCCGAACTGATCGGGCGCCGAGTCGGCACCGTTCCAGAAGCTGCCGATGACGACGGGGAAGCGAGGGTCGCCGGAGAGAAAGACGACGAGCACTTCATCGCCCGTGTCGGGAAAGAGGAACGCGCCCTTGTTGGCGCCGGCGAACGGCGTTGCCACGCGCGCCCACACCGGAGCGTCTTCGTCGGCGTTGCCGTCGCAGTTGTAGAGGCGCACCTGCACCCGGTTGAGCGAGTCGGGATCCTGCACGCTGACCACTTTGGCCAGGTAGGCCGCCGGGCCGATGAGCGGCGGGATCTGTTCCGTCAGGCGCAGGCTCATGACGCGCTCCCGAGGTACGCGCACTCGGCGGTGAAGTCGGTCTCGTACCCGCGCTCCTGGTCGTACCGGTGCGTCGTCGAGACAACGTAGTAGGTGTTGTCGAAGCGTGGACCGAGGCCGCTCACGACGACGTGCGAGCCGACGCGCAGCGCAGGATTGCCCTCCGACGTGCCGTGCAGCGTGACGAACTGGCGGCTGCGCTGTTCCCACTCGGCGTCCACCACGGCCTGCGCCTCCGCGCTGTCGCGGACGGACACGCGCGCGAGCTGCTCGGCGCGATCGCCGAACGTCTGCTGGAGGATCGTCGAGCCCGCGCGTCCGGTGCCAGGGCCGGGCGGGTTGTCGCTGCGCGATCCCGACGCGACGTGCCCCTGCCGGTAGTCCCAGCCCGAGAACTCGATCTTCGTGACTTGATGCGCAAGGTCGGCGACGACGCGCGCCCGTCGCAGTTTGTTGCCGAACGAGAGCGCGATCTGGCTGCGCTGGATCTGCGACAGCGGCGCCGCGTGCAGCTCGTCGTCCACCACCTGCAGGTCGGCGTCGTACCGCGCGAAGATCCGGCGGACGAAGGCGAGGTCCGACTCGTTGAGCTGGACCAGCGTGCCGGCGTTCTGGGTGAGACCGTCCGTCTGCGGCGTCAGCGCGCACGTGGACGCGATGCTCGACGCCAGATCCGACAGCGTCACGTTCTCGTGGACTTTCGTCCGACGTTTCAGCCGCGCGGTCTGAAGCGCGTCTTCGCCGAGCACGACGAGCTCGGGCGGACGGTCGGGCGGGTAGTGGCCCTCGAGCGCCGAAATGCGGCCCTTGAAGAGCGCTGTTTGTGCCGTGAGATCGCCGCCGGAGACTTCGATTGCGGCGCCCAGCTTCAGCACCGCATCGTCCTCGAAGACGTAGCCGCCGGATCCCGATCCGAACGTGCCGACGTTCTGGAAGCGCAACTCCATCGACGTCAGGCCGCCGGTGCTCTCGCGCATTTCCATTCCGACCAGCATCGCGTTGACGGTCGCGTTGGACTGGTTGTCCACCTTGACGGTCGGCGTTGCGGTGTAGATCGCGACCGGGCGCGCGGTGACGGCAGTATCGGCCACGTCAGTCCGCCTTCAGCCGTTCCTGACGCTCGACGAAGCGTCGGAGCTCGCCGACAACATCGCGCCGCACCGGCGTTGGACCGGCGGGGGCAGACGCCTGTTGCGGCGGCTGCTCAGTGACGTCAACGTCCAGTTCTTCAATCGCGACAGCCATGGTCTCAATCCGAGTCGAACTGCAGCAGATCCTTCCAGCTCGCCTTCGCGCCGACATCCGCGCTCAGGCCGGCGCCGGCGCCCATCTGCGCCGCTCCGCCGAGGCTGAAGCTCGCGCCCGCGCGCGCGGAGAGATCCGCGGTCGTCCCGCCGGCGATGATTCCCGACACGTTCAGGTTCGCCGCCGCGGATGCGCCGCCGCTCGCCGAGACGCCGACACCAGCAAATGCGCCGTCAGACGCTGCGACGCCTGCCGAACTCTTCGCGTTGAAGGCCGC
>CAZOIK010000093.1:0-35171 GCA_964579765.1 uncultured Bifidobacteriaceae bacterium
GAGCTCGTTCACGTTGAGCACGGCGACGCCGCGCAGCTGCGCGACTTTGTTCAGGTTGAAGTCGTTCGTCACGATCTTCCCCTGCAGCGTGCGCGCCAGCTCGATCAGCTTGAGATCGACTTCGCGGATGTCGGGAAAGTCGGCGTCCGAGATTGTCACCTGGACGCCGGACATCTTCTGGATCCGCTGGAGGATGTCGAGGCCGCGGCGCCCGCGATTGCGCTTCGTCGAGTCCGACGAGTCGGCGACCAGTTGCAGCTCCTTGAGGACGAACTGCGGGATGACCAGCGTGCCGTCGAGAAACCCCGTCTCGCAGATGTCGGCGATGCGGCCGTCGATGATGACGCTGGTGTCGAGGATCTTGTAGCGGTGCTCCGAGCCGTCGGCGCGGAACAGCCCGACCAGGCGCGCCGGCTCGAGCCACTCGCCGTGTTTGCCCCCGAGCGCCAGGCCGATGTACGGCAGCATGATCAGGATGAAGCTGTCGAGGAACTCGATCCGGCGATCGCTCGGGTCGGCCCAGAACAGCCCCGCCGTGATCGCGCGCGACAGCACGAGGCCGATTGCGCAGCCCAGCAACGCCCCGAGCACGCGCGTCATCGCCGTCTCGCGGAGACGCGCTTCGAACAGCACGACCACGCCGGCCAGCGCGAGGCCGAAGGCGACGTTCAGCGGAAGCCCGAAGGAGAGCGGATGCAGGATGGCCGCGGCGTACGCGACGATCGCCACGAACAGGACGCGCGCAAGGACGAACCACGCCATCGCGGTCACATTTTACTATGCGAGCAGTTCGTCCAAGGCTTCGCCGACCGTGCGGACGCCCACCAGTTCACACTCCCTCCCCGGCGGACGATCGGCCGGATCGATGTTGGCGTCAGGCATGATGCAGCGCGTGAATCCCATCTGCGCCGCCTCGCGGACGCGCAGCGCCGCCTGCGTGATGCCGCGTACTTCGCCGGCGAGTCCCACCTCGCCGAACATCGCCGTCGTCGGCGGGATGACGCGGTTGCGCACGCTCGACGCAATCGCCGCCAGCACGCCGAGATCCGACGCGGGTTCGTCGATGGTCATCCCACCCGCGATGTTCACGAACACGTCGTCGCCCATCAGGTTGAGGCCGGCGCGCTTTTCGAGGACGGCCAGCAGCAGCGAGAGGCGCTGCTGGTCCACGCCGCTCGCCATCCGGCGCGCCGTGCCGTAGCTGCTGGAGCTGACGAGCGCCTGCACCTCGACGAGGATCGGCCGCGACCCTTCGACCGAGCACAGCACGGCGGATCCGGGCGCGTTCGACGGGCGCTCGGCGAGAAACAGCTTCGACGGATTCGGCACCGGCCGGAGGCCCGTCGAGGTCATCTCGAAGACGCCCAGCTCGCTGACCGCGCCGAAGCGGTTCTTCACCGCGCGGACGACGCGATGGCTGTGGTGGCGCTCGCCCTCGAAGTAGAGCACCGAGTCCACGACGTGCTCGAGCGCTTTCGGGCCGGCGAGGTTGCCGTCTTTCGTGACGTGCCCGACGAGAAACGTCGGCACGTTCTGGCCCTTCGCCGTGAAGAGCAGCTGCGTCGCGGCTTCGCGCACCTGGCCGATGCTGCCGGGCGCCGACTGGAACTTCAGCGAGAACACCGTCTGCACCGAATCGACGATGACGAGCGCGGGCTTGACGCGCGCGATCTCCTCGAGAATCCGCTCGAGACACGTCTCAGCGAGGAGATACAGCGGCGCGTCGCCGACGTTCAGCCGTTCGCCGCGGCCCTTGATCTGATGCTCCGACTCCTCGCCTGAGCTGTAGAGCACCGGCCCGATGGTGCGCGCCATGTTCGCCGCCGCCTGCAGCAGCAGCGTCGATTTGCCGATACCCGGCTCGCCGCCGAGCAGGACCAGCGATCCCGGCACGACGCCGCCGCCCAGCACGCGATCGAATTCGCCGATGCCCGTGGACAGCCGCGCGTGGTGCTCGAGTTCGATCTCCGCGTAGAGCCGCGCCGATCCCGCGGCCGACAACGCGTAGCGATGTTCCGCCGCCGCGCCCGCCTGCGCGGCCGGTACCGCGCGCTCCTCGACGAACGAATTCCATGCGCCGCAGTCGCCGCAGCGGCCGAGCCACTTCGCCGCGTGCGCACCACATTCCTGACACACGTATGTCGTCGCCGGACGTTTGGACATCTGCCGTGATTATCGCATTCGCGCTCGCATCGCAGGCGATAAGATCGATCGCAATTGACGCGCGTCACGATCGCGCAAACGCGAGGTGCTGATGAAAACGTACGCGGTGCTCGGAGTCGTTCTCGCGCTGACGGCCGCCACGGCGGCGCCGGCGGCCGCGCAACGCATCGAGGTGACGCCGTTTGTCGGCTGGGAAACCGCGGGTTCCTATCCGCTGCCGGACTCGACCACCACTCAGGCACTGCAGGCCGATGCGCAGGCGACGTACGGGTTCGCGTTCGACTACGACATCATGCGAAACGTCGAGGCTGAGTTTCTGTGGGCCACGAACCCGACGACGTACAGCGCACAAAGCGCCGCGACCGGCGCGTTCACGCAGGCCTACAAGTCGCGGATCGACCAGTATCAGTTCGGCGCGCTCTATCTGTGGGGGGACAACGCCACGCCGCTGCGGCCGTACATGGTCGTGAGCATGGGCTTCACGCACGACGGCAACGGCGATGCGGCGCCGGGCCGCTCCGCCATCGCGTTCGGCGCCGGCGGCGGCATCAAGTACGCGTTCTCCCACCACGTTGGGTTCCGCGGCGAAGCCCGCTGGATACCGACGTACGGCAACTCGAGCCTCGGCACGTTCTGTGACTTCGGCGGCGATCTGGGCTACGGCTACGATCCCTACGGGTACGGTGGGTACGGCGGCGGCTGCTATCAGGACACCGTGCACAACTTCCTGCAGCGGTTCAATTTCACCGTAGGCCTGACGATCCGGCCCTGAAGCGGCCTACGTCGCGTCGTAGAGCCGCTCGATCCGGCTGCCGACGCGGCAGACGATCTCCCACGGAATTGTGCCGACGGTGGCGGCCATTTCGCGCGCGTCGATGCGATCCTCCCCCTGCGCGCCGAGAATCACGGCGTCGTCTCCGGGGAAGACTTCCATGCCGGTGACATCGACCGTCAGCATGTCCATGCAGACCGAGCCGATGACCGGCGCGCGGCGCCCGCGAATGAGCACGTGCCCGCGGCTCGCGAGCCGCAGGTCGATCCCGTCGGCGTAGCCGGCGGGGATGATCGCGATCGTCGTCGGCTTGTCGGCGACGAAGCGCGCGCCGTAGCCGGCGATTTCGCTCGGGCGCATGCCTTTGACCGCCACCACTTTGCTGTGCAGGCTCATCACCGGCCGCAGCGGCACCGTCGTCGCGAGCGGCGGCGGGACGATGCCGTAGAGCAGCAGGCCTGGACGAACGCGGTCGTACCAGACGCGCGAGTCGCGCAGGAACGCCGCGCTGTTGCAGGCGTGCCGATACGCCGGCCGGCCGCCGAGGCCTTCCACTTCGCGCAGCGCCCGCTCGAAGCGGACGCGCTGTTCGCCGAAGTGCGGCGACTCGGGGTCGTCGGCGGTCGCGAAATGCGTGTAGACGGCCTCGAGCTCGAGGTTGGGGCTCGCGAGCAGCTCGGGCAGCGAACGGGTCAGGTTGTCGAACCGGAAGCCGAGCCGGTTCATGCCGGTGTCGATCTTCAGGTGATAGCGCACGCGCCGCTTGTAGCGCACGGCGGCGGCCTGCACCGCGCGCGCCGCACCTGGCGTGGAGATCGTCGGCGTGAGATCGCAGTCGAAGAGCCCGTCGAGATCGCTCACGCTCAACGCGCCGAACACGAGGATGCCGGCCTTCACGCCGGCGGCTCGCAGCACGGCGCCCTCCTCGATGTCCGCGCACGCAAGCAGATCCGCGCCCGCCGCTTCGAGGGCCTTCGCCACCTGGGACGCGCCGTGCCCGTACGCGTTCGCCTTCACCACGGCAATCACGCCCGGCGTGCGCTGCGGCTGCTCCGTCTTCAGGTGCTCGACGATGGACGTGTAATTCGACCTGAGCGCTTCGAGATCGACGCGTGCGACGGTGGGACGGATCATCGAATTGCAGGATGGCAGAAGGGCAGGATGGCCTGCACTTTCATGATCCGACGGCGAGATTCTCGAACCGCGTGTACTCGCGGATGAACGCGAGCTTCACCGTGCCCGTCGGGCCGTTGCGCTGCTTGCCGAGGATGATCTCCGCGACGCCTTGCGCGTCGGTCGGCGGCTGGCTCTTGTCCTGGTACACGTCGTCTCTGTAGATGAAGGCGACGACGTCGGCGTCCTGCTCGAGGGCGCCCGACTCGCGGAGGTCGGAGAGCTGCGGCCGGTGATCCGAGCGCGACTCCGGCGCGCGCGAGAGCTGCGACAGGACGACGATCGGGACGCCGAGCTCCTTGGCGAGCCCCTTCAGCGAGCGCGAGATCGACGCCAGTTCGAGCGTGCGGTTCTCGAAGCGGCCGCGGCCCTGCATCAGCTGGATGTAGTCGATGACGACGAGGTGCAGGCCGTGCTCCGACGCGAGGCGCCGGCACTTGGCGCGCATCTCGAGCACGCCGATCGACGGCGTGTCGTCGATGAAGATCTTCGCCTCGCTCAGCGTGCCGATGGCCGCCGACAGCCGTCCCCAGTCGCGCTCGCCGAGGAAGCCGCCGCGCAGGCGGTGCGCGTCGAGGCGCGCCTCCGACGTCAGCAGGCGCATGAAGAGCTGCTCCTTCGACATTTCCAGCGAAAAGAAGCCGACGGTCATGTCGGTCTTGGTCCCGACGTGCTGCGCGATGTTCAGCACCAGGCTGGTCTTCCCCATCGACGGACGCGCGGCGACGATGATGAGGTCCGCCGGCTGCAGCCCCGACGTCATCTCGTCGAGATCGGTGAAGCCGGTCGGCACGCCGGTGACGAGCTCCTTGCGGGCGTGCAGCTTCTCGATGGTGTCGAGGCTCGAGTGGGCGAGCTCGCGCAGCGAGACGAAGCCGTCGCGCACCTTGTCGTCGGCGATCGCGAAGATCGCGTGCTCGGCCTGGTCGAGGATGACGTCGGCGTCCTCCGCGCCGTCGTACGCCGTGGCGAGAATCTTGTTGGCCGAGAAGATCAGGTTGCGGAGGGTGGACTTCTCTTTGATGATGCGGGCGTAGTGCTCGACGTTCATCGAGCGCGGCACGCCGTCCACGAGCGCCGCGATATAGGCCGGGCCGCCGACTTCGTCGAGCTCGCCCGCCCGGCCGAGCTCGTCTTTCAGCGTGACGAGGTCGATGGCGCCGTTGCGCTCGGCGAGCGCTACCATCTTGTCGAAGATGCGGCGGTGGGCGTCCCGGAAGAAGTCCTCCGAGTCGATCACCTCCGCCGCCAGGTTGAACGCGTCGTTGTGGAGCAGGATGGCCCCGAGGACGGACCGCTCCGCTTCGAGATTGTGCGGAAGCGTACGATCCTGAACGGTTGCCTCTGCCATGTGGAACTCAGAAGTCAGACGTATTTCTTACTTGGTGGCTTGCGCTCCTTCGGCAACCACTTTGACCTTGATGGTCGCGACGACGTCGCGGTGGAGCTTGAGCGGCACGTCGAACTCGCCGAGCTTCTTGATCGGCTCGTGCAGCTGCAGTTTCCGGCGATCGACCTCGAAGCCCTTCGCGTCGAGGGCCGTCGCGATGTCGGCGGTCGTGACCGAGCCGAAGAGCACGTCGTGCTCGCCCACCTTGCGGGCGATTTCGAGCTCGACGCTGCCCATGCGGGCGGCCATGCCTTCGGCGATCTTCCTCTCGTCGGCTTCCTTGGCCTCGAACTTCTCGCGTTCGCGCTCGATCTGCTTCTTGTTGCCGTCCGTCGCGAGCAGCGCCAGCTTGCGCGGCAGCAGGTAGTTGCGCGCGTAGCCGTCGGCGACCTTCACGACTTCGCCGCGCCGGCCGAGATTGTCCACGTGTTCTCTGAGGATAACTTCCATAAAATGCCTCGGCTCTAGTCGGTCACGTATGGAATCAGCGCGATCTGGCGCGCGCGCTTGATCGCGATCTGCAGCTTGCGCTGGTGCATCGCGCAGGTGCCGGAAATGCGGCGCGGCAGGATCTTGCCGCGCTCGGGCACGAACGGGCCCAGCAGCTTGACGTCCTTGTAGTTGATGTCGTCGATCTTGTCCGCGCAGAACTTGCAGACCTTGCGCCGGCGGAACATCGGACGGCGCTGGCCGTCGCGCTTGTCGCCGCTCTTCTTGTCGCCGCTCTTGCCGCGGCCTCCCGATTTGCCCTGTCCGAACGCCACGGCTACACCTCCACCCCTTCGAACCGATCGTCGTCGTCGCTGTCCATATCCATCGCCGAGCGGCCCTCGCCCGGCTGGCGCTGCGGGGGCAGCCCGCGCTTGACGCGCCGGCGCTCCGATTCGCTCTGGCGCTTGGTGCGCGTGCGGTCGATGACCTTCTTCTCCTCGTCCACGCGCACGATCATGTGACGGACGATCTGGTCCATGACCTTCAGCCGGCGATCGAGCTCCTTCATCAGCTCGCCCGATCCGTTGAGCACGTCGAGCACGTACACGCCTTCCTTGTGGTGGCCGATTTCATAGGCCAGCCGCCGGCGTCCCCAGTTCTCGTTCTTTTCGAGCTGTCCGTTCATCCGCGAGACGATCTGCGCGATCTGCTCGTGCGTCTCGGCGACCTGCTGCTCGGTCGAGTCGGGCGGGAGGATGTAGACGAGCTCGTACTGTCGATCTGCCATGACTGCTGCTCCTTCTGGACATGTCCGGCGGGCCTGAAGGCCTGCACTACACGCGGCACGGCGTCAGGTGTAGTGCGGACCTTCAGGTCCGCCGACACGGCCACGCACACGGCGTGGCAAGGTGTCGAACTATTCAGTTGTCGCCGGATCGCCGCCGTTGAACTGGTTCATCACCGCGGCGATCCCGGCGGTGACGAACACGTCCACGGCGTCGGCCGCGCGCGTAATCATGCGCGCGGCGTCCGCCGCTTCGTCCTTTTCGAACCGCGCGAGCACGTGATCGGCCAGATCCCGTCTCGCGTCGCCACGCCCGACGCCGAGCCGCAGCCGCGCGAACTGGTCGCCGACGTGCTGGATGATCGACTTCAGGCCGTTGTGCCCGCCGGCCGATCCTCCGGCCCGCGCCCGCAGCTTCCCGAGCGGCAACTGGATCTCGTCCACCACGACGAGCAGATCCGCCACGTCGATCTTGAAGTACCGGAGCAGGCCGCCGACCGCCTCGCCGCTGGCGTTCATGAACGTCATCGGCTTCGCGAGCAGGACGTCCGGCAAGACCTCCGACGTCCTCACCTTCGCCACCAGGGCGTCGACCGGCGCCGCGCCAAACGGCACACGCGCGCGATCGGCCACCAGGTCGACGACGTCGAAGCCGACGTTGTGCCGCGTCCCGGCGTACTTCGGTCCGGGATTGCCCAGCCCCACCACCAGTTTCATGAATTGCAGGATGGCAGAAAGGCAGGATTGCGGGATTGATTGCGGGATTGACTGCGGGATTCCACGATCAATCTGCCGTTCTGCAGTTCTGCGATCCTGCAATTCGCCGTTACTCTTTCTCCTCCGCCTCTTCCTTCTTGCCCTTCTTGATGACCTCGGGCTCCGCGGGCGCCGCGGGCGCCGCTGCCACCGCGCCCTCCGCCGCCGCCGGCGCCGCGGCCTCCTCGGCCTTCGGCATGATGACGTGGACGATCATCATGTCGCCGTCGCTCACCGGCTTCACCTTCGGGTTCGCCGGCAGGTCGCGGACGCGCACGCCCTGGTGCAGCATCAGCTCGCCGACGTTGATCTCGATGTGCTCGGGGATGTCGGCCGGCAGGCACTCGACCTCGACCTGCCGATGCACGAACTCGAGGATGCCGCCCTGCTGCTTCACGCCCGGCGCCTCGCCCTTGACCGTGATGGGCACGGTGATGCGCAGCACCTTGTCCATGGCGATGCGGTAGAAGTCGGCGTGCAGCACCTGGTGCGTGATCGGGTCGAGCTGATAGTCCTTCATCAGCACGCGCGTGTCGCCCGCGCCCGCGAGCTTCAGCGAGATCAGCGTGTTCGCGCCCGCCTCCGAATGCAGGATCTTCGTGAGCGCCTTCGGCTCGATGGCGATCGCCGTCGCTTCGGTCTTGCCTGATCCGGTCATGCCGTAGACGACCGCCGGCACCTTGCCCCCGGCGCGCGTGCGGCGCGCTTCGTTCTTCCCGCGTGACTCTCGAATCGTCGCTTCAAGTACTGCTTCCATGCCCTTTGCCCTTTGCTCTCTGCTCTGCCCTACACGAACAACGACGAGACCGACGTCTCCTCGTGAATGCTCTTGATCGCCTGTCCCAGCAGCCGCGCCACCGACAGCACCTTGATCTTCTCGCACCTGGCCTTGTCGCCGCTCAGCGGGATCGTGTTGGTCACGATCATCCGGTCGATCGGCGACTTCTCGATGCGATCGATCGCCGGCCCCGACAGCACACCGTGGACCGCGCACGCGAAGATCTGCCCGGCGCCGTTCGCCTTGAGCGCCGCCGCCGCCTTCGTGATCGTCCCGGCCGTGTCGATGATGTCGTCCTGAATCACGCACGTCCGGCCCTGCACGTCGCCGACGACGTTCATCACTTCGGCCGTCCCGTCTTCCGTCCGCCGCTTGTCGATGACGGCGAGCTCGGCGTTGAGCCGCTTCGCGTACGCCCGCGCGCGCTCGGCGCCGCCCGCGTCGGGCGCGACCATCGTCAGGTTCGGATACTCCATCCGCGACAGGTAGTCGATGATCACCGGCGCGGCGAACAGATGGTCCACCGGGATGTCAAAGAACCCCAGAATCTGCGCCTTGTGCAGATCCCTCGTCAGCACTCGGTTGGCGCCCGCGGCGCTCAGCACGTTGGCGACGAGCTTCGCCGAAATCGGCACGCGCGGCTTGTCCTTGCGATCCTGCCGCGCGTAGCCGTAGTACGGAATCACGGCCGTGATCCGCGCCGCCGACGAGCGGCGGAACGCGTCGATCATGATCATCAGCTCCATGATGTGCTGATCGACCGATGCCGGACCGTTCGCGCAGGTCGGCTGCACGACGAAGATGTCGGTGCCGCGGATGTTCTCGTCGATCTGAAACGAGACTTCCGAATCCGGAAACCGCTTGAGCCGCGCCTGTCCGAGCGACACGCCGAGAAACGCCGCAATCTCGCGCGCAAGCTCGGGGTGAGCGCTGCCCGAAAACACTTTCAGCTCGCCAAACCCGACGGCCATGTACGGATCACTCATCACACCGACAGCCTCGTAAACTGGCTGGGGCGGAAGGATTCGAACCTTCGAATACGGGATCCAAAGTCCCGCGCCTTACCGCTTGGCCACGCCCCAACGACTTGTGCAACTGGTGAAGTGACCTTCAGAGCGGCCTGGATGACGTAGCGCAAACCTAAAGTGTAGCCGACGCCTCACCCGGCGGCAAGTCGCCGGCACGCGGCGCGGGTCAGCGTCGGCGTGACAAACGTGCGCGGTCCGGCAAGCGCGCGCGCCGCGCGCTGCGCCGCCGACTGGCGCGAGAACAGGCCGAAAACGGCCGATCCACTGCCAGAGAGCGAGGCGTGGAACGCGCCTGCCCCGGTCAACGCACGCACGAGCTTCGTCACGATCGGATGACGCGTGGCGACCACCCGCTGCAGGTCGTTCGACGCGTCGCGTCGTGCGGGCCGGCCCGGCCCGCGGCGGGGTTGGCGGCCCTGAAAGGACCGCCCTACGGACGACGCGTGTGCCTCGTCCCACCAGGCGAACGCCTCCTTCGTGCTCACCCCGAACTCGGGGACGACGACAACGACCCAGGCCGGCGCGATGTCGTCGAGCGGGAAGAGGAGATCGCCGCGGTGCAGGCCGAGCGCGGTGCCGCCGTCGAGAAAGTACGGCACGTCGGCGCCGAGCATGCCGGCCGCGTGGCGCAGCTCGTCGATCGACGCCTTCACGCGCCACAGCGCGCACAGCGCGCGCAGCGCCGCCGCCGCGTCGCTGCTGCCGCCGCCGAGGCCGGCCTGCATCGGGATGTTCTTCTCGACGCGCACGGTGACGCCCGTCGGCGTCTCACGCCGGCGCGCGAGCGCCAGCACGCGCTCGGCGGCGCGCCAGACGAGATTGCGCCGATCGGTCGGGCACGCCGGGTCGTCGCACTCGATGCGGAACGGCCCCCGCGTCCGCGTGAACGTCAGGCGATCGGCGAGCGCGATGGACTGAAACGTCGTGCGCAGCTCGTGATAGCCGTCCGGCCGGACGCCGAGGACGCGCAGATCCAGGTTGATCTTGGCGAACGCGCGAACCGTGAGCGATCGCGGCATCTATCGCTCGCCGAGCGGCCCCGACTCGCGGAGCTCCTCGAGCGTGAGGGGCGCGGCGCCCGCCGTCTGAAGACGGAACGCCCCGGGGCCGAGCGCCACGTTCACGTCGATCTGCGACAACGCGATCCGGAGATCGAACCGGCCCGGCGGGTCGCTCACCAGGCGGACGGCGTGCGGCAGGTTGGCGTCGAACATCGAGTACTCGGCGCGCCAGGCGCCGCGGCGAATCCTGGCGACCAGCCGCCACGCCGCCGACGCGCCGTCGCGGTGCAGATAGAAGACGTCGGCGCCGTCCGCCGCGACGCGCCAGTCGTCGCCGAACGCCGTCATCGCCGTCGTGGGCAGCGGCGCCGCGCCCGTGCAGCCGGTGACGAGCAGCCGCAGCTGCTCGGGATCGATCGGCACGCCGGTGACGGCGGCGAGCACGTCGGACGGCGTGCCGTGCTCGAGCACGCGCCGGTCGCGCGGCAGCAGCAGCGACGCGTCGCCGTCGCGCGCCACGAAGACGAACACCGGCTCGCCGAACGAGGCGACCGCCTCGAGCCGCGCCGACGCCGGCGTGGCCAGCCCCGCCGTCAGCCGGCCGCGAAGGCGCCGGCCTTCCGCGGTGCCGTGGACGTTCATTTCGAGCGTGACGGTGTCGATGGCGCGGCACGCCGTTGTGGCCTGCGCGAGCACGGCCGCGGCGTCGGCGGCGGGCGCGCCGGCGCCGGACGGCAGCTTCAGCAGCGGCGCGCCGCACGACGCCGTCGCCAGCGCGGCTGCCAGGAGCAGCCTTCTCACTTCTTCAGCTTTTGCCTCGCGGCCTTGATCTTCTTGTCGATGGCGGGGCGGTCGATGGCGTCGTTGTCGCCGGCGAGGGCGCGCGTCCACGCGGCAATCGCCTCGTCGTAGCGCGAGAGTTTGTAGAGGACGTCGCCGTAGTGATCCTGGATCACCGAGTTCGACTTCAGCTGATCGGCGGCGCGCTGCAGGTTGTCGAGCGCGAGCGGCAGCTTGTCGGCCTTGTAGTAGGCCCAGCCGAGGCTGTCGAGGTACGAGCCGTTGTCGGGCTCGAGCGCGAGCGCCTTCTTCAGCAGATCGACCGACTCATCGAGCCGCTCGCCGCGCTCGGCGAGCATGTAGCCGATGTAGTTGAGCGCCGGCGCGTTCTCGGGATCCTTCTGCAGCACCTGCCGGAACGCGGCCTCGGCGTCGGCGAAGCGCTTCTCCTTGTCGAACACGGTGCCCAGCTCGAAGCGGATCGTCGTGTCGTCGGGATACCGTGTCTGCGCCTCCTGCAGCACCTTCACGGCGTCTCCCCCGCGCCTGGTGTCGGAGTACACCTGCGCGAGCGCGACGTAGGCATCCGGCCGATCGTGCGCCATCAGGAACTGCCGCAGCACGCCGACGGCCTCGTCGGACTTGCCGCTCTGGCGGAGGCCCTGTGCCTCGAGACGCGCGAAGCGGATGTCGTCGGTGTTGTCGGCCAGCGCCGCGCGCGCAATTTCGACCGCGGCCGAGTACTTCTTCGCCGACAGGTTCGCCTGCGCGAGATACGCGGTGATCGTCGCGTCGCCGGGCGCGAGCGTGTGTGCTTCGTCGAAGGTGGCCACCGCCTTGTCGTAGTCGCCGAGCTCCTGGTAGGCGAACCCCAGATGCGGCAGCAGCAGGCCGACGGTGGCGGCTCCGTTGGTGCCCGCGCTCGCGCGCAGCGCGGTGACCGCCGGCTCGAGCTCGTCAACAACCGACTGGTACTGGCGGCGCTCCTCGAGCGCCATCGCCAGTGCGTAATACCCCATCGGGCTGCGGCCATTGGCGGCGATCACTTTCCGCGCCGACGCTTCAGCGCCCTGGAGATCGCCGAGCCGCCGCTGCACCTGCGACAACTGGAACATGGAGCGGATGTCGGCGGGACGCGCGGCGACGACGTCGCTCAGCAGATCGCGGGCCTTGGTCAGCGCGTCCTTCCCGCCCTCGTTGACGAGCGCGCCCGCGTACTGCGCCTTCAGATCGGCGTTGCGCGGCGAGGCCGCGAGCGCGCGATCGTACGCGCCGGCGGCGTCCTTCCAGCGGCGCTCCCGCTCGGAGAAGCCCGCGAGCGTCGTGTACAGATCCGGATCGTCGGCCGCCGCTTTCTCGAGCCAGGTGATCGCGTCGGCGTCGCGTCCGGCGCCGGCGTACGCCTGCGCCAGCAGCGACGGCCCGTCCGTCCATCCGGGCTCTTCGCTGACGAGCTGCGTGAGCAGCGGGATCGCCTTGTCGTTGTTGCCCGAGGCGATGTAGAGCCGCGCGAGCGTCGCGCGGACGTTCGGGTCGGAGTCGATCTGCGGGTCGATCGCCTTCTCGAGATGCTGAATCGCCTTGCCGAGGTTCTCGGCCACCGCGCCCGCGTTCTGCGCGTTGCGCGCGCTGCGCCGGCTGCTCTCGACGAGCGTCGCGTACACGATGCCGAGCACGCGATGCGCTTCGCGATTGTCGGGATCGATTTTGAGCGCCTCGTCGCCGGCGGCGATCGCTTCGTCGAGCCGGCTCTGCCTCATGTAGAGGCCGGCCAGCTCGGCGACGACGTCGGCGCCCTTCGGGTCGAGCTGCGCCGCGCGCCTGAACGCGGCAACGGCGCCGGGGATGTCGTCGGCCGTTTCGAGATGCCGGCCGAGCATGTACTGCGCGTATGCGTCGCCGATCCGCGCCTCGGCGTCGTTCGGTGCCTGCGCCGCCACGGGCGCGCCGATCGCGGCGGCCAGAGAAAGACCCGCGACGAGAACGGCCACTCTCATACGAGGTGAATTGTTCCACAAAAGCGCACAGGTGTCATATAGTTCGGCGCATGGCCGTCGATCCGGAACTGCTCGCCATTCTGGCGTGCCCCAACTGCAAAACGCCGGTCGTCCTCGTCAAGAACGGAACGGCGCTCAAGTGTGACACCTGCAAGCGCGTCTACCCGATCAAGGACGACATCCCGGTGATGCTGATCGACGAAGCGACCGTCGAACCGTAGCGTTGCGCGTCCTTGTCATTCGCTTACGCGAGATCGGCGACGTCGTCTTCACGACGCCGGCCCTCCGCGGTCTTCGCCAGCACTTTCCAGACGCCCACATCTCGTATCTCGTCGAGCCGCTGGCGGCGCCGATCGTCGCGCACAATCCGCAGCTCGACGAGGTGATCGTCTCGCGCGGTCGCCGTGGGCTCGCCGGTCTCGCCGACGACCTCGCGCTGGCCCGGCGGCTGCGCAGCGTTCGCTACGACCTCGTCGTCGATTTTCACAGCGGGCCCCGCAGCTCGCTGCTGGCGTGGCTGTCGGGTGCGCCGCGGCGCATCGGCTACGACGTGCCGGGCCGGGGCTGGATGTACACGACGCGCGTGCCCCGGCCGCGCGGCATCCGGCCGCGGCACGCGGTCGAGAACCAATGGGACCTGCTGGTCGCGCTCGGCATCCCGATGCCCGATCGCAGTCAGGCGCCGACGGAGATGCCGGTAGACCCGGTCGCGGCGTGCGTCGTGGACGAGGCGCTCGCCGCCCTGGGCGCGGCGCCGGGCGACGAACTGATCGTGCTGCACGTCAGCGCCGGCAATCCGTTTCGACGGTGGCCGCTCGACGCATTCGCGTCGGTGGCCGCGACGCTCGTCCGCGGCCGGCCCCGGCGGCATGTCATCGTCGTGTCGGGCCCCTCGGAACGGGACGCCGCGGCGAGGCTCGTCGCGCAGACGCGGCCGCTCGTCGATCCGGGCGACGTCGCGCGCGTCCACGCGTGCGCGTTCACGCTGGACGAACTGCGCGCGCTGATGGACCGCGCGGCGCTCTTCGTCGGCGGCGACAGCGGGCCGATGCACATCGCGTCCACGAGCGCGGCGCCGATTGTCGGCCTCTACGGCCCGACGCTGCCGGTGCGATCGGGGCCCTGGCGCGCGCCGGAGTATCGCAGCGACGCGGCCGAAGTGGAGGGCCTGCCGTGCCGGCCGTGCGACCAGCGCGTCTGCGTGCCGGGGGATTTCCGCTGCCTGGCCTGGCTGACGCCGCAGCAGGTGCTCGACGCCGCCGAGCGCGCGCTACACTAGGAACGTCCCAATGACCGTGGCTGCCCGCGCGGACGCGTTGCCCCGCCGACACGCCGCCCTCGAGCAGGCGGGCCTGCTCGCGCTGTTCGGCGTCGCCGGCGCCCTGCAGTTCTCGATCGCCGTCGCGCAGATCCTGCTGACGGTCTCGCTCGTCTGCTGGGTCGCGCTCCTCGTCGTCGATCGCGAGACGATCGAGATCCCGTCGTTTGCGTGGCCGCTCGTCGCCTACGCCGTGCTGACGCTCGTCTCGACGGCGTTCTCGCCCGATCCGCGCACCAGCCTGATGGCCTGCAAGCAGATGGTGCTGTTCCTGCTCGTGCCGCTCGTCTATCGCTTCGCGCGCGGCACGCAGGCGCAGACGATGGTGACCGTGGTGGTGTCGTTCGCCGCGGCGGCCGCGGCCGTCGGCATCTTCCAGTACGGCGTGCTGCACTACGACAACCTCGGCCAGCGGCCGCAGGGGACGCTCGGCCACTACATGACGTACTCGGGGCTGCTGATGCTGGTCATCGGCACGGCGCTCGCGCGGATTCTGTTCGGCGAGCGCGATCGCCTCTGGGCGGCGCTCGTCGTCCCGGCGCTGGCCGTGGCCATCCCGCTGACGTTTTCGCGCAGCGCCGAAGTCGGCGCGTGCGCGGCGGTGGCGCTGCTGCTGCTGCTGAAGGACCGGCGTCTCCTCGCGACGCTCCCGGTGCTCGCGCTGGTCTTCTTCATCGCCGCGCCCGCGCGCGTCACCGACCGCTTCGAGTCGATCTTCAACCTGAAGGATCCGACGAGCCGCGACCGCATCGCGATGGCGCATGAGGGCCTGCACATGATCGAGGACCATCCGCTGGTCGGCATCGGCCCGAACATGGTGCAGCCGCTGTATGCGAAGTACCGCGAGGCCGACGCCGTCAACGCGACCAACCCGCACCTGCACAACGTGCCCCTGCAGATCGCCGCGGAACGCGGCCTTCCCGCGCTCGCCGCCTGGCTCTGGTTCGTCGTCGGCCTCATCGTCGCGCTGTCGAAGATGATGCGCGACAAGCGCCAGCGGCTGCTCGCCGCCACCGCGCTCGCCACCGTCACCGCGATGCTCGCCGCCGGAATGTTCGAGTACAACTTCGGCGACTCCGAGTTCCTGATGCTGTTCCTCATCCTCGTGACGCTGCCGTTCGCTGCGGCTAGAGGCAGACGCGCTTAGCGTTCCGTTGAGATCGCCACAGGAGGAGCAACACGATGCGCGCGCCTCGCACGCGCGCCGTTCGGAGCTGCGGTCAGGTTGCGGAGCATGGCAACCGCTCGAGATGTGTGGAATTGCCGGAGACGAATGGTGATTCCTGAGGGGACCCGCGTGAGTCCGCGCCAGCCCGGACGGTGACCGCCGCTCCCGAGTGCTGATCGACGCGTGCCGGCGCGCATCCGCCGCTGCCGGACGCAGATCCGGGGCTGCCGCAGCCGGATCCGAGGCTGCCTCAACCGGATCGACGCGTCCGGATCCTCAGCCGCCCGCCCTGAGTTCTTGGTGCTCCCTTACATCGAAGTGAAAAACGCTCTCTAGTGTCGAAAATGCCGTCGTCCCGCGAACACCATCGCGAGGCCGTGTTCGTCGGCAGCGGCAATCACCTCCGCGTCCTTCACCGACCCTCCGGGCTGAATCACCGCCTTCGCGCCGGCGTTCGCGACGACGTCGAGGCCGTCGCGGAACGGAAAGAAGGCGTCGGATGCACAGACGGAGCCCGCGAGCGACACGTTCGCGTCGCGCGCTTTCATGACGGCGACGTTCGCGGCATCGACGCGGCTCATCTGGCCGGCACCGATTGCAAGGGTCGCATGCGCGTCGGTGAAGATGATCGTGTTCGACTTGACGTGGGCGCAGACGCGCCACGCGAAGCGCAGCGCGGTCCACTCCTCGGCCGTCGGCTGACGCTTCGTCGGCACGCTGAAGCCCGGAGGCAGCGCGCCGGCGCCCCACGGCTCGGCCGCTTCGACCACGCGATCGCTCGACTGCATCAGCATCGCGCCGAGAATCGAGCGCATGTCCACCGTGTCGCGCAGGCCGGAGAAATCGGCGACGACGACGCGCATGTTCGCCTTCTTCGCGAGGATCGCCTTCGCGGCCTCGTCAACGGCCGGCGCGACGACGGCGTCGATGCGCGTGGACGCAATGGCTTCGGCGGCGGCCACGTCGATGGGGCGATTGAGCCCGATGATGCCGCCGAAGGCCGAGACGGGATCCGCCTGCCGCGCGCGAACGTAGGCGTCGGCGATAGAGGTGCCGATGGCGGCGCCGCACGGATTGGTGTGCTTGATCACCGCCGCAGCCGGCTCGTCGAACTCGAGGACAATGCGGGCCGCGGCGTCGAGATCGAGCAGGTTCGTGTATGAGAGCTCCTTGCCCTGGATGATGCTGGCGGCGGCGAATCCGGCAGGCCTGAAGGCCTGCCGTACACCAGCGGCGCTCGCGTACCAGGCGGCGGGCTGGTGCGGGTTCTCGCCGTAACGCAGATCGCGAATCTTCTCGAGCGTGGCGTTCACGCGTAACGGCAGCAGCTCGCGCGCTCCCCGTTCGAACGCCGAGTCCCGCAGCGCGATGTCGGCGAGCGTCGCGCTGATGTCTCCGTCGTACGCCGCCGTGTGCGCGAACGCCTTCTGCATCAGCTCGAACCGGAACGCGAGGCTCGGCGTCGCGTCGAGTTGCCCGAGCAGGCGCGGGTAGTCGGCCGGGTCGATCACGACAAGGACGTCGCGGAAGTTCTTGGCCGCCGCCCGGACCATCGAGGGGCCGCCGATGTCGATTTCTTCGACAAGTTGATCAAATGTCGCCGCCGGGTTCGCCGCGGTCTCGGCAAACGGGTAGAGGTTGACGACCACTAGGTCAACCAGGCCGACGCCGTGGCGTTGCAGGGCCTCGAGATCCTCGGGGCGACCCCGCCGCGCGAGGATGCCGCCGTGCAGCTTCGGATGGAGCGTCTTCACGCGTCCATCGAGCATTTCCGGGAAGCCGGTCACGTCGGAGACGTTGGTCACGGGGAGACCGGCCGACGCCAGCGTGCGCGCCGTGCCGCCGGTCGAGACCAGCTCGAACCCGCGCGACACGAGGCCGCGGCCCAGGTCGATGATGCCGGTCTTATTGGAGACGCTCAACAGGGCTCTTGGCATGGGCGACAAAGTCCAGTATTATCTTCCTCGACGCCGGGCGGGCCTGGCGCCGTAAGGGAAAGGCCGCAACCACTGCGGCCTTTTTTTTTGCCTCGGCAACGGTTGCCGACGGCTGGTTCATCGGCGCGCCGAACAGAGAACAGCGCCGACGTAAGGAAGAAGAACGATGCGCATCACAGGAAAAGTGAAGTGGTTCAACAACGCCAAGGGATATGGATTCATCGAGCGTGACGGAGGCAGCGACGTCTTCGTGCACTACTCGGCAATCCAGGGCGACGGGTTCCGGTCGCTCGAAGAGGGCATGGCGGTCGAATTCGAGATCGTTGACGGCCCGAAAGGCCCGCAGGCCGGCAACGTCACCAAGCTGTAGTTGACGTAGAGCAGAGGGCAGAGGGCAGAGGGCACGCTCCTCGCCTCTGCCCTCTGCCTTTTGCCCTCTGCCCGCTGCTCTTCCCCTCTCCCTGCCTCAGTCAATCCCGTGCATGGCGCGGGCCGTGAAACTGACCTTCCCGTCCTTGATGGCGACGCGGAACGCGACCTCGGTGTCTCCGTCCTCGTTCAGCTTCTTCACCTGGTTCTTCACCAGCTCCGCGAACTTGTGGTACGGCACCGGGTCGAGGCCGACTTCGTTCCGCGCCTCGGCGAGCGACTCGTAGAGATCGTGCAGCTTGTCCTGCTCGCGCAGCACGTCGCTGAACGCCGCGACGTGGAGAATCCGGTTCTCGGGCCTCTTCGGCTCGTCCTGCGCCTTGTGATGCGCGAACGGCCCCGGGCGGCCCTCCTCGCGCGCGCGCAGGCCCTTGTCCCACAGCTCGATGAGCGTCGCGAAGCGTGACTGCAGCGTCTGAAAACGGAAGCGATCGCCGTAGTTCTGAATGAACCCGCGATCGTAGCGCTTCACGAGCGCTTCGACGGCGCTCCGAGTCTCCCACGGCGGCTTCGGCAGCCGGCCGCTGAAGAACATGTTGTACTGCGCCTCGAGGTTCTTGAGCCCCGTCTCGAGCTTCTGCAGATCGCGTTCGACTTCGCTGACGTGACTCTTGGCCACAGCCTAGGGGTTGACGAAGAAGCCCACGAGCGGAATCCACAGCTCGCGTCCGTACGGCAGCGGCTGGTCGTCCACGAGGATCTCCGTGTCGGCCGAGCGGCCGACGACGTCGAAGACCTCGCGCAGGCGCGCCGCGTCGGCCGTGAAGAACCTCGCGCGGTAGCGCGTCCCGGGGCCGGCGCCCGTCTCGCGGAAGCCCGGCGACCGGCGCGCGAGCTCGAGCGCGCGCGAAAAGTCCGGCACGTCGAGGCGCGGGAAGACCAGCGTGATGGAGAACGGCCGGCTCGCGCGATCCGGCGTCAGCACGGCGCGCAGCTCGGGATTCAGCTCGATCAGCTCGTCGGACGTCAGAGGCTGAGGGTGCTCCGCCGCCGGCCAGCGTGAGTCGAGCGGCCGGACTTTTGGCTGCGCCACGACGACAATAATATTGCAGAATTGCGGCATGGCAGGATTGCAGGATTGTAAGCGTGCAATGCTCGCGGCCGTCGTCGTGGTGGTGGCCGCGACGTGCACGGTTCGCATTCACAGTCAGTCGGCGTTCGCCGCGCTCAGCGAGCAGCTGTCCGAGCCGGACGGCGAGTTCGACACCGACAACCTGATTTCCAACGAAAGCTCATATCTGCACGTCATGCCCGCGCTCGAGCAGGCCGGCGTCACCGGAGGCGTCTACGTCGGCGTCGGGCCCGATCAGAACTTCTCGTACATCGCGCACATCCGGCCGACGTCCGCGTTCATCATCGACGTCCGCCGCGACAACCTGCTGCTGCATCTGCTGTTCAAGGCGCTGTTCGCCGCGTCGCGCGACCGCGTCGAATTCCTAGGCCTGCTGATCGGCCGCGCGGCGCCCGATCGGCCCGACACGTGGCGCGACGCGACGATCGAGAAGATCGTCATGTACTTCGACCGGGCGAAGCCGCTCTCGCCCGCGGCGCTCGCCGCGACGTCCGAGCGGCTGCACGATCTCGTCCACAAGACCGGGATGCCGATGTCGGATCGCGACCTCGCGACGATCGACCGCTTTCACGGCCAGTTCGTCCGAGACGGCCTCGGCCTGCAGTTCCACTCGACCGGCCGGCCGGCGCGCGAGTACTACCCGACCTATCGCGATCTGCTGCTCGAGACCGACCGCCGCGGCCGGCAGCTCTCGTACCTGGCGTCGGAAGACGACTTCCAGTTCGTGAAAGGCCTCGAAGGGCGCGACCTCGTGGTGCCCGTCGTCGGCAACCTCGCCGGACCGCACGCGCTGGCCGCCATCGGCGGCGAGATCGCGCGCCGCGGCGAGAAGGTGTCGGCGTTCTACATCTCGAACATCGAGAACTACCTGTTCCGCGACGGCAGCTTCCAGCGCTACATCGAGAACGTGAAGAAGCTTCCGCATACGGACAAGAGCGTGATCATCCGATCGCTCTTCGGCGGCTACATGCTGCCCGAGTCAGTGCCCGGCTACTACAGCACGCAGCAAATGCAGAAGATCGACGACCTGCTCGCCAACTGCGGCGCCACGCGCTGCCGCGGATACTACGACCTTCTCAAGAAGTAGCGCGGATCTCTCGTCGCGCGGGCCGCCCTACGTACGCGGCGGCGAATGCTCGGCCAGATCGCCGACGACGGTCGTCCACTCGCGGACGCGCCAGCGCGCGACGAGGCCGTTGACGACGTACGGATCGTTTGTCGCGAAGGCTTCTGCCGCTGCCGGCGACGATCCTTTGAACAGGAGCACGGCGCCGTCCACCGGATCCGCGAGCGCGCCGCCCAGCACCAGTTCGCCCCGCTCGGCGGCGCGCGTCGCATGCGCCAGATGCGCCGCGCGGAACGGCAGTCGCTTCACGGCGTAGTCACCGACGACGTCGTAGAACAGGAGGTAGTGCACGGTGTAGTCTCCAGTCCCCAGTCTCCAGTCTCCAGTCACTTCTTCGGAGCGGGATGGATGTTGTCGACCCACGGCACGTCGTCGGGCGGCTCGGCCGGGGCGATGTCGAGGTTCACGACGACCGGATCCTGGCCGCTCCGCACGAGGACGCAGCTCAGCGGCTCGTGGGGATTCGCGTTGATCTCCTGGTGCGGGACGTACGGCGGCACGTAGATGAAGTCGCCCGGCCCCGCCTCGGCGACGTACTCGAGATGCTCGCCCCAGCGCATCCGCGCGCGTCCGGAGACGACATAGATGACGCTCTCGAGATCGCCGTGGTGATGCGCGCCCGTCTTCGCGTTCGGATGAATCGTGACGGTGCCCGCCCAGAGCTTGCTCGCGCCGGTCCGCGCGTTGGTGATCGCCGCCGCGCGGCTCATGCCCGGCGTCTGCGGCGTGTTCACGTCGAGATCGGACCCCGGCACGATTTTCACGCCGTGGTCGCGCCAGTAACTGGGATCCATGCTCCTCCTTGGACGGCTCGCGTCAGCGGATGAAAAAATGCGCGTTGCTCGTGAACGCCGACGCGCTGAACGACCCGACGAACGCCTCGACCTCGATGCGGCTGTCGCTCATCATCTGGACGAGCAGCGTGCCGATAGCCGGCGGCGGGTTGGTGGGCGGCCCGGTGCGCGCGGACGTCAGCGTGTACTTGACGATGCCGCTCGCCACCGAGACGTCGGCCGGCGCCGGCTCGCCCGGGCCGATGGCGTACACTCCGCTCAGCGGCACGCCGCCGAGGGCAATCCGCACTTCCGACGGATCGTAGGTGTTGTACGCAAACGACAGCGCGTACGATCCGCCGGCATCGAGAAACCAGTTGCCGACGAGACGCCCCGCGACGTCGAAGTCGAACCTGCCGTCGAGATCGCCGCCGATCCGCTGCACCTTCGCATACAGCTGCGAGCGGAGCGGTTCGTCGAAATACTGCAGCGGCGCGTCGCCGTGGACGGTTTCGTCCGGATATCGCGACGGGCTGAGAATGTTGCGCGTCAGGTCGTAGTTGATGACGCCGAGGTCGATGCCGTACGCGGATCCGGTCGTCCCCAGCCGCTGGCCCGACGTCACCATCGTCCCTGGACTCACCGGCACGTCGGGGACGACGTGATCGAGGTAGTACACCTTGTCGCCGCTGACGCGCATCATGATCTTCGACTCGGTCCCCTGCCCGCCGATGACGAAGAAAATCGTCCCGGACGCCGGCGCGAAGACGGGCTGGACTCGTGACGCGGGCGACTCGCCGGCATCCGGCGCCGCGAAGTACAGGTAGATGTGATCGGTCGGCGTCGTGTGGCCGGGCGGATTCAGGTTGCCGAGCGGCGTGATGAAGCGAATCTGCTCGACCGCGATCGGCAGCGCGTGGAACGCGAGCGGTCCGGACGGCAGCCCGCCGGTGTGGTCGTTTGCCCCGTTCGACGAGGGAGACGACGGCGTCATCCCGGAGCCGCCGTGGCAGGCGATGGTCAACGCGGCGGTCGCGACGGCGGCTGCGCGGCGCACGTCAGTTCCCCCCGGCCACGTCGAGGAACGCGCCCGTGGTGAACGACGCTTCGTCGGACAGGAGCCAGAGAATTGCGCGCGCGATTTCCTCGGGCTGGCCGCCTCGTTTCATCGCGACCAGGTGCTTCACGCGCTCGACGCGATCGGGCTCGCCGCCGCTCGCGTGCAGCTCGGTATAGACGTGGCCGGCGCGGACGGCGTTGACGCGAATGCCTTCCTGCGCCACTTCCTTGGCCAGGCCGGTCGTCATCGTGTCGAGCGCGCCCTTCGACGCCGCATAATCGACGTATTCGTTCGGCGACCCGAGCCGCGACGCGCCGGACGAGACGTTGACGATGGCGCCGCCGCGGCCGCCGTACTTCGTGGACATGCGTTTCACGGCTTCTCTCGCGCAGAGGAACGGGCCGACGACGTTGGTGGCGAGGACGCGGCCGATGCGCGCGCCGTCCATCGCGTCGAGCCGCATCTGCCGCTCGAGGACGGCGGCGTTGTTGACGAGCGCGTCGAGCGGCCCGAGCGCCCGGTCGCAGGTCTCGAACAGGCGGACCACGTCGCCGTCCACCGCGACGTCGGCTGCCACGGCCACGGCACGTCGTCCCTCGGCCTCCACCTGAGCGACGACGCGTGCCGCGGCGTCCTTGTTGCGGCGGTAGTTCACGCAGACGTCGTAGCCGCGCGCGGCGGCCAGCCGGGCAGTGGCGGCGCCGATGCCGCGGCTGCCGCCCGTCACGAGCAGAATCACTTGAGGACCTTGACGGTCAGATAGCTGATCGACGGCGACACGGCTTTGAACCAGTGCGGCGTGCCGGCGGGAATCGTCACCACGTCGCCCTTCCTGAGCGTCATCGTCCGGCCGCCGCGGATGTCCGTGCCGCGCGTCTGTCCCGGCGCCGTCTTCTTCGCGCCGACGATGGTGCCGCCCGTGACGAACGTGGCTTCGCCGTCGGTCACGTAGAAGATGTCCGTCTCGCGATCGTGGATCTCCACCTGTCCCGGCGTCGTGCGCCGGATGCCGGACACGGTGTAGTCCTTCGTCGCGACAAGCGGCCCGACGATGCCGCGGCCGCCTGAAAGCGCGGCCGCGACTTTGTCGCTCTCGATGTGCGTCGCCGCCCGCGACTGCGCGAATGCCGGCGCGGCGGCGAATGCCAGCAACGTGAGGAACAGCGGTGACGGCTTCATCAGACGACCTGCAGAATCTCGCGCGTCCCGGTCTGATAGAGGTCCGTGTAGCCTTTCATCTTCGCGCGAAAGGTCTCGTTGGTCGCGTACTCCTTCATGGTCGCCTCGAACTCCGCGACGTTCGCCGCTTCGTACTCGAGGACGACGCGGTTGAACTCGCCCGTCACATCCGTGAGCACGCGGTACTTTCCGAGGCTCGACGCGGCCGCCGCCGCCTCCTTGAGTTGCGTGGCGAGCGTGCTCGCCTGACCCGGTTTGGCCACGAAACAGTTCCTGACGACAATCATGGGAACCTCCTCGGCAGCAAAGAGACAACTTATCACGCGTACGGCCACTCGCCGGACGCTTTGGCGCGCCACAGATAGGCGGCCACGCCGGCGGCGACGACCGCCGCGGCCGAGACGAGATACGTCACCCCGCTGGTCGCGATGACGAAGAGCCAGCCGCACATCGCGACGACGGCCGGCAGCGGATAGAGCCACATCCGGAACGGACGCGGCACGTCCGGGCGCGTGCGGCGCAGTGCGACGACGGCCGGCACCATGGGCACGGCGGCGATCATCAGATAGATCAGCGTGACGGCGTTGATGAGCGCGTCCAGATCGATCAGGCAGCAGAGCGCCGACGCCGCGCCCATGTAGACGACGGCGAACGACGGGAAGCCGCCGGACGGATCGAGGCGCGCGAACGCACGGAAGAAGCGGCCCTCGCTGGCCGCGGCGAACGGCACGCGCGAGAACGTCAGCATGTTCGCGTAGAGGCTCGACAGCGCAATCGCGAGAATCGCGATCGTCATGACCGACGCGAGGCGTCCGCCGTGCAGGCGCGCGACGAACTCCGAGGCGACGAAGTCCGAGCGCATGGCGTCGCGCCACGGCACGACGCTGACGATCGAGAGGTTCATCGTGAAGTACAGCAGCGCCACGAGGCCGACGGCCGCGACGATGGAGCGCGGGATCGTCTGCGTGGGCCGCGTCACTTCGCCGCCGAGGCCGCAGATCGTGTTGTAGCCCATGTAGTCGTACGCGGCGTAGAGCGTCGCGCCGCCGAGGCCGATCCAGAACTTCCTCGACAGGGTCCACGCCTCGGGCGGAATCGCGAGCGCGCGCGCGGAGCCGTGCGTCACGCCGTCCACGACGATCCACGCGACCGCCCCGAGCGTCAGCGCGCCGAGCGCGAGGCTCCATCGGCCGATCGTGTCGATGCGGCGATAGATGCAGGCCGTGGCCGCCGCGCAGGCGGCCATCGCGAGCAGCTTCGCCGTCCACGGCGTCATGGACGGCGCAAGGAAGCTCGCGTAGTGCGCGAAGCCGACGGCGCCGGAGGCGATGACGAGCGGCATGCCCGCGACCGTCTGCCATAGATAGAGGAAGCTGAACAGACGGCCGGCGCCCTGCGGTCCGTACGCCTCGAGCAGATATTGGTAGCCGCCGCCCGATCGCGGCATGGCGGCGCCGAGTTCCGCCCAGACGAGGCCGTCGGCGAGCGCGATGCCGGCGCCGACGAACCAGCCCAGCATCGCCTGCGGGCCGCCCATGGTCTTCAGCAGGAGCGGGATGGTGACAAACGGGCCGACACCGATCATCGCGAGGACGTTGACGGCCGTCGCGCCGCCAAGGCCGAGCCGGCGCGCGAGGGGCTCGGCGTTCGTGTGTGTCGTGACGGCGTGCATGGGCGCGCGCATGATACTGGGGCGGCCGTCCTCCGTGGTATCCTCCGTTCGCACGAACAAACCTAAGGAGAACGTCATGCGTGTTCTTGCCATCGCCACCGCGGCCGTGCTGGTCGCCGGCGCCGCCCGCGCCCAGGCACCGTACCCGAATTCGACGCACAAGACCGGCGTCATCGGTCTGATGCACGCCATCCACTCGACCAACGACGTCGAGAAAACGCTCGCGTTCTATCACGACGTCTTCGGACTGAACGGACAGGTGCGCTCGTTCGATCCCAAGGGCCCGCGCGTCCTCACGAACTCGCCGACGGCGTCGCTGCGCGTCGCGATGACCCAGCTGCGCGGCGCGTTCAACTTCGAGCTGACGCAGTTCGGCGATCTCGAGCGCCAGATGCACAAGGTGCCGGACATCCAGGATCCCGGCGCGCCGTGGATGAACATGCTCGTCCGCAACCTCGACGAGGTCGTGGCGAACGCGAAGAAGGTGAACGCGACGATCGTCACGAAAGGCGGCACGCCGGTGTCGGCGCCGACGCCGTTCGGCACCGCGCGCGCGCTCGTCATGCAGGATCCCGACGGCTACTTCGTCGAAGCGATCCAGGCGACGCCGGAGGACATTCAGATCGCCGACTCGACCGCGCCGGCCGGCGGCCGCGGCCGCCAGAACGGGCCCGCCGCGGCGCCGCCGCCGCCCGGGCAGATCGTCGGCGCGGTCATCGGCGAGACCGTCCGCGACATGGACGCGACGCTCAAGTACTGGAACGGCGTCCTCGGCATGGACCTGCCGGCGCCGACGAAGTTCGAGAGCAACCAGGCGATGCTGGATCTGATGGGGCTGCCGAAGGGCGCGTCGTACCGGATCACGAGCGGTGACATCTGGGGCAGCCGCGCGCGCATTCAGTTCATCGAGATCAAGGGCGTGCCGCGCAAGCCGTACGAGCTGCGGGTCACCGACGCCAACGCCTCCGGCATGGCGCTCCACGTCGGCCACATCCGCGACCTGCTCGCGAAGATCAAGGAGAACAAGGGCCGCGTCATGTCGCGCAACGAAGAGCTCGTCGAGTGGAGCGACACGGTGCGCAACGTGTTCGTGAAGGATCCGGACGGGCTGAACCTCGAACTGGTGGGGGCGGCGGACCCGAATCTGTAATCTGTAGTCTCCAGTCCTCCAGTCCCCGGTCCCCAGTCGCCAGTCCCCAGTCCCCAGTCCCCGGTCTTAGTCGCGAGTCACGACGGACTGGAGACTGGGGACTGGAGACTGGGGACTGGAGACTGGAGACTGGAGACTGGAGACTGGAGACTACTTGAGCGTAAGCTCAAACTTGGCGTTGCAGTTGTCCTCGACGAGCTGCTCGGCTGACGCGCGCTTCATGTCTTTCTGAATCTCGTACTCGAGGGGCTTCGCCTTCTCCGGAAGCCCTTCGATTCTCGCCTTGCCCATCGAGCTCGTGCCGACGTCGAGGTCGGCGCGCTTGATGCCCATGAACCCGTAGCGCACCCGCACGTGCACGTTCGCGCCGTAGACGGGCTTCCCGGCCTCGTCCTTCACGGTGAAATCCGCCGAGCAGTTGCCGCCGAGCGCGGCCTTCATGAGGGTGACGTCCGGCGCCGCCGACTTGTCCGGCGCGGTCTGCGGCACGAGAAAGACGACGAGCAGCGCAGCGGTTGCGAACATGTCCCTACTCCAGCGCCGGCTCGACGGCGATCTCCGACCGCAGCGAGTTGGCGATAAAACATTCGTCATGCGCCGCATGATGCAGCGCCTCGAGGTCGGCGGCCGACGGAACCTTGTCGCCGGAAAACGCGATGCGCGGCCGCAGCGTGATCTTCGAGATGAACTGCTTGCCGGCCGCATTCTTCTCGAGCGCGCCGACCGCGTTGTCCACGTAGCTGTCGATGACGAAGCCGCGCTTGGCCGCGAAGAAGAGGAAGTACAACATGTGGCAGCTCGAGGCCGACGCGATCAGCGCTTCCTCGGGATCGACGGCGTCGGCCACGGACATCGGCAGCGGGACGATCGAGGGCGACGCCGACGCCCTGACGGTGACGCCGCCGTCGAACACCCACTCGTGGGCGCGGCTGTAGCGGTTGTCGGTGAACTTCTCGGCGCTCCCCCGGGTCCAGCTCACGCGCGCTTCGTACTGATGCATAGACACCTAGCGTACTACGCGCCGCGCCGCCTGAGCTGCGATAGTCTCTAGCCCATGACGCGGCGCGACGTCTGGGTGCGCATGCTCCTTTACCCGCGGCACACGCTGCCGACCGCCGCGGCGCCCGTGCTGGTCGCGGCCGGGCTCGCGTATCGCATCGGCGTGTTCCAGTGGGCTGCCGCCCTCGCGGCCTTTGTCGCCGGATGGATGATCCAGCTCGGCGGCGTCTTCACCGACAACTACGCGAACCTCTCTCGGCACCCCGACGACGCCGAGCACGCCGACTTCGTGCGGGCGATCGAGACGGGCCTGATCAGCCTCGCCGAAGTGCGCCGCGCCATCGTCCTCACATACGCACTCGGCGCGGCCGCGGGCGCGTACCTCGTGTGGATCGGGGGCGTGCCGGCGATCGCGATCGGCGTCGCCAGCGTGCTCGCCAGCCTCGCCTACTCGACCGGTCCCTTTCCGCTCGGCGACCGCGCGCTCGGCGATCCGCTCTTCTTCCTCTTCTTCGGCATCGTCGCCGTGATGGGCACGTTCTACGTCCAGGCCAGCGCCGCGCTGGCGGCGCCGTTCCCGATCGCGCCGCCCGCCGGGTCGGTGATCTGGCCGGCGTTCTTCGTCAGCCTGCCGGTCGCCGCACTGACGACGAACATCCTCGTGATCGACAACATCCGCGATCGCGAGTACGACCTCGCGAAACACGAGTGGACGATCGCCGTGGTCATCGGACGCGACGCCAGCATCGTCGAGTACACCGCGCTGCTGGCGTTCGCCTATGTGGTGCCGGTTGTGCTCTGGTGGGCCGGTGCCGGCCGCGGCATGTGGCTGCCGCTCGCGACGCTGCCGTCGGCCATCCGGCTGGTGCGCCGGGTGCGACGCGCCTCCTCGCGCGAGGCGATGATGCCGCTCACGCCCGAGGCGGCGCAGCTGCTGCTGATGTTCTCGGCGCTCTTCGCCGCGGGCATGGCGTGGGCGTAGACAGTCCGCTGGTGTCGCGCGGACCTTCAGGTCCGCGGGCGGCAGGCCTGAGGGCCTGCACTACACGGACAAGACGTCCGGCACCTGCTCGACGCGCTCGAGCACACGATAGGCGGCGGCGAAGTTCCCGCCCGCGGTCAGCGGCGTGGGGATGACGATGCAGCGGATGCCGGCGTCGGTCGCGGCCCGCAGTCCGCGCTCGGAGTCCTCGATCGCAATGCACTCGTCCGGCCGCGCGCCGCTGCGCTCGATGGCCATCAGATATGGATCGGGATGCGGCTTGACGCGCGCGAAATCGCCGGAGGTCAGGATGAAGTCGAAGTACTGCAGAAGATTGCAGCGCGTGTGGATGATGTCGAAGTGATCGCGCCGCGAGCTGGTGACGATGCCCATGACGTACTTGCGGTGCAGCCGCTCGAGCGTCGCCGAGACGCCTTCGATGGCGCAGGCGTCACGCTCGAGCAGCTCGCTGTAGAGGCGATTGCGTCGATCGCGCCAGCGCGCGATGTCGTCCGCGCTCACGCCCCGCTCTTCGAGCAGATGCCACGCGCCGCGGCCCTGACGCAGAAAGAACTCGACGTACTCGTCGTGCGAGAGCGGCACGCCGGCCGCGTCGAGCGTCTCCTGTGTGGCCTGAAAGTAGAGGCGCTCGGTGTCCACGAGCACCCCGTCGTTGTCCCAGAAAATCGCTTTGATCACGCGGCCGTCAGTCGCACATCGGCACGGGCAGCCCGCCGATGAGGTCCGCACATTCCTTGTTGTACTTCTCCACCATGTCCTTCGTCGTCGTGCAGAGCGAATGCTCGCCGCCTGGATTGGACGGCGACGTCGTCTTGGCCCAGGTCTGCGCCTGTGCGCCGACTCTGTCGAGCTGCGTCAGACACACGTTGCGCTCCTGAACCTTGAGCGAGCGGACTGTGCCGACGATCCACGTTATCACTCCAGCGGCGAGCACCAGCAGGCCGATGGCCGCGATGAGCTCGAGTCCGGTCACACCACGTTCCGAGGCAACGGGAAGATGCGCACGCATCGGACACTCCTTTGGCTGTGAGTCGAGCGGCGGAGGGTACTACGGCGGCCTGCCGCCTTCAAGCCGCGGATTCGGGGACGGCAGCAGGCCGCCTCGCCAGCAGGATCCCCGCAATCACGATGGCGCCGCCCGCGATCTGCGGCGTGCCGAGCGGTTCGGCGAGCAGCATCCACGCGAGCACGGCTGCGACCAGGGGCTGGATCAGGAGCGTCAGCGACGAGAACGCCGGCGGCAGCCACGCGAGCGCGAACGTGATCAGGCCCTGCCCGCCCGCGTGCACCACCCACCCGAGCGCGACGAGGATGAGCCAGCCGGTCAGCAGGTGCGGGACGAACGCGCGTTCGAAGACGAGCGACAGCGGCAGCACGCACACGGCGGCCGCCGTCGTGCTCCAGACCATGACGACGGGCGTCGAGAACGCTCGCCGCGCGCGGCTGAGCATGATGAAGTAGCCGGCGTAGAACATCGCCGCGCCGACGGCAACCGCGTCGCCGCGCAGGTGGCCCTGCGACGTCGCGATCGCGCGGCTGTTCAGGACGACGACGCCCACGATGCTGAGCACCAGACCGGCCAGGAACCGCCCGCTGATCCGCTGACGCAGGAAGAGCCAGCTCGCCAGCGTGACGAAGATCGGCGCCATGTTCGCGAGCAGCGTGGAGTTGGCGACCGACGTCATGTGCAGCGACGTGTGCCACGTCGCCAGGTCGCCGGCGAGAAAGACGCCCGGCATCGCGGCCGTCAGATGGTCGGCAGCGGTTTCAGGAAGCCGCCCGGCGTTGCCGGTGCGGCGGGCGCGGGCGAAGAAGAGGGCGAGCGGGACGAGCGCCAGCAGCAGCCGCCAGAAGGCGGTCGCAATCGGCCCGAGCTCGGAGACGCGCACGAGAATCGGCGAGCAGCCGAGGAAAGTGCCGCCGAGGACGAGCGCGCTCAGCGCACGCCCGTCCGCATGACGCCGAGACTCGGTCACGCGCCGACCGCGCGTCGTTCGGCGTCGTAGAACAACAGGTCCACGTTACCCGGCGCGTAGCCGAGTGCCCGGAGCAGCAGCGCCAGTTGTCCGCGGTGGTGCACGCCGTGGTTCACACCGTGCTCGAGCAGCTCGCCGACCGGCATCGCGCGAGCGCCCGTCTGCGGCAGGCTGAACTCGACGAGGCGATCCAGATCGGCGTCGATGAGACGGCCGAGGAATTCGCGCGCGTAGCCCTCGACGACGGCCCACTGCTCCTCAATGGACGCAAATGTCGGGAAGGCCTCCGGCTTGAGCGCGGCGCCCCGCGCCGGACCACCGCAGCGATCGATCCACCCCCACTCGGCGCTCATCATGTGCACCAGCGTGTTGCGCACCGATCCGTAGCTACCGGCGACGTTCTGCACGAACTGCTCCGGCGACAGCTGCGCGATCACGGCGAAGAGCCGTCGATTCGCCCAATAGCTGTAGTCGTACCTGCGTTCGAGATCCTTGACGGTCATCCGACGATCTTACGCTCCCAGATGAGCGCGAACGACGCGATCGTCGAGCTCGATGCCGAATCCCGGACGATCGGGCACGTGAAGCGTCCCGTCGATGAACCGCTCCGCCGGCGCGACGACACTACCGCGCCAGTCCACTTCGCCCCATTGGAACTCGAGCAGCCTGAAGTTGTTCAACACGGCGCCCACCTGCACGGCAGCCGCCGTAGACACGGGACCGCTCGGGTTGTGCGGCGCGACCTGGACGCCGTTCTGCTCGGCGGCCGCCGCGATGCGCGTCAGCTCGAGCAACCCGCCGCAGTGCTTGACGTCGGGCATGATCACGTCAACGGTTCTGTCGTGGCACAGCCCGGCGAATCCGGCCACGCCGAAGAGAATCTCCCCTGCCGCCATCGGCTGCGTGATGCGCCGCCGGATCGCGCGCGTCTCGTCGAGGCGCGTCGGCGCGACCGGCTCCTCATACCACGCCAGCTTCAGCGGCTCGAGGCGCTCGGCCACGCGCACGGCCCGCGCGACGTCGAAGAAGCTGTGGCAGTCCACCATGACGTCCACATCGGGGCCGACCGCGTCGCGCATCGCCACGGCGCATGCGATGCCGTTTTCGACGGCGGCCTCGATCGCGGCCTCCGGCGATCCGGCCGGCGGAAAGCCGTCCCACGGCGCGCCCTTCACCGCGCGGAAGCCGTCCTTCACGGCTGCTGTCGCCGTTGCCGCAAATCCCTCCGGCGTGCGCCGTGTCGTCGCGCGGTTGATGTTCGCGTAGACCGTGAGCGCGTCGCGCACCCTGCCGCCAAACAGCGCGTACGTCGGCACGTCGAGCGCTTTGCCGGCGAGATCCCACAGCGCCTGCTCGATGGCGCCGAAGGCCGTCGCCGGCACCAGTCCGCCGCGCTCGGCCATCGCCCACCCGCGCTGACGGTACGCCCCGATGTCGAGCGGCGATCGGCCCTTGACGATCTCGAAGAACCGCTGAAGCTCGGCCTCCATGCGCGCGGCGTCCTGAGCGGTCGTGTTCGCGTAGCCGAACGCGTCGGACGCCTCCCCGAGTCCCGTGAGGCCCGCGTCGGTGTGCAGCCGGACGATCAGCCAGACCGTCCGCGACGTCGCGCGGACGGGCAGCAGCTCCACGCGCGTCAGCTTGAGCCGCGGCGCGGCGTCGAGCGAGCGCGAGGCCGCGGCCAGAAGCGCCGCGCTGGTGCCGAGTCCGAGAAACGATCTCCGATTCATCTCAGTCCCTTCCGCCTGTCAGGCTGACGCCGCCTTCACTCGCGTCCGCGGATCAAGCTTCGGCGGACGCGCGCCGGTGCGCTTCATCGCCGGGTCGAGCACCGCGTAGTCCAGCTCGACGCGGCTCGCGGCATGACGCAGCAGCAGGCCGCCGCGGCTCATGTCGCCGCGGCCGATGAACGACGGCGGAAAGTGCAGCCGGGCGCCGAGGCACGCGACGAGCACGTCCACGTATTTGCCGGTCGCGATGCTGCCGAGCAGGACGACGCGGCCGTCGCGCGGCATGCGGGCCGCCCCCGCGCGGAGGTCCCGCTCGAGCGGCGCGCGATACCGCTCGTCGTCTTCCCTGATGTCAACGGACGCGAACTCGCGGATCACGTCGGCGGTCACGCGCACGTCCGGCGACTGCAGCCCGCGCGTCGGCGTGATGACCCGGACGGCGTCGGGCGTGCCCGCAAACGCGCGGCCGTACGCGAGCTTGCCGCGGAAGTACAGGCCGCTGCAGAAGCTGAAGGCCTCGCCGAGCGTGAGCAGACCGCTGCGCAGGCGGCCTGCAATCGCCGATGCGGACGCCGGGTTCAACATCGCCGACGCGCGCCGGCCGCCGCAGTACGCCGGCGAAAGCAGAAAGATCGTGCCCACGGCCTACGCGAGCAGATACTGCTTCACGGCAGGATCCTTGAACCGCCAGAGCACGTTGTCGATGAAGTAATGGTGGATGTTGATGAAGAGCATGGCCGCGGTGAAAAAGAAGAACATCTGCCACGACTGAAACGTGCCGAGCAGGGTATCGACTTCGTTGGGCACGAACTCGAACGCCAGCCAGCCGGCGATCACGATGCCGGTAATCAGCAGCGTCGCCCGGAGCTCCGCGTGGCCGGCCTCGCGCATGCGCACGTCTTCCAGCTTGTAGACGAACGCCAGGTACTGCAGGGAATGGAAAAGCGGCGTCAGGAGGAAATAGAACTCGAACTGGCGCGTGACCGGCAGCCACCACACGTACAGCGCGACGAACGGCACGATCATGTTGAGGCCGGGCGCGACGCCGCGATCCCGGTAATTCGTCCAGAACACGGCGTACGCGACGAGCGCGACGCCTGCGGCGACGAGCGCCGTCGTGACCGGCACGAGAACGCCGGGCACGTCGAACGAGTAATACTGAAACTGCGAGAACGTCTGCTGTGCGCCGGTGGCGTTGGCGTAGACGAAATTGAGCCACCAGAGGCTGAGCAGCGCCCATTTCACGATGGCGCGCTGCGGCTTCGACAGCGGATAGCCGTCGAAGTGGGCGTACACCATCATGCAGCCGAACACCTGCTTCGTGTAGTGCCACCCCACCGTGAACAGCATCACGTTGAAGGTCAGCCCGAACAGCAGATCGCCCAGGCGCGGGCCCGAGAACACACGCGCGTTGCTGCCCCACGGCGCGAGGATCCGCTGCACGGCGACGATCGCCGGCATCTGCGCCACCGGCGCGTCGTAGCGGGCGAACGCCCACGCGAAGACCACGACGAGCAGCAGCGGCACCGCGACGAGCTGCCACCAGTGCAGCCGGACGAACGCGCGGCCGCGGGTATATGCCAGCTTGTACGACAACAGGAAGTGCGGGTAGTTGACGAGCAGCGCGAGCGACGCCGTGGTGACGGTCAGGTTCTTGAAGTGCTGATCGATCGCCCACGCCGATCGGAATCCCTGCGCGACGACCATGACCAGCCAGACCGCCAGACTCGCGCCGCCGAGCAGCCAGAAATCGACGAACCTCGTGGTCAGTGCGCGCGCGCGGGCGCGAGGCGCAGCGGCAGCGCCCAGCTCAACGGCGGTCGAGAGCGATTCGACGTGCAAGGAATCGCATCGTAGCACGCGGGAACGCGCGAGCCGCTAACTCTGGACGTCGGCGACGCTGTCGGTACGCGGCCGAGGCGTGGGGGCGGACGGGGCCACTCTGATCTTTCCCTTCGCTTTGGCTTCCGTCGCGTCAACGAACAGGCGGGTCAGGAACGGCTTGTCGTCACGGCTCTGATAGCGGCCGAGGTGGTAGAGGCCGACGCCAAGCGCCGTGGAGATGAACGGCAGCGTGATGAACAGCCAGTCGGCGCGGTCGCGGTCGGAGAACTGATACGCGCGGAACACGCGAAAGTACGCCAGCAGGAAGAACAGGTCGATGAGCAGGAACGCGCCCAGAAAGATCAAACAGAAGACGAACACGATCCGATCGGCGCCCGTCGTCAGCAGAATCGCCGTGCCCTCGTCCTCGGGCAGCAGCTTCGCCCGGAGCACGGTGTGAAACATGCTGCCCTTGAGCCGGCGCATCAGGACGAGCGAGTCTTCGACGACGCCGACCACTTCGGGCTCGGCGACGATCGCGGCCTGCGCCTTCATCTCGCACTCCACGGGCGACAGCTTCGTCGTGAATCGTCCTGGCGCGGCCATGACCTCTCTGTCTCGCTTAAGGATCGCACAGTCTATCGCAGCCGCAGCGGGCCAATTCCGCACAGCGAACGAGTTTTGATGCAATCGCGGGCAACGCGTATCGGCGCGGATACGCAGCGATGGCGTATAGCAGCAACGGCCTGTAGTGCAGGCCTGAACGTCCGCACTACTTTTAGAAGATCGACCCGATTGAAGCGGCGGCGAGGTCGATGAAGCGTGTGGGCAGAATCCCGAGATAGAAGATCGCGAGCGCCGACACGACGAGCACCGCGCCGGCAAGCTTCGGCACGGCGGGGACGCGGGCCATCGACTCGCCCGACGGCGTCATGTACATCATGACGACGATGCGCAGGTAGAAGAAGACCGAGACGACGCTCGTCAGCACGCCGATGATGGCGAGCCAGACATAACCCGCCTTGATCGCGGCGCTGAAGACGTACCACTTCGCGATGAAGCCCGCCATCGGCGGGAACCCGCCGAGCGACAGCAGGAAGACGGTCATCAGCGCGACGAGCGCCGGATGGTCGTTCCAGAGGCCCGCGTAGTCGCTGATCCGATCGTTCGGCCGGTCGCGGTCCTCGAGGAGCACGATGACGCCGAAGGCGCCGATGTTCGTGATCGCGTACGTCAGCAGGTAGAACAGCACGGCGCCCTTGGCGACGTCGTTGCCGGAGACGAGCGCGAGCAGCAGGTACCCGCCGTGCGCGATGCTCGAATACGCGAGCATCCGTTTGACGTTGGTCTGCGCGACGCCGACGACGGTCCCGATGATCATCGTCGCCGCGGCGATCGGCCAGAGCACCGCGCCCCAGCTCGAGTGCAGCGGCTCGAGCGCCGAAAGGAACACGCGGACGAACGCGGCGAACGCCGCGGCCTTGACGCCGGTGGACATGAACCCGGTGACCGACGAGGGCGCGCCTTCGTACGCGTCGGGTGTCCACATGTGGAACGGCACGGCGGAGACCTTGAACGCGAATCCGACGAGCAGCAGGCCGAGCGCGACGAGCTGCATCGGCGTCGGCGACAGCTCTTGCGCCGCGATGACCGCGCCGATGCGATCCAGATGCGTGCTGCCCGTCACGCCGTACGTGAACG
>CAZOIK010000094.1:0-2632 GCA_964579765.1 uncultured Bifidobacteriaceae bacterium
CGCCAGCAGGCCGGCGATCGTCAGCCGCTTCGCGCCCCAGCGGTCAGCGGCGCGTCCCGCGGCCGGGTGCCACGCGATGTTGGCGAACGCGGCCGCGCCGAACACCGTGCCGATGCGAGCCGGCCCGAGGCCGAGCGCCGACTCGAGGTACAGCACGAACACCGGTTCGAACATCGTCATCGTCAGCGCCGCGAGGAGGACCAGCACCGCGCAGCGCCGGATCTCGCGCACGGCGAGGAGCGCGCTGACCGGGATCGGATCGCGCGCCGCCTGCGGCCGCGGCACGCGCAGCCACACGACGCCGCCGGCCGTCACGACCGCCATCGCCGTGACGAAGAGAAACGGCGTCCGGATGCCGCCGATCTCGTACAGCCAGCCGCCGAGCGAGGGGCCGATCATGTACGCGAGGCTCGTCCCACCCATGATGAGGCCCGTGACACGGCCGCGCTCTTCAGGTTCGTACAGATCCGCGACGAGGGCGAAGCCGACGACCCACGTGATCGCATCCGCCCCGCCCTGAATCAGCCGCGCCGTGAACAACGGCGCGAGCGAGGACGAATACGCGAAGAGCAGCGTCGCCGCCGCGAGCGCGACGAGACCGAAGAGCATCGGGCCCTTCCGCCCGACACGGTCGGAGACGGCGCCCATCGGCACCGACACCACGAGCAGCGTCAGCCCGAAGCTGCCGAACAGCAGCCCGATCATCGACGCCGACGCGCCCAGCCGCCGGCTCAAATCCGGCAGCACCGGCACCGCAATCGAGTAGGCGACGATGTCGGTGAAGGTCGCCGCGGTGACCAGCGCGACCGCTGCCGTGCGCGAGCATCGGATCGAGGTCATTCAGTTGAAAGAAGAAACCACTGTCTCCGTGGTTTCTGTCGTTCAGGAGCGCGGCTTCAGATACACGCAGCCGAGCGGCGGGACGGTGAGGCTGATCGACTGCTCGAAGCCGTGCGACGCGACTGGTTCGCTGTCGAGACCGCCGAGGTTGCCGACGTTGCCTCCGCCGTAAAGCGCGCTGTCGCTGTTGAGGATCTCGGCGTAGTGTCCCGCCCGCGGGACGCCGATGCGGTAGCCGTAGCGCGCGACGGGCGTGAAGTTGAAGACCATCACGAGGCAGTCGGCGCGGTCGCGCGCGAACCGCGCCATCGAGACGACGCTGTTCTCGTTGTCGTTGCAGTCGATCCACGCGAAGCCGTCGGGCGTGAAGTCGCGCTCGTGCAGCGCGGCTTCGGCCGAGTAGTGCCAGTTGAGATCCTGGACGAAGCGCTTGAGCGCGGCGTGCTGCGGGTCGTCGAGCAGGTGCCAGTCGAGGCTGCGATCGTGGTTCCACTCGTGCCACTGGCCGAACTCGTCGCCCATGAAAAGCAGCTTCTTCCCCGGATGGCCGTACATGTAGGCGTAGAGCGTCCGCAGCGTCGCGTGCTTCTGCCAGACGTCGCCTGGAATGCGGTCGAGCAGCGAGCGCTTGCCGTGCACGACCTCGTCGTGCGAGAACGGCAGGATGAAGTTCTCGGTGAAGGCGTAGAGCATCGAGAACGTGATGTCGTTGTGATGCCAGCGCCGGTACACCGGATCCTGCTGCACGTATTGCAGCACGTCGTGCATCCAGCCCATATTCCACTTGTAGGTGAACCCGAGGCCGCCGAGATGCACCGGCCGGCTGACGCCGCCCCACGCCGTCGACTCCTCCGCCGCCGTGATCGTCCCCGGGCATTCGCCGTGCGTCAGGCGGTTGAGCTGCTGCAGGAACGCGATGGCGTCGAGATTCTCGCGGCCGCCGTACTGATTCGGAATCCACTCGCCGTCGCGCCGCGAGTAATCGAGATAGAGCATCGAGGCGACCGCGTCCACGCGCAGCCCGTCGATGTGATACTCCTCGAGCCAGAACAGCGCGTTCGACAGCAGGAAGTTGCGGACCTCGTTGCGTCCGTAGTTGAAGATCAGCGTGCCCCAGTCCTGGTGCTCGCCCTGGCGGGGATCCGCGTGCTCGTAGAGCGCCGTGCCGTCGAACCGCGCGAGCCCGTGCTGATCTTTCGGAAAGTGTCCGGGCACCCAGTCGAGGATCACGCCGAGCCCGGCGCGATGACAGGCGTCGACGAAAAACTTGAAGTCTTCCGGCGTGCCGTACCGGCTCGTCGGCGCGAAGAAGCCGAGCACCTGATAGCCCCACGAGCCGGAGAACGGATGCTCCATCACCGGCAGCAGCTCGATGTGCGTGAAGCCGAGATCCTTCACGTACGGCACGAGCCGGTCCGCGAGCTCGATATAGGTGAGAAAGCGATTTCCCTCTTCAGGCACGCGCGCCCACGATCCGAGGTGCGCCTCGTAGATCGCCATCGGGCGGCCGAGCCACTCGCCCTGCTCGCGGCGCGCGGCCATCCAATCCTGATCCTTCCAACGATAGCCCGTGAGGTCGCGGACGACGGACGCCGATTGCGGAGGCACTTCGAACGCGAACCCGAACGGGTCGGCCTTCTTGAGAATCTCGCCGGTCCGGCTCCGGATCTCGAACTTGTAGTTCTCGCCGTCGTGCAGCCCGGGAATGAAGATCTCCCAGATGCCGGCCGGCGCGAGCAGCCGCATCGGGTTGACGCGGCCGTCCCAGCCGTTGAAATCGCCGATGAGGCTC
>CAZOIK010000095.1:0-9036 GCA_964579765.1 uncultured Bifidobacteriaceae bacterium
CGATACTCACGGACGCCAATCGCACGGTCGGCTGGTTCGACCCGCTGCCGGTCGACTGACGTGAGCGCCGGACTGACACCTGCCCGCACGGTTCTCGCCAACGGCGTCGTCGTCACCACGAGGCGCACGTCGACGACGCCGGCCGTGACGATCAACATCGCCATCCGCGCCGGATCGGTGTGCGATCCTTCCGATGCTGCCGGCGCGATGCACCTGCTGTCGAAGGTGATCGATCGCGGAACGGCGACACGGTCCGCCGACGACATCGCCGAGGCGCTCGACAGCCGGGGCATCTCGCTCGGCGTCACCGTCACGCGGCATCTGTTCTCCTTCATCTGCACGTGTCTCGCCGACGACTTCGACGACGTGCTGGCGATCATCGGCGACATCGTGCGGACGCCCTCGCTGCCCGAGGACGAGCTCGAAACGCGCAAGGGCGAAGTGATCACGATGCTGCGCCAGGACGAGGACAACCCCGGCGTCCGCGCCACCGAGGCGCTGATGGAGCTCCTCTATCCGCCGCCTCACCCGTACGGCCGTCGCACGAAGGGCACGATCGCGATCGTGGAGGGACTGACGCGCGATCGCCTCGCGGCGCTGCACGCCGCGCGCGTCGCGCCCTCCGACATGTCGATCGTCATCGTTGGCGACGTGGACGCGCGTCATGCCGAAGCGGTGAGCGCGCGCGTGTTCGGCGACTGGCAGGCGCCGGCGCCCGTGCCGATCGTCGTGCCGCACGCGTTGCCCGCCACGTCGAGGCGGCGCGTCGTGATTCCGATGATGAACAAGGCGCAGGCCGACATCGCGTACGGGTTCACGACCGTCGAGCGCCGCGACCCGGAGTACTACGCTTGCTGGCTGATGAACCACGTGTTCGGGCAGTACTCGATGAGCGGGCGGCTCGGCGACAGCATCCGCGAGCGGCAGGGGATGGCGTACTACGCCTACAGCACCCTGGACGCGAACGTCCGCGAAGGGCCGCTGCTGATTCGCGCGGGCGTGAGCGCGGCAAACATCGATCGCGCCGTCGCCTCGATTGACGAGGAAGTCCGGAAGCTCGTCACCGAGGGCCTGACGCAGAAGGAGCTGGACGACTCGCGGCGGTTTCTGATCTACGCAATGCCGCGCGCGCTCGAGACCAACGCCGGCATCGCGAACTACCTGCAGACGGCGGAGTTCTTCGGCCTTGGACTCGACTTCGACGTGCGCGTGCCCGATCTGCTGCGGGCGGTGACACTCGATCAGGCGAACGCGGTCGCGAGGAAGTACCTGTCGCTCGACCGTGCGACGGTCGTTATCGCGGGCCCATATTCAGCATGAATGCGAGCAGGCCGGCGATCGCAGCGATCTGTCCGATCCAGAAGAGGAACGACCACCGCAGCACTTCAACGCGCAGGTCGCCAAACCCACTCTGCATCTCGAGCCGGAAGGCGGCCATCTCGGCGGTGAGCCGGTTCTCGAATCGGTCGGATGCGGGGTGCAGCACGTCTTCGCTCCAACGGGCCCTGTTGGCGTCGGTGAACTCTTCGAGGTCTCGAGCGGCCCTACCGCCCAGCCGCTCGCGGAGCGCCTCTGACAGCGCTTCCATAACGCATTCCTTTCTGACCTTCCAGTCCACGGCGACGATGTCATCGTCGTCCGGGACGTGTCAACCTGGTCCCGTCACGCCGTGAATCGCGTCCGAGCCGTCGTGTTCGACGTGGACTTCACGCTGATTCATCCCGGGCCGGTGTTTCGGGGCGAGGGCTATCAGGCGTTCTCTCGGCGACATGGGATCGACGTCGATCCGGAGAAGTTCGCGTCGGCGGTCGAGTGCGCGGCGCCCGTCCTCGACGACTCCGCTCGCGTGGAGTACGACCACGAGCTGTTCGTCACCTACACGCGGCGCATCATCGAGCACATGGGCGGAAAGGACGGCGCAACCGAGGCGGCGCTCGACGCCTGCGCGCGCGAGATCTACGGCGAATGGGCGCGCAGCCATCACTTCGAACTGTACGACGACGTGCCGGAGGTGATGCGAACGCTGACGGCGGCCGGCGTGAAGATCGCGCTCATCTCGAACTCGCACCGGCCGCTCGACGAATTCCAGTCGCATTTCGAGCTGCGTCCCTACGTGTCCGCCGCGGTGGCGGCCGTGGACCACGGCTACATGAAGCCGCATCCGAGCATCTTCCTGTTCGCTTTGGCCGAGCTCGACGTCGCGCCGCGCGACGCGGTGATGGTCGGCGACAGCCTGCGGCACGACGTCGAGGGCGCGCTCAACATCGGGATGAAGGCCGTGTGGCTGCATCGCGGCGACGAGGGCGCGCCGCGGTCGCTGAGCGTGCACGACGGCGCGGTGCCCGTAATCCGGTCGCTGCGCGAACTGCCGGCGCTCGTCGGGTGAGGAGCGATGCGATGAGGTGTCCGCTCGACGCGCCGAGGCCCAGGTCCAACGCGCACTGGGATTTCGTCGCGACGCTCTCGGTGTCGTCGCTCTACCTGTCGGCGAATCAGACCTACCGCGGGCACTGCCAGCTGATCTTCGATCCCAGGCATGTGTCGCGCGTGGACGAACTGAGCCCGGACGAATGGCGGGCCTTGGCGGCGGATCTGTTCAGGGCGCAGGCGGCCGTCGTCCGGACGGTGCGGCCCGATCACATGAACCTCGAGTCGCTCGGCAACGTCGTCCCGCACCTGCACTGGCACATCGTGCCGCGCTATCGTGACGATCCGCGATGGGGCGCGCCGATCTGGCTGACGTCGCTCGACGACATGATCCACACGGCGCTACCGACCGGCGAGCGCGAGACGCTCATCCGGGATCTGCAGGCGGCCCTGGCCTAACCCGGAGGCCAGGTCAGCGGACGCCCGCCGAGCAGGTGCAGGTGGACGTGGAAGACGCTCTGGCCGGCTCCGCGATTGGTGTTGAAGAGCGTGCGATAGCCGACCTCCGAGAAGCCCTTCTCCTTGGCGATAGCCGCCGCGCGGCGGACGAGCTCGCCGATGATCCGATCGTCTTCGACCCCCACCTCGTTGAGCGTGGGAATGTGGCGTTTCGGCACGATCAAGATGTGCGTCGGCGCCTGGGGATCGATGTCGTTGAAGGCGATGACGCGTTCGTCCTCGTAGACGATCGTCGATGGAATCTTCCGCTCGATGATTTTGCAGAACAGGCAGTCGGCCATGACGGATAATCTTACCGTCATGAAGATTGTGTTTCGTGCTGCCGTGCTCGCGACGCTCGCTGTCGCGTTGTCGGCCGTCATGCGTGCGACGGACGTGCGAGGCGCCTTCGACACGCATACCAACCTGACCTACTACTCGGGCGAGGGCGCAGACAAGTACCGGCACCGCCTCGATCTCTACGTGCCGAAGGGCAAGCACGACATGCCGGTCCTGATGTTCGTGCACGGCGGCGGGTTCACCGTCGGCATCAAGGATCAGTACGCATTCGTCGGCCAGGTATTCGCGTCGTACGGGATCGAAACGGCCGTCATCAACTATCGCCTGTCGCCGAAGACGACGTACCCGGGGCACGTGCAGGACGTCGCACGCGCGTTCGCCTGGCTGGGCGCACACGCAGGCGAGTACGGGGGAAAGACCGACAAGATCTTCATCGCGGGACACTCCGCCGGGGCGACGCTGGTCGGCATGCTTGGGTCAGACCCGGCCTACCTGCACGACGTCGGCGAGTCGATCGATCACGTCGCCGGCGTCATTCCAATCAGCGGCGGCTTCACGCAGAGCGCGCGGTCGGCGATGTTTCAGGGACCCACGCCCGTCGAGCCCGAAGTCGTACGCAATGCGTCGGCGATTACCCACGTCGCCGGTTCGCATCCGCCGTTTCTGATTCTGTACGGCGATCAGGATGCGCCGCGCACACGCGAGGACGGCGAGGCGATGACGAAGGCGCTGACGGCCGCGGGGAATTCAGCCGAGGCGCACGAGGTCGCCGGTCATGCGCATATGGACATGATCACCGGTGTGAAGGATCCCGCAGACGCCGGACTGAGATACATCCTTAAATTCGTCGGGCGATAGCCGTCCTCGCGATCCCTTGAAGGTCGCGCTTCAGGTCGAGCAGCGTGAGTGCGCGCGAGCGGCGGACGAGCGCCTCGACCTCGACGTCCTGACCGAGCCCGAATTCGAAGACGAGATAGCCGCCTTCGCGTAGCAGCGGCGGTGCTTCGCGCACGACCCGCTCCACCATCTGCAGGCCGTCGTCTCCGCCGAAGAGCGCGACGTGCGGTTCGTGCCCGCCGACTTCCGGCTGCAGCCCGGACGCATTGCGCTCGGCGACGTACGGCGGATTGGCGGTGATGACGTCGACCGGCCCGGTGAGATCGCCGAACAGATCCGCCTCGACGAACGTGACCCGTCCTTCGACGCCGTGCCTGGCCGCGTTTCGCCGCGCGACGACGAGCGCCGCCTCGGACACGTCCGTGGCGACGATGCGGGCGTTGCTGCGCGCCGTCGCCACCGCAATCGCGACGTTCCCACAGCCGGTGCACGCGTCGATCATCGTGAAGAGCTGCGTCTCGGGCACCGACGCGAGCACCGCTTCGACGATCAGCTCCGTTTCCGGCCGCGGAATGAGCACAGCGGGCGTGACTTCGAGCTCCAGACCGAAGAACTCGCGATGGCCGGTGATATAGGCGAGCGGCTCGCGCGCCGACCGCCGGGTGACGAGCGCCTCGTACTCGGCGGGAAAATCCTCGGGCGCCGTGTCGCCGGCCGCGGCGAGGAGCTGCGCCGTGTCCCAGCCGAGCACGTGCTGCGCGAGCAGCCGCGCGTCGAGGTTGGCGGCGGTCGAAATGCCGGCGTCGCGCAGGCGATCGCTCGCCGCTGCGACGTATTCGCGGATCGTTTTAGGAGACAGCGGTCGCGTCTTTCAGCTTCTCTGACTGGTAGTACATGCTCACGGTGTCGAGCAGCTCCGTCAGGTCGCCGTTCAGCACGCCTTCGAGCTGGTGCGTCGTGAAGTTGATGCGGTGGTCGGTGATGCGATTCTGGGGGAAGTTGTAGGTGCGGATCTTCTCCGACCGCTCGCCGGTGCCCACCTGGCTGCGCCGATCCTTCGCGATCGCTTCCTGCTGTCTGCGCAGCTCCATCTCGTAGAGCCGGGACCGCAGCACCTTCATCGCCTTCGCGCGGTTCTTGATTTGCGACTTCTCGTCCTGCTGCGAGACGACGACGCCGGTCGGGATGTGCGTGATGCGGACGGCTGAATACGTCGTGTTGACGCTCTGGCCGCCGGGGCCGCTCGAGCAGAAGGTGTCGATGCGCAGGTCTTTCTCGTTGATCTGGATGTCCACGTCTTCCGCCTCGGGCAGCACGGCAACGGTCGCCGTCGAGGTGTGGATGCGTCCGCTCGCCTCCGTCGCGGGCACGCGCTGCACCCGGTGCACGCCGCTCTCGTACTTCAGGCGGCTGTAGACGCCCTTGCCTTCGATCGTCGCGATGACTTCCTTGAGGCCGCCGACGCCGGTGTCGCTGCTCGACATCACTTCGATCTTCCAGCCCTGCCGTTCCGCGTACTTGCTGTACATACGGAACAGCTCCGCCGCGAACAAGGCCGCTTCGTCGCCTCCCGTCCCGGCGCGGATTTCGAGCACGACGTTCTTCTGATCGTTGGGATCCTTCGGGACGAGCAGAATCTTCAGCTCGCCGACGATGCTGTCGCGCCTGGCCGCGAGCGATTTCAGCTCTTCCTTCGCGAGCTCGCGCATGTCGGCGTCGCTGCCCGCCGCCATCTCCTCGGCCTGCGTGATTTCGGAGACGACGGTCTTGTATTCGCGATACTTGTCCACGAGCGGTTCGAGCTCGGCGAGCGCCTTCGCGTGCTTGCGCATCTCGTTGGGATCCGCCTGCACCTCGGCCGTGCTGAGCAGCCGGCTCAGTTCCTCGTAGCGGTTCTCTTCTGCGGCCAGTTTGTCGAACATGCTCGTAGGGCGGTCCTTTCAGGGCCGCCTCAATTATCCCCCCGATACCGGAGGGAGAAACGCAATCTCGTCGCCGTCGTGGACCTCGGCGTCCATCCGCGCGTAGTCCGCGTTGAGCGCGCTCGACATGGAACGTTCGTACGCGGCGAAGCCGGGAAATTCTCCCGCCAGCTGGATCCACACGGTCCGGATCGTGGCGCCGGGCGGGATGTCTCGCGGCAGCTCGGCCGCCCCGGCGATGTCGCGGAGCCGCGCGAACAGCCGCACGGTCACGCGCATGCGATCCGCTCGGCTTCCGCGCGCGCGCGGACGTCGTCGGGGTCTGCTGTCGCGCCCTCGATCCAGACGTCGCCGCCGTCGAAGTACTCGCGCTTCCAGACCGGCACGATCTGCTTCACCCGCTCAATCACGTACCGGCACGCCGCGAACGCGTCGGCCCTGTGCGGCGACGCCGTCACGATGGCGACGCTCGCCTCGCCGATGTTCAGCCGTCCCGTTCGATGGTGCAACGCCATCCGCATCCCCGGCCAGCGGCCGCGCACCTCGTCGTCGATGCGCGCGAACGCCTTGAGCGCGAGCGGTTCGTACGCCTCGTACTCGAGGTACTGCACGCGTCGGCCCTGATTGTGGTTCCGCACGAGGCCGAGGAACGTGACGACCGCGCCGTCCACCCCATCCGATTCGGACGCCACTGCCGACACGAGCGGTTCAAGCGCGAGCGGCGCGGGACCGATGGCAAAGAGCGGCGCCGGCATCCCGTTAAGTATCCCTGAAATTCACCGATCCCAGAAGTGGTCGAGCGGTCCGCTCCCATGGCCGATGCCCAGCCCGTGGCGGATGCCGCCGGCGACATACTGCTGCGCGCGCGCCGCCGCGTCTTCGACAGATCGGCCGAGCGCGAGATACGCTGCGACCGCCGCGGCGAACGTGCAGCCGGTGCCGTGGACGTTCGGGCTGTCGATGCGCGGCGTGTGGAACTCGTGGAAGTGGTGGCCGTCGAACAGCGTGTCTACGACCTCATGCGCGTAGCGCGCCCGGTGGCCGCCGGTGACGATGACGGCCGCCGCGCCGCGATCGTGAATCCGCCGCGCGGCGTCGCGGAGGTCGTCCTCCGACTGGATGCGCGTGCCGCTCAGCGCCTCGGCTTCGGGCACGTTGGGCGTCACCACGCGCGCCAGCGGTAGCAGCTCGGTGCACAGCATCCGCACGCCCTCTTCGTCGAGCAACGGCGTGCCGCCGGTCGAGGCGAGCACGGGGTCCACAACGAGCAACGGCAGGTCGAGCTCTTTCACGGCGGCTGCGACGGCCTCGACCACGGCAGCGTCGCCGAGCATGCCGGTCTTGACGGCGTGCAGCTCGATGTCGCCGGCGACCGCCTCAATCTGTGCCGTCACCAGATCGGCCGCGAGCACGAGCGACTCGACGACGCCGAGGGTGTTCTGCGCCGTCACCGCCGTGATCGCGGTGGTGCCGTAGACGCCGAGCGCGGCGAAGGTCTTGAGATCGGCCTGGATGCCGGCGCCTCCGCTCGAGTCGCTCCCTGCAATCGTCAGCGCGGCCGGCGTCACTGCGCGGCCGGGGTCCTGCCGAGGACGACCATGAACATGAACGGCGGCACGGCTTCGCGCGAGATGACGTGCAGCCCGGCGGCGGCCGCGCCTCTGACGACGGTGTCCGCGTCCACGCGCTGCTCGGGTTCCGGGCCGGGCCCGCCCGCGCCCGGGGTGAAGTCCACGACGCCGATGCGACCCTGCGGCTTGAGCGACTCGGCGGCTTCCTTCAAGACGGCGACGGGATTTTCGAGCGCGTTGTACACGTCGTTCATCAGAATCGCGTCGAGCCCGTGCGGCAGCCGCGAATCGCGCGTCGTGCCGAGGACGATGCGGACGTTGGGGAGGTTTTCGCGCTGGACGCGGCGCTTGATGGCCTCGAGCATCTCCGGCTGAATGTCTTCGGCGTACACGACGCCGTTGGGGCCGACGCGGCGCGCGAGACGGACTGTAAACCAGCCGCCTGCCGCGCCGATGTCGGCGACGCTCGAGCCGTCGGCGATCTTGAGCGCGTCCATGATCTGATCGGGCTTGTTCCACTGCTCGCGATCGGCGCCTTCGAGCACGCCGAGGTTGAGCGGCGGGAACAGCCTGCGCCGCTTGGGCGGCCTGGGCTGCTGCGCCTGGATGGTCAGCACGGCGCAGACGACGATCGCGAGCGCCGCGCTAATGCGTTTCACCGACGACCCCGCCCCTGGTCATGGACTCGACCGAAAGCACTCTGTCGAGCTGATCTTTGTCGAGCAGCCCGCGTTCGAGCACGAGCTCGCGAATCGATCGCCCGCTGGCGACGGCGGCTTTCGCGATCTCGGCTGTCGCGGCGTAGCCGATGTAGGGGCTCAGCGCCGTGGCGGCCGCCGTGCTGCGGTCGAGCAGCTCCTTCGCGCGCGCGCGATCGGCCGTGACGCCGTCCACGGTCTTCGTCCGAAGCACCGTCATGGCTGCGCGCAGAATGCTCGAGGCGTGCAGCGCATTCCACGCGATGACCGGCATCATGACGTTCAGCTCGAGCTGGCCGGCCTCGCAGGCCAGCATGACCGTCTGATCGCAGCCGATCGCCTGATAACAGACCTGATTCACCATCTCGGGGATCGACGGGTTGACCTTCCCCGGCATGATCGACGACCCGGGCTGCACGGGCGGCAACGCGATTTCGGACAGCCCCGCGCGCGGTCCCATGCTCAGCAGGCGCAAGTCGCTCGCCACCTTGCCGAGCTCGACGGCAAGTCGTCGCATCGCGCCCGAGTAGGCGAGGACGTCGCCCATGCTTTGCGTCACGCGAAACAGGTTCGTCGCGGGCGTCAGCGGCAGCGACATGTAGCGCGCGAGGTTGGCGACGACGCGGCGGCGGTACTCGTCGCCGGCGTTGAGGCTCGTGCCGATCGCGGTCGCGCCGATGTTCAGCTCGAGCAGCTGTTCCGAGGCGTCGGCCACGTCCTCGGCGCCGCGGTCGACGCAGGCGGCATACCCGCCGAACTCCTGTCCGAGCGTCATGGGCACCGCGTCCTGCAGATGCGTGCGGCCCGTCTTCACGATGTCCGCGAACTGGTCGCTCTTGCGCG
>CAZOIK010000096.1:0-8892 GCA_964579765.1 uncultured Bifidobacteriaceae bacterium
GGAGCCGCAGATCGCGCTGGTCGTGATGCGCACGATCGCGTCGCGCGGGTTGAGAATCGTCGGATCGGGAACGCGTTCCACACGCACGTCGTGCTTGCCGTGCCAGACCAGGGCTTTCATAGTCTCCAGTCTCCAGTCTCCAGTCTCCAGTCGGTCAGTCGTCAGTCGCCACGTAGTGCAGGCCTTCAGGCCTGCCCTCAGTCGCAGTTCAGCGCCGATTGCCGGCCGCGCGGCTGGCCTTCGATCGTCGGCACCTCGCCGGTTTCCATGAGCGCCTTGAAGCGGCGGAGATCCTGACGGATCGTCTGCGACGGGTTCTCGCCGAACAGCCACGCGACCGCCGCGCCCATGCGGCCGGCCGGCGGTGAATACTGCAGGTGGACGTGGACCATCGTCTCGCCGGATCCGGTCGGCTTGAAACGGACCGACCCCGCGCTGACGACGTCGGCGCCGTCGAGCGTGCGCCATCCGAGCAGCTCGTTCTCGTTGTCCGTGATCAGCTCGGCGTCCCACTCGACGCGGCGGCCGCGCGGCGCCTTCGCCACCCAGTGCGACTTGCGATCGCCGAGATCCGCCACCGACACGAGGTGCGACATGAACCTCGGCAGGTTCTCGAACTGGCGCCAGTAGCGATAGAGCTCGTCGTGCGGTTTCGCGATCGTCACCGACGTGTCAACGTGCTCACCCCGCTCGCCGGCGAGCGCGCGCTTCGTGTCGTCGCGGCGCTCGTGTCGATGCCAAGCGACGCGTAGCCGGGACAGTAGCCGGTCGCGCCGCGCACGATGAGCGCGCTGCCCGCGGCGGCGAGCACGGCGCCCGTCTTGGAGCGATGCGTCAGCCCGTAGGCGGCGAGCAGCGCGCCGCCGAACGCGGACGCCAGACGCTCGGCCTCCGAAAGGTTGGTGCTCACTCTCGCATGCGTCGTCATCGTCATCCTCGTTTCTCGCGGCCCGACCCGGGCTCGGTCATCGCACGACCGCAGTTTGTTCGTCCATCCGGTGACGACCTCGCCGTCGCCGTGCCTCATCGCACCCTTCAGCTCCGCGCGCAGCGCAACCAAAAGCCGTCGAGGTACACGTGCCCGTGACGTTCGTGTCGGTCACGTGGCGTATGTCGTCGAAGTGCTGATCGAGGAAGGCCCTGCCCAACCCGCGTCCGGCGTTTGCCAATCGGCGCGTCTACGCGGCGCCCGCCGACGGCCTCGTACAGCTCGTCCACTCCGGCCGTCGTCGCCGGATCGGCCTCGACCCCGGTGACGACGGCGAGTGGCCGTACGCCGGAGGGACGGCGCTCGCTCTGTGACCGTGTCATCATCGACGTGCTCCGTGCATCCGCGTGTCGTGCGGGACGAAGCAACCGACGTGCCCGTGACGGAATTTGCAGAGGTAAGGACTGGCGAGCGCGTGTCATGAGACCTCCACGGATCGGCTGCTCGGGCTGGAACTACAAGAGTTGGCGAGGCCGCTTCTATCCGCCGACACTGCCCGCCGCGCGCTGGCTCGACTACTATGCGCGCGCGTTCGACACGGTCGAGGTCAACAACACGTTCTATCGGCTTCCTGAACGGAAGACGTTCGCGCTGTGGCAGCGGCAGACGCCGCCGGGTTTCTGCATCGCCGTGAAAGCCAGCCGATTCCTGACCCACGTCAAGCGGCTGAAAGAGCCTGACGAGCCGATCGCGCGCTTGTTTTCGCGCGCGCGGGCGCTCGGGCCGCGGCTGGGACCGGTGCTCTATCAGCTTCCGCCGAACTTCTTCCGGAACGACGTCAACGTCGAGCGGCTCGGCGCGTTTCTTCACGCGCTGCCGCGCCGTGTCGGCGGACGCGTGGTGCATCACGTGTTCGAGTTCCGGCATCCGTCCTGGTATGTCGAGGAGACGTACGATCTGCTCGCGCGCCACACCGCGACGCTCTGCCTGCACGACAAGCGAGGCTCGGCCGTTTTCGAGCCCGTGGTCGGCCCCGTCGTCTACGTGCGGTTCCACGGCACGACGGGCCACTATGCCGGGAGCTACCCGGACCGGCGTCTCGAGCAGTGGGCGTCCATCCTGGCTGAACGGTGGCGCGACGGCCGCCAGGTGTACGCGTATTTCAACAACGACATCGACGGCGCCGCCGTGCGGAACGCCGAGACGCTGCGGGCGCGCCTCGCGGACGCCTTGTAGACACCCTGTAGTGCAGGCCTTCAGGCCTGCGGTACAACGTCAGGCCTGCGTGTGGGCAGACCTGAATCTGCACTCCATCAGGGGACTGAGTAGAATAGGCGCATGACAAAGACGGCTTTGTTTCTGGTTTGCGGGATGGCGCTGGCCGGCGCGGCGTACACCTCGGTCGGGGCCCAGACGCCGGCGACGGTCAACGACGGGATCTACACGACGGCGCAGGCCGATCGCGGCAAGAAGGTGTACGACGACAACTGCGCCGGCTGCCATGGTCCGGAGCTCAAGGGCACGGACACGGGCGGGCCGACGCTGAACGGGCCCGACTTCATCAGCGGCTACAAGGACGGCAACGCGTCCGCGCTCTATAACAAGATCAGCATGGACATGCCGTCCAACGCGCCCGGCTCGCTCAACCCGGATCAGTACGCCGACGTCCTGGCGTACGTGCTCAGCGTCAACAAGTATCCGGCGGGCCAGACCGAGATCCCGAAAGACGGCGCAGGGCTGAATGCCGTCAAGATGGCGACGCCCAAGGCGTAGCGGCCCGCGCCGCGTCTCCGCGCTCGTCGCGGCGGCGCTCCTCGTCGCCTCGTCCGCCGCCGCGCATCACAGCGCGGCGGCGAAGTACGACGCCGCCCATCCGCTCACGCTGATCGGCACGGTCGCCGAGTTCACCTGGCGTGTTCCCCATTGCTTTCTTTATCTCGACGTCGCGAGCGGCCCGTTCGCCGGACGCCGCTACGCCGTGGAATTGAGCAGCGCCGTGGTGCTCCAGAAGGCGGGCTGGACGCGATCGCAGTTCGCGCCGGGCGAGACCCTCGAGATCACAGTGCTGCCCTCGCGCGCGGGCGCGGCCGCGGGTCTGTGCCGTGACTGCGCGATCCGCGTCCGCGGCGCCGTGACGAAAACGTCATGAGTACAGTAGAATCCGTTCGCACTTCTAGACGTTGCTCCTAAGGGGAGGTCCCTTCGTGCGCACAATTCAAACAACAAAAGCCGTGCTTATTGGTGCTGCCGCTGCGTGGGTGCTCGCGGTCTCGTCGTCGGCCGCCGTGAGCGCGCAGGCCAAGGGCGCCGAGGCGAAGATGAAGAACCCGGTCAAGCCGACACAGGAGTCGGTGGACGCCGGCAAGGCCACCTACAACAAATACTGCAAGTTCTGTCACAACGAGGGCGGCACCGGCAACGGCCCGCTGGCGCCGAAAGGCACGCATCCGCCCGACCTCGTGGACGCGACGTGGGATCACGGTTCGACCGACGGCGAGATCTTCACGAACATCAAGGAAGGGATCGGACCGAAGTTCGACATGAAGCCGATGAAAGCGAAGATGAGTGACACGGACATCTGGAACGTCATCAACTACCTCCGCAGCCTCGGTCCCAAGAAGTAGCCGTCGTCGGATGCGCGCCCGCTGGATCGTGATTCTGGCTGTGGCTGCGGGCGCGTCTGCGTGTACGCAGGCGCCCCCGCGAGCCGACGTCTTCACCACCGCGCACTCGAGTGCGGCGTCGGCGGTCCGCGATTTCTTTCTGATTCGCCCGGCCGCCACGCAGCCGATTCCGTTCCCGCACAAGACGCACGTCGAGAAGGCGATGCTCAAGTGCACCGAGACGTGCCATGAGTCGGTGACCAAAGGTCCCGACGCCGGCATCCCCAGCGTGAAAACCTGCATGATCTGCCACGACTCGATCGCCACCGATCGGCCGCTGATCATGAAGATCACGAACGACTACTACAAGAAGGGCATCGACCTGCCCTGGCAGCGCGTCTACGGCTTCACGCCGGAAGTGCACGTGCGCTTCAACCACGCGCCGCACATCCGCGCGAACGTCGATTGCGCGACGTGCCACGGTCCGATCGCGCAGCAGACCGTCGCCCAGCGCAACGTGGAACACACGATGGGCTTCTGCGTGGACTGCCACAAGGCAAAGAAGGCGTCGAACGACTGCCTGACCTGCCACTTCTGACGGGCAACGAACGTGTCGATGGACCGACGATCTTTCATCAAACTCACCGCTGTCACCGGCAGCGCGACGGCCATTGCGGCCTGCAGTTCGAGCAGCCCCGAGAACGAGCTCATCCGCTTCGTCCCCGACGAAGACCTGACGCCGGGCATCGCCGAGATCAAGAACAGCGTGTGCCCGGTCTGCCGCGCCGGCTGCGCCACGAACGTCCGCGTCATGCAGGGCGACGCCGAGGTCGTCCGCAACGGCCAGACCGGCGTCATGACGATGAGCCTGGCGAAGAAGCTCGAAGGCAACCCGACGCACCCGATCAACCAGGGCGCGCTCTGCGCGCGCGGACAGGCGTCGATCCAGATCACGTATCACCCGGATCGCGTCCGCGAGCCGCTCAAGCTCAAGGGCGCGCGCGGCAGCGGCAGCTACGAGCCGATTTCGTGGGACGCGGCGGTCGCTGAGCTCGTCGCGAAGCTCGACGGCCTCGCCAGCCCGCAGGCGCTGGCGGCGCTCGCCCGCCCGGGCGCGAACTCGCGCAACGATCTCCTCGCGCTGTTCCTCGAAAAATTCGGCGGCCAGGCGCCCGTCACCTACGAGCTCTTCGGCGACGACGTGCTGCGGCGCGCGAACCTTCAGAGCTTCGGCCGCGAACAGGTGCCGACGTTCGACTTCGCCAACGCGCGGGCGGTCGTCTCGTTCGGCGCCGACTTCCTGGGCACGTGGAACTCCCCCGTCTCGCAGGCCGCCGGCTACGCGCGCATGCGCGGCGGACGGCCGGGCATCCGCGGCACGCTCGTGCAGATCGAGCCCCGCATGTCGCTCACCGGCGCGAGCGCCGACGAGTGGATCGCGATCAAGCCGGGCACCGAAGGCGTGCTCGCGCTCGGCCTGGCGAACCTGCTCGGCGCGAAGAACCTCGCGCAGTACACGCCGGCGGAGGTCGAGAAGCAGACCGGCGTCAAAGCCGCGCGCGTCGAGCGCCTGGCGGCGACGCTCAAGGATCAGCGGCCCGCGGTCGCCGTCATCGCCGGCGTGCCGCTCGCCTACACCAACGGGCTGTCGCAGGCGCTCGCCGTCAACACCCTCAACATGGCGCTCGGCGCCGTTGACGCCCCCGGCGGTCTGTCGTTCACGCCGCAGGGCGAGCGGACGCCGCCGCCGCGTTCGATGCGGACGCTGGCGAGCGACATCCTGTCCGGAAAGGGCGCGCCCGTGCAGGCGCTGCTCCTCGACGGCGTCAACCCGGTGCACGCGTCGCCGGCCGCCTGGCGCGTCAAAGACGCGCTCGCCCGGATCCCCTACATCGTCAGATTCGGGAGCTTCATCGACGACACGAGCGTGATGGCGGATCTGATCCTGCCGGACAACTCGTTCCTCGAGTCGTGGGTGGACTCGCGCCCCGAGTCGGGCGCGACGACGGCCATCGTGACGGCCGCCGGCCCGGCGATGAAGCCGCTGCACAACACGCGCGCGACGCCCGACGTCCTGCTCGACGTCGCGAAGAAGCTGAAGAAGCCGCTGGCCGGCCTGCCCGACTCGTTCAGCGCGATGGTCCAGGCGTCGGTCGGGAGCGACGACGCGTGGAGCACGGCGAGCAAGCAGGGATGGGTCGAGGTCAAGAAGCCCGAGGGCAAAGGGCGGAGGGCCGAGGGCAAAGAGGCCGACGCGACGGCGGCGGCGACGTTTGACGGCGACGCGGCGCAGTATCCGTTCTACTTCCTGCCGTTCGCGTCGCAGCAGTTCCTCGACGGCTCGACGGCGCACCTGCCGTGGATGCAGGAGATGCCGGATCCGATGAGCACCGCGATGTGGAGCACGTGGGCGGAGATCAACCCGCAGACGGCGGCGCGGCTCGGCATCGGCGACGGCGACATGATCGAGATCGCCTCGGCGCACGGGTCGATTCACGCGCCGGCCGTGTTCACGCCCGGCATCGCGCCGGACGCGATCGCGATGCCCGCCGGCCAGGGACACGAGACGTTCACGCGCTACGCCAGCGGCCGCGGCAGCAACCCGCTCAAGGTGCTGGCCGACGTCGTCGAACCGGAGACCGGCGCGCTGGCCTGGGCCGCGACGCGCGTGAAGATCGCGCGTGTCAGCGAGGCCAACGGGGAGTTGATTCGATACGGCGGGGCGCTCAGGGAGGCCGAGCCGCATCGAGGTTAGCGAGTAGCGCGGCCCGTTCAGGGCCGCGTGCCCGGCGACCCTGAACGGGTCGCCCTACGAAAAGAGTCTGGAGATATGGCACATCGCTGGGGGATGGTGGTTGACCTCGATAAATGCACGGGCTGCGAAGCCTGCGTCGTCGCCTGCCATGCCGAGAACAACATCGCCACGGCCGGGCCGGAGGAAGCCGCGCGTGAGCGCGCGATGCACTGGATCCGGGTGGAGCGCTACTGGGAAGGCGAGTTTCCCGACGCCCGCCTGAAGTTCCGCCCGGTGCTCTGTCAGCAGTGCGACGCGGCGCCGTGCGAGTCGGTCTGCCCGACCTACGCGAGCCACCACACCGACGAAGGCCTCAACGCGCAGGTCTACAACCGGTGCATCGGCACGCGCTACTGCGCCAACGCGTGCCCGTACAACGCGCGGCTCTTCAACTTCTACAACCCGACGTGGGACAAGCCGCTGCAGCTGCAGTTCAACCCCGACGTCTCGCTGCGCGAAGTCGGCGTCATGGAGAAGTGCACGTTCTGCGTGCAGCGCATCAAGGCCGCCGAGATTAACGCCGAGGCCGAGAAGCGCGAGCTGAAGGACGGCGAGCTCAAGCCGGCCTGCGCGCAGTCGTGCCCCGCGACGGCGATCGTCTTCGGCGACCTGAACGACCCCGAAAGCAGGGTCTCGCAGCTCTGGGCGTCGGGTCGCGGTGAGAAGCTGCTCGAAGACGTCGGCACACAGCCCAAGGTCGTCTACCTCAAGCGGCAGGCCGAGGCATGAGCGAATACTCCGCCGCGCTGACCGAAGACCTGCTCCGCCCGATTCTCAAGACGACGTGGCGATTCTGGACGCTCGCGCTCCTGCTCTTGGGCGTCGTCGCGCTCGGCATCGGCGCGTTCGCCTACCAGGTGTGGAACGGCATCGGCGTCTGGGGGCTCGACTGGCCGGTCTTCTGGGCCTTCGACATCACCAACTTCGTGTTCTGGATCGGCATCAGCCACGCCGGCACCCTCATCTCGGCGATTCTGCGTCTCGTCAACGCGGAGTGGCGCCGTCCCGTCACGCGCTGCGCCGAGGTCATCACCGTGTTCGCGCTGCTCATCGGCGCGATGTTCCCGATCGTCCACCTCGGACGGCCGTGGCTGTTCTTCTGGCTGACGCCGTATCCGAGCGAGCGCCTGATCTGGCCGAACTTCCGGTCGCCGCTCGTGTGGGACTTCTTCGCGATCTCGACGTATCTCACCGGCAGTTCGCTCTTCCTCTATCTGCCGACGATTCCCGACTTCGCCCTCGTGCGCGACAAGACGACCGGACTGCGCCACCGCGTCTACGCCATCCTGGCGCTCGGCTGGACCGGGACGACCAAGCAGTGGCATCGCCTCGAATCGGCGATGCAGATCATGGCGATCGCGATTGTGCCGGTCGCGGTCTCGGTGCACACGATCGTGTCGTTCGACTTCTCGATGGCGCCGGTGCCGACCTGGCACTCGACGATCTTCGGCCCCTACTTCGTCGCCGGCGCGATCTTCAGCGGCATCGCCGCGCTCATCATCGCGATGGCGGGCCTGCGCAAGTTCCTGCACCTCGAGAAATACCTGCACCCGGTGCACTTCGAAAACCTGGGCAAGCTGCTGCTGATGATGAGCCTGCTCTGGGGCTACTTCGTCTTCGCCGAGCGCCTGACGCACTGGTACGGCAACGAGTTCGCCGAGATGACGGTGTTCTGGGAAACGCAGCGCCTCAACTACGCGCCGCTGTTCTGGACGATGGTGACGGTGAACTTCATCGTCCCGGTGTTCATCCTCTCGTTCAAGCGGCTGCGGACGATCACCGGGTGCGTCGTCGCGTCGTTCGGCGTGGTGATCGGCATGTGGCTCGAGCGCTTCCTCATCATCGTGCCCGCGCTGAGCCACAAGTACCTCGCCTATTCGTGGGGACACTATCGTCCCCGGACGCCTGAAATCCTGCTGCTCATCGCGACCTTCGGCGCGATGGTGATGTTCTACGTCCTCTTCTCGAAGATCGTCCCGATCATCTCGATCTGGGAGATGAAGATCGGCGAGCACCCGAAGCTCGCCCACGAGCATCAGACCAGCGACGAAGCGGCGACGATGTGGAGAACCCAGCCATGACCGCCATCTACGGGCTGTTCGACAAGCCTGATCAGGCGCAGCGCGCGTACACCGGGCTGAAGCGCGCCGGCATCGCCTCGCGCGACATCACGGTGGTCTCGGGCGAGCCCTTCGAGGCGTTCGAGTTCAGCCACCGCGATCACTCGATGATCCTCTTCAGGCTGTCGGCGATTGGCGGCGTCATCGGCTTCGTCTCCGCCGTCGCGCTGGTGGTCGGCACCGAGGTCGCGTGGCCGATCGTCACCGGCGGCATGCCCATCGTCGCGTGGTGGCCGAACCTCGTCATCATCTTCGAGATGACGATGCTCGGCGCGATCATCACCAACGTCGTCTCGCTGCTCGTGACGGCGAAGCTGCCGAAATTCCGGCGGGCCCTGTACGATCCGGCCATTTCGGACGGCAAAATCCTCGTCGGCGTACCGGTGGCGGCGGCGAGCGAGGCGGCCATCCGGGACGCGCTCAGCCACAGCGGCGCATCGGCCGTCA
>CAZOIK010000097.1:0-16486 GCA_964579765.1 uncultured Bifidobacteriaceae bacterium
GTCCGCGCGGCGTCCGCCACGGCGTCGAGGGTCACCTCCGCAATCCGCGGGCGGAACGCGGCGAACACGTCGGCGCTGGCAATGGTTTCGAAGTAGCCGATCTGGTGCGCGATATTGGTGACGCTGTCGTTCTCGAAGACAAGGCGCGCGGCCAGCTGCGACTTCGCCTTGGCGAGCTCGGCCGGCGTGATGCCCTCGCGCGCGACTTTGCGCAGCTCGTCGAGCAGCTCGCCTTCGACCGCGGCGAGCGGCGTGCCGTCGGTGGCCGTGACCGAGATGACGTAGACGAAGGGCAGCTCCGTCGGCATCAGCGCGCCGCTGACCGCCGACGCGAGACCTTTGCCGACGAGGGCGCGATAGAGCCGCGTGCTGCGCTGCGGCGGGGGCACGCGGAAGCTCGACCAGAGGTTGAGCCCGTACGCGCCCGTCAGCGCGGCGTCGAGCACGAGCAGCGCGTAGAACCGTGGATCGGCAATCGCCGGCGAGTGGTACGCCACTTTCAGATAGGCCGCGGTGCCCGGTTTGCGGATCGTGACGCGCCGCTCTCCCGTCTGTTCCGGCTCCACCGTCCGCTGGCGCGGCGGCGCGGAGCCCGCCGGAATCCGTCCGAAATGCTGCTCGACCCGGCGAAGCACGTCGTCCGTGTCCACGTCGCCGACGACCACGAGCGAGGCGTTGTTCGGAATGTAGTACCGCCGGTAGTAGCCGTAGAGGTCGTCGCGCGTCATCGACTCGAGATCCGAGAGCCAGCCGATCGTCGGGTGCCGGTACGGGTGCGCCTTGAACGCCGTGGCGACGAGCTCCTGATCGAGGAACTGATCGGGATCGTTCTCGCCGCCGTGGAGCTCGGAGATGATCACCGTACGCTCCGACTCGCAGTCGTCCGGATGGTAGAGCCCATTCGCCATGCGCTCGGCTTCGATGAAGAGCATCCGATCGAGCGCGTCCTTCGTCGCCGTCTCGAGATACGTCGTCTGATCGATCCAGGTGTAGCCGTTCCAGCTGCCGCCAAACTGTTCGATGATGCCCTTCACCTGGTCGCGCGGGATGTTGGTCGTGCCCTTGAAATTCATGTGCTCGACCCAGTGCGACACGCCGGTGAGGCCCGCGCGCTCGTCCTTCGATCCGACCTTGTACCAGCACCACACCGATGCGAGCGGCGCGGTGTGTTCCTCCTGCACGAGCACGGTCAGACCGTTGTCGAGGGTCGCGCGGCGCAGCATCCGTTCATTATAAAATCGCTGGATACCCATGCCTGAGTGGAAAGACACGGTCAACCTGCCGCGCACGGACTTTCCCATGAAAGCGAACCTCCAGACGGTCGAGCCGGAGTGGCTCGAGCGCTGGAGCGCGATGAACCTGTACGGGAAGATCCGCGAGCGCCGCGCGGGCGCGCCGAAGTTCGTGCTCCACGACGGCCCGCCGTACGCGAACGGCAACATCCACCTGGGCACCGCGCTCAACAAGATTCTCAAGGATCTTGTCGTCAAGTCGCGGTCGATGGCCGGCTTCGATGCGCCATACGTCCTTGGCTACGACTGCCACGGCCTGCCGATCGAGCTGAAGGTCGATCGGGAGCTCGGCCCGAAGAAGCGCGAGATGTCCGTCGCGGATTTCTGCCGCGCCTGCCGCGCCTATGCCGAGCGCTTCATCGGCGTGATGAGCAAGGAGTTCCAGCGCCTGCTCGTCACGGGCGACTGGGATCACCTGTACTTGACGATGGATTACAGGTATCAGGCATCAATTGCGCGGGCGCTCGGCAAGTTCGTCGACCAGGGGCTCGTCTACAAAGGGAAAAAGCCCGTCCACTGGTGCATCCACTGCCGCACCGCGCTTGCCGAAGCCGAAGTCGAGTACGCCGATCACTCCTCGCCGTCGATCTACGTCGAGTTTCCCCTCGCCGACGCGAGCGCCGGCGAGCTCGCGGCGCGCGTCCCCGCGCTCAAGGGGCGGAACGTCTCCGTCCTCATCTGGACGACGACGCCCTGGACGATTCCCTCGAACCTGGCGGTCGCGTTCCATCCGGAATTCGACTACGCCGCGTTCGACGTCGATGGCCGCGCGGTGATCCTCGCGGAGGGCCTTGCGGAGGCCGTCGGCAAGGCCGTCGGCCGTCCGCTCGATCGGCCGGTCGCGAAGATGAAGGGCGCGGACCTCGAAGGCATCCGCTTCCGCCATCCCCTGTACGCGCGCGACTCGGTCGGCGTCCTCGCCGACTACGTCACGCTCGACGCCGGCACCGGCGCGGTGCACACGGCGCCCGGACACGGCGCCGACGACTTCAACACGGGCGTCCGCTACGGCCTCGAGATCTACGCGCCGGTCGGGCCGGGCGGTCACTTCAACGAAGACGTGGAGCTCTTCGGCGGCCAGCGCGTGTTCGACGCGAACCCGAAGGTCGAAGAAGCGCTCAAGGAGCGCAGCCGGCTCTGGCATCGCGAGACGTTCTCGCATCAGTACCCGCACTGCTGGCGCTGCCACAACCCGGTGATCTTCCTGGCGACCTCGCAGTGGTTCATCCGCATGGACGGCGAGGCGGTCATCGGCGGCCGAACGCTGCGCGAAGCCGCGATCGATGCGATCGACAACGCCGTGAAGTGGATCCCCGCGTGGGGGCACGACCGCATCTACAACATGGTGAAGAGCCGTCCCGACTGGTGCATCTCGCGTCAGCGGGCGTGGGGCGTGCCGATTCCGGCCGTCGACTGCACGAGGTGCGGCACGGCCATCATGACGGCCGAGATGGTCGAGAAGACGGCGTCCGTGTTCGACGAGTACGGCGCCGTCGCCTGGTGGGAGCGTCCGATCGAGGAGTTCCTGCCGGCGGGCCTCACCTGCCCCTCCTGCGGAGGCACGGCGTTCGAGCGCGAGCGCAACATCCTCGACGTGTGGTTCGACTCGGGGTCGAGCCACGAGGCGGTGCTGCCGTTCCGTCCGGAGCTGACGTGGCCCGCCGACATGTACCTCGAGGGCAGCGATCAGCACCGCGGCTGGTTCCAGAGCTCGCTGCTCGTCGGCCTCGGCACGCGCGGGCGGCCGCCGTTCAGGCAGGTCCTGACGCACGGCTTCCTCATCGACCTCGAAGGCCGCAAGATGTCGAAGTCGATCGGCAACACGATTCTGCCGCAGGATGTGATCAAAGAGAGTGGCGCCGAGGTGCTGCGCCTCTGGGTGGCGAGCTGCGACTACCGCGAGGAGCTGCGCGTCAGCAAGGAAATCCTCGCGCGCATCGTCGAGGCGTACCGAAAGCTGCGCAACACGATGCGATACCTGCTCGCGAATCTGTACGACTTCAACCCGGAGACCGACGCGCTGCCGCTCGCGCAGCTCGAAGAAGTCGATCGGTTCATTCTCGCGCGCTACGGCGAGCTCGGCCTCAAGATGCTCGCGGCCTACGACGCGTACGACTACCCGACGATTTTCCAGGCCGTGAACGCGTTCGCGACCGTGGATCTCAGCGCGCTCTACAACGACATCTCGAAAGATCGCCTCTACACGTTCGCGGCCCGATCGAAGGCGCGCCGCTCGGCGCAGACGGCCATGTACGTGATGACCGAGGGCCTCGCGCGCCTCATCGCGCCGATTCTCTCGGTCTCGGCCGAGCAGCTCTGGCAGCATCTGCCGGGGATGCGAGACGAGTCCGTCCACCTGACGCTTTTCCCGTCCGCCGCCGAGCTGAAAGCGCTCGTGGACGACGACCTGCTCGCGCGGTGGGCCCGGCTGATCGAGCTGCGGGAGCAGGTCCTCGCGCGGATCGAGCCGCTGCGGAAGGACAAGCAGATCGGCAGTTCCCTGCAGGCACGCGTCGTGCTCTCGGTCTCGAAAGCCGACGCGGTGTTCCTCGAGCCGTACAAGCAGGATCTGCCGATGCTCTTCATCGTCTCGGACGTGCAGCTTCGCCCCTCGGCCGACGATGCGACGGCGATCGCGATCGAACGGGCCGACGGAGTGAAGTGTGAACGCTGCTGGCGTTACGTGAACGCCGTATCGAGCGAGCCCGAGTGGGCCGGCATCTGCGAACGCTGTCAGGATGCGCTCGCGCAGCCCACCAATGCCTGAGGTCGGCGCCGTGGCGCGCCCGCTTCCGCGGCGCCTCGAAATCTGGCTGCCGATTCTGATCGTCGCGCTCGACCAGGCGACCAAGGCAATCGTTCGCGCGAAACTTCCGCTCTACTCGAGCACCACGATCATTCCCGGGCTCATGGACTTCACGCACGTTCCGAACTCAGGGACGGCGTTCGGGCTGCTGCAGGGCGTCAGCTTCCCGTTCAAGACCGCAGTCATCGCCGCCATTGCGGCCGGCGCGATTGTCGCCGTCGGCCTGTACGCGGCGAGCCTTGCCCATCATCAACTGATCGCGCGCATCGGGCTGGCGCTCATCATCGGCGGCGCCGCGGGCAACCTGATCGACCGCGTGACGTCCGGCTCGGTCGTCGACTTCGTCGACGTGTACTGGCGCACGCACCACTTCTGGGTCTTCAACGTCGCCGACTCGGCGATTTCGATCGGCGTGGCGGTGATGCTGCTCGACATGCTGGGCGTGGGCGGCCGTGTGTCCGACGGCGGCCCGCGCGCCACGTGAGTCCCACCTTCGCGGTGCCCGGCGACAGCGAGGGTGTGCGCCTGGACGTCTTCCTCACGTCCGTGCTCGCCGGCCACTCGCGATCGCACGTCCAGCGACTCATCAAGGACGGCCACGTTCAGGTCGAGGGACGACCGGCGAAAGCCAATCAGCCGGTCAAGGCCGGTCAGTCTGTCGCCGTCGAGCTGCCGGAACCGGTCGAGCCCTCGCCACAGCCCGAAGCGCTGCCGCTGCCCATCGTCTACGAAGATCGTGACCTCGTCGTCGTGGACAAGCCCGCGGGCATGGTCGTGCACCCGGCGGCCGGGCACGCGAGCGGCACGCTGGTGAACGCGCTCCTCCACCACATCGGAGATCTGAGCGGCATCGGCGGTGAAAAGCGCCCCGGCATCGTGCATCGGCTCGACCGCGGCACGTCGGGGCTCATGGTGGTGGCCAAGAACGACGCGGCGCACGAAGAGCTGTCGCGCCAGTTCCGCGATCGGGAAGTCGAGAAGGAATACATCGCACTGGTCTGGGGAGAGGTGCAGGCCGGCCGCCGCATCGACGCGCCGATCGGGCGCGACCCAGGCGACCGGAAGAAGATGTCGGCGAAAGCGCGCCGCAGCCGCGAGGCGGTCACGCGGATCGTGAAGGCCGAGAAATTCGGGGTCGTCCTGACCCTCGCGCACATCGCGATTCACACGGGGCGGACGCATCAGATCCGCGTGCACCTGAACGCCATCGGCCATCCGATCGTCGGCGACTCGCTGTACGGCGGCGTCCGTCGGCGCGTGCCGGGCGATCTGCGCGCGGTCACGCACCTCACGCGTCCGTTCCTTCACGCGGCGCGGCTGGCGTTCACGCACCCGTCCGAGAAGCGCCGGATGGAGTTCACGAGCCCGTTACCCGACGATTTACAGCACGTCCTCGACGAATTAACGGAGCAGATTCATGGCGATCGTCTGTACGACCCGCGTGTTCGCAGTTGACGTCGAGAAGATCGACTCGCCCGACGGGAAATCGCACGAGGTCGCGACCGTGCGCCACGCGCCGTGCGTCGTCCTCATTCCGATTCTGGACGACGGGCGCATCGTGTTGATCCGACAGTACCGGCACAGCGTGAAGCGGATCCTGTGGGAATTGCCAGCGGGCAGCATCGACCCGGGCGAAGCGCCCGAGACCGCCGCCCTGCGCGAGTGCGAGGAGGAGACCACACTGGCCCCGTCGCGCGTGGAGCGGCTCGCCGCGATGTTTCCGGCGCCCGGCTACTGCGACGAAGAGATGTTGTTCTTCAAGGCGACCGGCCTGCACGCGCCCGCCGCGGACTCGACGCACAGGCCGGACGAGGACGAGGACATCACCGTCCATCCGACGACGGTCGCCGAGGCCAGAGCGATGCTGGCCCGCGGCGACATCGTCGATCTGAAGACGGCTTATGCCCTGATGCTGATCTGACCCGGAGCCTTGCGCTCCTTCTTGTGATGGTGCGGACGGTCCGACGACACCGGCTGCAGCGCCAGCGCGAGCACCTCGTCGATGGTCGAGACGAGATGCACTGTCAGATCCTTCCTCAGCTCGGGCGTGAGATCCTCGGCCACGTTCTTTGCGTTCATCTTCGGCAGGATCACTTCGTGGATGCCGACCCGCCGCGCCGCGAGCACTTTCTCCTTCACGCCGCCGATCGGCAGCACGCGCCCCGACAGCGTGATCTCGCCGGTCATCGCCACGTCGCCGCGGACCGGTCGTCCGGTGAGCACCGACGCCATCGCCGTCGCCATCGTCACACCCGCGGACGGTCCGTCCTTCGGGATGGCGCCCGAGGGCACGTGCACGTGCATTTCGGCGTTCTTGAAGAAGTCCGGATCGATGCTGTAGGCCTTCGCGTGCATGCGCAGCCATGACAGCGCGGCGCGCGCCGACTCCTTCATCACGTCGCCGAGCTGACCGGTGAGCGTCAGCGAGCCGGTGCCCGCCATTCTGGACGCTTCGATAAACAGCACTTCGCCGCCGACCGGCGTCCACGCGAGTCCGATGGCGACGCCCGGCTCCTTCGTGCGCTCTTCCATCTCCTCGTCCATGAACTTCGGCGCGCCGAGCATGTCCACGACGGCGTCCGGCGTGATCTCGATCAGGCCCGGGTCTTCGGACGCCTCCGCGCGGCGGCGCGCGACCTTGCGGCAGAGCGAGCCGATTTCGCGCTCGAGGTTGCGGACGCCGGCCTCGCGCGTGTAGCCGCGGATCACCGTCCGCAGTGCGTCCGGCGTGAAGCGAATCTGATCCCCCGTGAGCCCGTGGTTCTTGACCTGCTTGGCGACGAGATGATCTGTGGCGATCTGCAGCTTCTCGTCCTCCGTGTAGCCGGCGATCTCGAGCACTTCCATGCGATCGCGCAAGGGCGGCGGAATCGGATCGAGGACGTTCGCCGTCGTGATGAAAAGCACTTCGCTCAAGTCGAACGGCACGTCCAGGTAGTGATCGCGGAACGTGTGGTTCTGCTCCGGATCGAGGACTTCGAGCAGCGCCGACGAGGGATCCCCGCGGAAGTCGGAACCGAGCTTGTCGATCTCGTCCAGGATGAACACGGGGTTCTTCGACTCGGCGCGGCGCAGACCCTGGATGATCTGGCCCGGCAGCGCGCCGATGTACGTCCGCCGATGGCCGCGGATCTCCGCCTCGTCACGCATGCCGCCGAGCGACACACGTACGAACTTGCGCCCGAGCGACTGCGCGATCGACCGCGCGAGCGACGTCTTGCCGACTCCAGGCGGTCCCGCGAAGCAGAGAATCGGGCCCTTGACGTCGGGGTTGAGCTTGCGGACCGCGAGGTATTCGAGGATGCGGTCCTTGGCCTTCTCGAGGCCCGAATGATCGGCGTCGAGGACGGACTTCGTCTTCGGCAGGTCGATCACTTCCTCGGTGCGCTTGTTCCACGGCAGCGCGACGAGCCAGTCGAGATAGGTGCGTGACACCGTGTACTCGGCCGCAGCCACGGGCATTTTCGACAGCCGGTCCAGCTCGCGGAGCGCTTCCTTCTTGACGGCCTCGGGCATCCCGGCCGCCTCGATCTTCTCGCCGAGCTCCTCGATCTCCTTAGTCTGCTCGTCGCCTTCGCCGAGCTCCTTCTGGATCGCCTTCAGCTGCTCGCGCAGGAAGTAATCGCGCTGGTTCTTGCCGACTTCCGACTGGACCTGCGACTGAATCTTCGAGCCGAGCTCGAGGACTTCGAGCTCCTTGATCAGGATGCGGTTCAGGTTGTCCATCCGCGCGCGGATGTCCAGCGTCTCGAGCACGTCCTGCTTGACGGCGGTGCTGATCGTCGAGAGCGACGAGGCGATGAAGTCGGCGAGACGCCCGGGCTCGCTGATGTTCGTCGCGAGCGTCTGCAGGTCGTCGGACAACAGCGGCGACAGCGAGACGACCTGCTGGAAGTTCGTCTTGATATTGCGCGCCAGCGCGTCGATCTCGAGCGCGTCGGCCTCCGTTGTCCCTTCCGCGGCGAGCGTGACTTTCGCGCGCAGATATGGCTGCATCGACACGATCTCGTCCAGCGTGAGACGCGCCAGCCCCTGTACGATGAGCCGCAGGCTGCCGTCGGGCAGCTTGAACATCTTGTGGATGTGCGTCGCCGTGCCGACCGGATAGAGATCGGCCTGCCCCGGCTCCTCGACGGCGGCGTCGCGCTGGGTGAACACGGCGATCAGCTTGCCGTTCTGGATCGCGTCGTCAATGAGACGCACCGAGCTCTCGCGCGCGACGGCGAGCGGCATGAACGAATTGGGAAAGAGCACCGTGTCCCGCAGGGGCAGCACCGGCAGCTCGGGAGGAATCGAGAGCGGCCGCTCTCCGGAGGACATGTCCTCTGGCTTCAGGTTCTCGAGTTGATCGCTCATGGCGACCTCACTTTATTTCAAAAGGTCGTCGTGTCGTGAGGAACGTCGGTGGACGGGAAAACGGGCTCCGCCACCGGCGGAGCCCCATGGCAGGACGCCGGTTGCTTTACAGATCGAAGAAGAGCGACGTCGCGCCGCGCCGGGCCGTCAGCTGACGCTGACGCTGCTCGACGACTTCCTTCGCTTCCTCGCAGTCCTTGCAGCGCACCGCGAACGGCAGCGCCCGAAGACGCTTCTCGGCGATTTCCTCGCCGCATTCGAAGCAGTTGCCGTAGGTACCCTGCTCGAGCCGCGCGAGCGCGTCGTCCACCTTGTTCAGGGTCTCCGATTTCATCTGGATCAGCGCCAGCTCGATGTCTTCCTGAATGTCGGCTTCCGAACTCTCGACGGCGTCGAACACCTCGGACAACTTCGTGACCTCGCCCGTCGCACGCACGTCGCGCATCTTGCCCTGGACTTCGGCCTGAAGCTCACGCCGGCGCCCCTCGAGCATCTGCTTCAGCTCGCGGTAGCGGGCGGACTTGCCTTCCCTGGTTCCTGGTGTGCTCATCTCCTTCATGACGCCGCTCCTTGTGTTCCCGGTTCTCCGGGCCGCTCTATGAATGCAACTCGCTCTGCAAATGAATTGCCAGCCACGACACTACCTAAAGTCCTATATGAACCGACGAGTTCCAGACGGCCTGCTGACATTCCAGTTACGCGACGTTTGCAGGTCTTACACATATTGAACAATCAACCCGTCGTAACTCGTTAACCTAAAAATGGTTGCAAGAGTCTACACCAAAATTAGACCGTTCGTTCAAATTTCGATGCCCAGTTAGACGCCCGGGAGGCCAAAAAGGTTCGTCCCCGTTCTGGGCGATTTGTCCGCTTGAGGAGACGTTCGAAGTGCGGAAAATTGCTGAGCGCTGGGACCAGCTGGCCCCATCTCGTGGCAAAACCGTCACTCGAACGATATACTTAGAGGCTCCCGAAGTGGAGATCTCGAGGTCCTGATGGCCAAGCATTGTGAAGTGTGCGGAAAAACCCCCGTCGTCGGACGCCAGCACAGCCACGCCAACAACGTGAGTGCCCGGCGGTTTGAACCCAACCTGCAGACCGTGCGGGCCGCGGTTGGCGGCGGAGTCAAGCGCATCAAGGTGTGCACGCGTTGCCTGCGATCGGGCAAGGTCACCAAGGCCGCATGAAACAGGCGATTACGAGCCCCGATGCGCCGAACCCGGCTGGCGCGTATTCGCCCGCCCTCCGCGTCGGGCAGTTGCTGTTCCTGTCGGGGCAGATCCCGATCGATCCCAAAACCGGGCAGATGGTGTCTGGGGACGCGGCGACGCATGCGCGCCGGTCGATGGAGAACCTCGGCGCGCTCCTCAAGGCGGCCGGGCTGTCGTTCGAGCATGTCGTGCGCACGACCGTATTCCTGGCCGACATGAACGACTTCGCGGCCGTCAACGAGGTGTACTCGTCGTATTTCGGGGATCCGAAGCCCGCCCGGGTCACCGTTCAGGCCGCCCGCCTGCCGCGAGACGCACGCGTCGAGATCGACGCGATTGCGAGCTTCGACGCTTAGGCTAGCCGGCCCGTCCCGCGCCTCCGGCTCTCTCGACGTCCAGCACACCGTCCACGGCCCGCAGTGACTTCATCACCCGCTCGAGGTGTTTGAGGTCGCTGATCTCGACCGTCACGTCGATCCGCGCGCGGCGATCGTCGTCGGTGTGCGCTTCCATGTTGCGGATGTTGGTGTTGATGTCGGCGATCTTCGCGCTGACGGCCGCCAGCAGGCCCTTGCGGTCTTCGACCTCCATCGTCAGCTTGACCGTGTAGGGCGCGCCGGCCTCGTCCGCGCCGCCCTTGTCCCACTCGACGTCGATCCGCCGCTCCGGGTCGTACAACAGGTTGACGACGTTGGGGCACGTCGCGGAGTGCACCGAGACGCCCTTGCCGCGCGTGATGTAGCCGACGATCTTTTCGCCACGAATCGGGTTGCAGCAGCGGGCGCGGAAGATCATCAGATCGTCCACGCCGCGAACTTTGATCTTTTCCTCACCGGCGCCGAACACGCGCTTGACGACGGCGGTGACCGGCCCTTCGGGTGCCTTCTCCTGCAGACGATCCACCGGCACGAGCTTGGCGAGCAGTTGCCGTGGCGCGAGCTTGCCGTACCCGACGAGCGCAAACACCTCGTCGGGCTTGGACGCGCCGAACTCGACCAGGGCCTTCGCCGACGCGGGATCGTCGAGCAGCGTCTTGACGTTCAGGTCGTACCGCCGCGCTTCCTTCTCGAGCACTCTGCGTCCGAGGTCGATCGCGCGAATGCGCTCCTCGCGGCGAATCAGATACTTGATCTCGTACCGCGCGTGCGAGGTGACGACGAAGTTGAGCCAGTCGCGGCTCGGTTTGTGCCCCGCCGCGGTCACGATCTCGACGATGTCGCCGTTTTTGAGTCGCGTGCGGAGCGGCACCATCTTGCCGTTGATGCGCGCGCCGACGCACTGATGTCCGACGTCGGTGTGCACGGCGTACGCGAAGTCGATCGGCGTCGCGCCGCGCGGGAACGCCTTGACCTGCCCCTTCGGCGTGAACGTGTACACCTCTTCGGGATAGAGCTCGACCTTGAGGTTCTGGATGAATTCCTGCGGGTCGCGGACTTCCTGCTGGTATTCGAGCAGCTGGCGCATCCACTGGAAGTACCGCTCGTCGCGGTGATCGCCGACGCGTCCCTCTTTGTACTTCCAGTGTGCCGCGATGCCTTCCTCGGCCATCCGGTGCATCTCGACCGTCCGAATCTGCACTTCGAACGGCGTGCCCTGTTCGCTGATGACCGACGTGTGCAGCGACTGGTAGCCGTTGGGCCGCGGCATCGCGATGAAGTCCTTGATACGTCCCGGCACCGGCGACCACGTCTGATGGATGATGCCGAGCGCGCCGTAGCAGTCCTTGATGCTGTCGGTGACGATCCGCAGCGCGATGAAATCGTAGACCTGGTCGAGCTCGATCTTCTGGCGCTTCAGCTTCTGGTGGATGCTCCACAGGCGCTTGATGCGTCCGTCAACGTGCACGACTGGAATCTGTGCCTCGCGCAGCTTCGACTCGATCGTGGCCTTGAGATTCTGAATCAGGCCCTCGGACGTGCGGCGCTTCAGGTCCACCTTGATCCGCAGCGCGTCGTACGCCTGCGGCTCGAGATACTTGAAGGCGAGCTCTTCGAGCTCGTTCTTGACCTTGCTCATGCCGAGGCGGGTCGCGATCGGCGCGTAGATGTCGCGTGTCTCCTGCGCGACGCGGAGCCGCCGGTCCTCCGGCAGGTGATGGAGCGTCCGCATGTTGTGCACGCGATCGGCGAGCTTGACGAGGATCACGCGGATGTCGTCCACCATCGCGAGCAGCATCTTGCGGAAGTTCTCCGCCTGCCGCTCTTCGGTGGACGAAAACGGGATCGCGCTGATTTTCGTGACCCCCTCGACCACGTGGGCGACATCCGGCCCGAACAGCTCCCGGATGCGTTCGATGGTCGTCAGGGTGTCCTCGACCACGTCGTGCAGGAGGCCGGCCGCGATGGCTACGACGTCGAGCTTCAGGTCAACCAGGAACTCGGCGACGGCCAGGGGGTGGATGAGATACGGTTCTCCCGAACGGCGGACCTGACCGCGGTGTTCGAAGGCCGAGAACACATAGGCCCGGCGGAGGAGCTCGAGGTCGGCGTCGGGGCTATAAGCACGGACCTTTTCGAGCAGGTCCTCGAAGCGAATCATGGAATTCGGTGTCTATTCCTATACCTTGACGTACGTTTTTTCGCTTCACTATACTGGCCCGGTTTCGGCCACGGCAAATGTCTCGCCTGTAGGTTCCAAGGCTGTTTTAAGGGGGCGCAATGCGATCTTTCTCGGGAACGTCACTGCCGTTCGTGGCTGTGGCGGCGCTGGCAGCAACGGTGACGCTCGCGGCGTCTGGCTGTGGTCAGGTCAACCAGCTCAAGGGCAGGAAGGCCTATAAGGACGCCAACACCGCGTACCAGTCGCAGGATTACAGGAAGGCGGCCGATCTCTACCAGGCCGCGATCGAGGCGGATCCGGACGCGAAGGACGTCCAGCCGGCGTACTTCTTCCTCGCCAACTGCCTCGACAACCTGTACAAGCCAAGCAAGAAAGGCGAGCCGGCCAACGACGCGCTGATGCAGAACGCGGTCAAGTACTACCAGGAGGCGGCCACGCGCCTCAACGCCTCGAACGACGACAACTACAAGAAGCTCGGCAAGCTGTCGCTGCAGTATCTCGTCGCCGCGTACGGGTCCGACAAGCTCGACGATCCGGCCAAGGCCGAGCCGGTGCTCCAGGACATGATCCGCGCCGAACCGGGCGATCCGGCGAACTATTTCATGCTCGCGCGCCTCTACGAGGACGCCGGCGTGTACGACGAAGCGGAGCGGATCTACCTGGCGGCGCGTGACGCGAAGCCGAACGACGCGTCCGTCTACACGTCGCTCGCCGCGTTCTACAACCGGCAGGGCCAGTTCCCGAAGACCATCGCCGCGCTCGAAGAGCGCGCGCAGAAGGAATCGAACAACCCGGAGGCATGGCAGACCATCGCCGTCTACTACCAGGACGAGGCGCGCAAGGACTCGCGGCTCAAGGACGCCGAGAAGAAGGACTACGTGCTGAAAGGCATCGAGGCCGTGGACAAGGCGCTCACGATCAAGCCCGACTACGCCGACGCGATGACCTACAAGAACCTGCTCCTCCGCCTCGAAGCGAACCTCGAGAAAGATCCGACGAAGCAGCAGGCGCTGATCAAGGAAGCCAACGACCTGCGCGACAAGTCCGAGGAGCTCCGCAAAAAGAAGGCGTCCGGCGCGTAAACGCCGCGTCAACTTTCAATCGGGTTTCACTCCGAGGCCGTCTGACGATACGTCAGACGGCCTCGTTCTTTTCCTGGTCGTCACATCGACTCCCTAGAATCGCCGGACGCCCACGACGTCGGGCACTCAGGGAGAATGTGGATGACTTGCACGAAGTTCGTTCGGCTCGTGTGTGCAACGGCCGCGCTGCTGCTCACCTTCGCCGGCGCGTCGCTCGTTCACGCGCAGGGCGTCACAACCGGGTCCATCGCCGGCATCGTCGCTGACGGGCAGGGCGCGGTCGTGCCCGGCGTCACGGTCGTCGCCGTTCACGAACCTTCCGGCACGTCATACGAAGCCGTCACGCAGCCCGACGGCCACTTCATGATCGCTGGCGTCCGCGTCGGCGGACCTTACCGCGTGAGCGCCATGCTCTCCGGCTTCGCGACGGGAGTGAGAGAGGGCGTGACCGTCAGCCTGGGTGTCTCGACGGACCTCGAATTCAAGCTGAACGTGGCCGCGGTGCAGGAAGAGGTCACCGTGACAGCGACGTTCGACCCGGTCTTCAGCTCGAGCCATACGGGAGCGGCAACCGCAATCACCCGCCAGGATCTCGCCGCGTTGCCGACAATCTCAGGCCGCGTCAACGACATGATCCGCCTGTCGCCCGAGTACACGACCGGCCCGTTCGGCGGAAGTTTCGCGGGCCAGGACAACCGGATGAACAACATCACCGTGGACGGCTCGTACTTCAACAACTCGTTCGGCCTCGCCGGCCAGCCCGGCGATCGCAGCGGCGTCGCTCCCATCTCGCTCGAGGCGATTGATCAGGCGCAGGTGTCGGTCGCGCCTTACGACGTCAGGCAAGGCAACTTCGTCGGCGCGGGCGTGAACATGGTGACCAAGAGCGGCACGAACAGCATCGCCGGCTCCGGCTACTACCGGTACCACAACGACGCGTACGTCGGCACCAACGCGGCCGGGCAGACCGTGAACCCCGGCACGTTCAAGACGACGACCGCCGGCGAGTACGTGGGCGGGCCGATCGTGCCGAACCGGCTGTTCTTCTTCGAGAGCTTCGAACATCAGCAGGATCAGCGGCCGCTGAACACCTACACCGCGAATCCGGGCGGCGCTGCGCCGACGGGCAACGTCACGCGCGTGCTCGCGTCGGATCTGGACTCGCTGAGTTCGTTCCTCCAATCCAAGTTCAGCTATGCGACAGGGCCGTACCAAGGCATCACCAAGAACACGCCAGGCAAGCCGTTCCTGGTCAAAGGCGACTACAACCTGAACAACTCGAACAAGGTCTCGTTCCGCTACAACCAGCTGCTGTCGAGCACGGACGTGAACCTGTCCGGCTCCTCAGGGCTGGGCTTCGGCCGACAGACCTTCTCGAACAACTTCCTCAGCTATCAGGCGTCCAACTACTCGATTCTCGAGAACATCCACTCCGGGATCGGCGAATGGAACTCGGTGATCGGCAACAGCATGTCGAACAACCTGATCGCCGGCTACACCAAGCAGGACGAGAGCCGCGGCCAGCTCGGATCGCTGTTCCCGTTCGTAGACATCCTGTCATCCGGCAACGCCTACACGTCGTTCGGATCGGAGCCGTTCACGCCGTTCAACCTGCTCCTCTATAACACCTTCCAGGCGCAGGACAGCTTCACGAAGATCTCGAAGCGCCACTCGTTCACGTTCGGCGGCGCGATCGAGAAGTACCACTCGGACAACTCGTTTTATCCCGGCGTGCAGAGCGCGTACGTCTTCAACTCGTTGGACGACTTCTACACGGCAGCGAATGCGTATCTGGCGAACCCGAAGCTGACCGTGTCGCCCGTGAACCTCCGGCGATTCCAGGTGCGGTACTCGAACATCCCCGGCTCGACGACCCCGCCGTTCCAGCAACTCGACGTCTGGTACACGAGCGCGTACGGACAGGACGAGTGGCGGCCGTCGTCGAACCTCACCGTCACGGGCGGGCTGCGTGTTGACGTGGCGAACTTCGGCAACACAGCCTACGACAACCCGAACGTCGATGCGATGACGTTCCGAGCCCAGGACGGCGGCCCAATCCAATACAACACCGGCGCGCTGCCGAAGGCCTCTCCTCTCTGGTCGCCGCGCATCGGCTTCAACTGGGATGCGCTTTCCGACGGCAGCACGCAGGTCCGCGGCGGTACGGGCGTCTTCACCGGCAAGCCGGCGTACGTCTGGATTTCGAACCAGATCGGCAACTCGGGGATGTTGACCGGGTTCATCCAGGCGGACAACACGACGGCGTACCCGTTCAACCCGAACCCTGACGCCTACAAGCCGGCGGCGACGGGCCTGCCGCCCAGCAGCGCCGACGTGAACGTCACGGATCCCGATTTCAAGTTTCCGCAGCTGTGGCGGACGAACGTCGCCGTGGACCGCCGGCTGGGCTGGGGATTTGTCGGTACCGGCGAGTTCATCTACAGCCGGGACGTGAACGGCATGGCGTACATCAACGCCAACCTGCCAGCCGCGCAGACCGCCGCCGTCGGACCCGACAACCGGCCGCGCTGGACGTCGAATCGCATCAACAACCTACCAGGCAATCAGGTCGTCGAGAACATCGTCCTCACCAACGAGAGCCTCGGCCGCTCGTGGACGGCGGCGGCGAGCGTGTCGAAGCCGATGAGCCACGGCTTCGCCTTCAGCGGCGGCTACAGCTACAGCCGGTCGATGAACACGATCGACCCCGGCTCCATCGCATCGACATCGTGGACCTCGAATCCGATCGCCATGGATCCGAACAACCCCGTGCTCGGCTATTCGCAGTTCTCGCCAGGGCACCGTGTGTATCTGGCTCCCTCGTACACGCACCAGTACTTCGGATTCGGCGCGACGACGATCGGCGCGTTTTTCGACGCGCACACGAACGGCAACGCGAGCTACATCTTCTCCGGCGACGCGAACGGCGACGCCGGCACCGCGAACGACCTGATCTACATCCCGCGCGACATGTCAGAGATGAACTTCAAACCGCTGACGACTGGCGGAAACACGTTCACTGCGGCGGATCAGGCGGCGGCGTTCGAAGCCTACATCGAGCAGGATCCCTATCTGAGCTCGCACCGCGGCCAATACGCCGAGCGGAACGCGCTCTTCTATCCCATGGTCAGCCGGCTGGATCTGAGCGTCACGCAGGAGCTGTTCCACGACATCGGCGGC
>CAZOIK010000098.1:0-22209 GCA_964579765.1 uncultured Bifidobacteriaceae bacterium
GGACGTCCGCGAACTCGTCGGCCTTGCGCGAAAAGCTCTCTGCGAGCGCGCGCGCCGCGGCGACGAGCGGCGCGGCGCCGAGCAGCAGCGCGAGCCGCGTCGCCGTCGGGAAGACGTCGTTCGTCGATTGGCCTTCGTTGACGTGATCGTTCGGGTGCACGCGGCTGTAGACGCCGCGCGGCTCGCCGAGAATTTCGGCGGCGCGGTTCGCGAGCACTTCGTTCGCGTTCATGTTGTGCGACGTGCCGGCGCCCGCCTGGTACACGTCAACGACGAACTGATCGCGCAGCCGGCCCTCGAGGACCTCGTCGGCGGCCTGGACGATCGCCGCGGCGACGTCGGGTTTCAGGCGCCCGAGCGACACGTTCGCTTCGGCGGCGGCCTTTTTGACGAGGATCGTGGCTGTGACGAGATCGGACGGCGCACGCAGTCCGCTGACGGGGAAGTTGTCGATTGCGCGCTGCGTCTGCCCGCCCCAGTAGGCGTCGTTCGGCACCAGCACTTCGCCGAGAGGATCGCGCTCGGTACGCACAGTTCAGTATACTTCTGTGGTTATGCTTCCAAATTTTTTCGAGAGCGTGCTGCAGCTGATCGTCAAGACCTCGACCGACCTGCCGCCGGACGTCCGCGCCGCGATGAAACACTCGCTCGTCAACGAACCTGAACGGACGCGTGCGTCGCAGGCGCTGACGATCATCGCCCAGAACATCGACCTCGCCGCCGACAGTGAAGGCGCGATCTGCCAGGACACGGGCATGCCGACCTTCGAGGTGCACGTGCCGGTCGGCGCCAATCAGATCTGGATGCGCCAGCAGATTCGCGACGCCGTCAAGGAAGCGACCTCACGCGGGAAGCTGCGGCCGAACTCCGTGGATTCGATTACGGGCAAGAACTCCGGCGACAACCTCGGGCCGGGGACGCCGATCATTCACTTCGATCAGTGGGAGCGGCCCGACGTCGAGATCAAGTTGATCCTCAAGGGCGGCGGCTGCGAGAACACGAACGCGCAGTACGCGCTGCCCGTCGAGCTGCCGCACCTCGGCCGCGCCGATCGCACGCTCGAGGGCGTGAAGAAGTGCATTCTGCACGCCGTGTGGAACGCGCAGGGCAAGGGCTGCAGTCCCGGCGCCGTCGGCGTCTGCGTCGGCGGCGACCGCACGTCCGGCTACACGCACGCGAAGGAGCAGCTCTTCCGCACGCTCGACGACGTGAACCCGGATCCGCGGCTCGCCGAGCTCGAGGCGTCGATCATGGCGCAGGTGAACGACCTCGAAATCGGCCCGATGGGCTTCGGCGGCAAGGTGACGCTGATCGGCTGCAAGATCGGGGCGCTCAACCGGCTGCCCGCGAGCTTCTTCGTGTCGGTCGCCTACGACTGCTGGGCCTTCCGCCGCCTCGGCGTCGTGCTCGACGCGTCCACGGGCGCGATCACGAAGTGGCTCTATCGCGATCCCTCGCACCCGATCATTCCGATGCTCGATCAGGCCGGCTTCACGCGCACGGGACGCGAGATCGCGCTCAACGCGCCCCTCACGGAGCACGACGTCCGCGCGCTCAAAGTCGGCGACGTCGTCATGGTGTCCGGACGTATGTTCACCGGCCGTGACGCCGTGCACTCATATCTGATGAAGAACCCGCCGCCGGTGGATCTGAACGGCTCGGTCCTCTATCACTGCGGACCGGTGGTCGTGAAGGAAGGCGAGAGCTGGCGCGTCACCGCCGCCGGGCCGACGACGAGCATCCGCGAGGAACCGTATCAGGGCGAGATCGTCAAGCGCTACGGCGTGCGCGCCGTGATCGGCAAGGGCGGCATGGGCGCGAAGACGCTCGCGGCGCTCAAGGAACACGGCGCCGTCTATCTCAACGCGATCGGCGGCGCGGCGCAGTTCTACGCGCGCGCGATTCAGAAGGTCGACGGCGTGTCGCTGCTCGACTTCGGGACGCCGGAAGCGATGTGGCACCTCACGGTAAAAGACTTCCCCGCGATCGTGACCATGGACGCGCACGGGAACAGCCTGCACAAAGACATCGAGCAGGAGTCAGGTGCGCATCTCGAGGCGATTGGAGTGTAGGCCGTCACCGCGCCGCCCGGCACTCAGTGAGTGGCGGGCAGCCCCACGACGATGAGCACCGCGTAGTCCTGCTTGTGGCAGCCCTTCACGACGGGCATGGCCGCCCCTGGATTCACCGGAAAACCCGTGGTCGGCGCGTTGGCGGGCGAGCACGAGTTGTCAGTCGTCGCCGGCGTGTAGCGTGCGGAGCGGCATCCAAGATGGGTGACGTCGTAGAGCGTCGCGCCGTCGGCGAGTTCCCACCGCTCGTTGCCGTCCTTGTCCTTGGGATGAATGGTCAGGACGGTCGTCACTTCGCGGTCGCCCGTGACGACGTACTGTCCTGGAGGCAGCGGAAAGGACGGCTTCTCCATGATCAAGCCGTGTTCCTCCAGCCACCAGTCCTTCGCGTCGAATTTCCACTTCGCCGGCGCGACGCCGCCGGACGCCTTCAGTTGATCGTAGCGATCCAGCTTGCAACCGCGCGGGCCTGGGTCTTGGTTCCAGAAGCCCCACGATTGCGCGCCGCTGCCGGAGGTGGCCTTGGGGTCTCCGAGCGCCGCGATGTACTGCGGCTCGATGCGCCTGAACTTCGAGAAGTCCACGCCTGACGCGTGAATCGGCTGCTGCAGGCCGGCCGCCAACATGAGGGATCCCACGGCCAGGAGCCGGCGGCTCACGGACGGCACGAGGTGACGGACATTCATGCGATTGCTCCGGTTGAACGACCTGAGGACATCCTACACCAACGCGGGCGCCGCCCACTCTATCGCCGCGCAAACTCCTTCAGCGGCGGCCGCGAGTACCCATGCTCCATCGCCGCCAGATCGAGATCCATCGTCTCCATGTCGTAGATGGCGAGGAGTGGAAAGGGTGACAGCGCGGGGACGTCGAGCGCCTTGAGATAGCCCTGGCAGCTCGCGCAGACCTCGAGGCGACGGTTCACCCGCTCCTGATCGGGCGCCGCCGTGACGAACGGTTCACCGCTCTCGCCGCAGTAGATGCAGCAGTACTCCGTCATCTCCCACGCCGCCGCGCAGAACGAGCAGCGGAGGACGTGATGGCCGTCCACCACTTCCGCCAGCGCGGGCCACGATCCGCACGTCGGACAGTAGCCGTGGTTCCAGGCGGTTCCGGACGGCAGCAGCGCGAGCTGCAGCGCATGCGCGACGGGGCTCGTCGCGAGCTCCGCGAGCAGCCACACGAGATCGGGCGCGAGGCCGCGGTGCGTCGCGCCGACGCGAATCGCTTCCTGATTGCGCGACAGCGACGCCGTCAGGAGCGCCCCGGCGTCGATCTCACGTTGTTCGAGGGACTGCCGGATGTGGACGGCGGCGTCGCCGGCGCCGCCGGCGGCCAGCACGTTGCAGAGCGTCAGCAGCGCGGTGGAGAGCAGCGGGACCGGCAGCGGAATCGGCTCGCCGCTGAGGATCGGCACGCCGCGGGCGAGCTTGGCTTCGAGGTACTTCCGAGGGAGCGACAGGCGCGGCAGCTTGCCGTCGATGGCCTGCGCGGTCGAGATGACGATTTCGAGCAGCTGCTGCTGCAGATCGACCGCCGGCGTCAGATCCGGCCGGGCGGCGCGCAGCGCGTCCCAGCGCGCGGTGGACACCTGCTGAAGCTCTTCGGGGGAGGGCCGGGAGACGGTGACGAGCGGCATATCGTGTGGGCACAGCAGGTTAGCTCAGAAACCCCTTGCTGGTATAATGGGAAGGATTCCTGAGGAGAAATTCGGATCATGATCAACGTATCTGAAACGGCGGCGTCGAAGATCAGCGAGCTGCTGGTCGAGGAAAACAAGGCCGGTAGCGGGCTGCGCGTGTTCGTGCAGGGCGGCGGCTGCTCGGGCTTCCAGTACGGGTTGATGATCGAAGAGAACGGACAGGGCGCGGGCGACCAGGTGTTCGAGTCGCACGGCGTGAAGCTGTTCGTCGATCCGATCAGCATCCGCTATCTCAAGGGCGCCGAGGTCGACTTCGTCGACACCGTCACCGGCGGCGGCTTCACCATCAAGAACCCGAACGCGACGTCCACCTGCGGGTGCGGGTCGTCGTTCTCGGTCGAGTAGGGAAATTTGTTCATTGAGTGATCGGGTGATTTGGTGATTTGATCACCACGTCACCCCATCACCAGATGTCCCGATCCCTCCCCGACCTCTCACGCCTGCGGCCGGCAGGCACCAAGCGATCCAGCAAACGGGAGCAGATTCTGCAGGCCTTCCTCGAGCAGGAAGGGCATCTGACGGCCGACGATCTGTTCGGCCTCGTCCGCGTCACACACCCCGGCATCGGGCGCGCGACCGTCTATCGCACGCTGCAGTGGATGGTCGATCAGGGGCTCGCGCGCAAGGTGGACTTCGGCGAAGGCCGGTCGCGCTTCGAGCCGACCTACCGCCACCCCCGGCACTTCCACCTGATCTGCCAGCAGTGTCACCGCTCGTCGGAGTTCCTCAGCTCGGACGTCGAGTCGCTCATGGACGAGATCGCGGCGGCGCGCAACTTCACGGCGACGCAGGCGGTGGTGCAGATCCTCGGCATCTGCGAAGAGTGCCGGACCGGCGTGAGCGCGCCGGGGCTGTCGAAGCTCGACGGATCGACCACCGAGCGCGTGTTCGCGCGCGACGCGCTGCGGATCGCCATCGCGACCGAGCGCAGCGGCTTCGCGTTCTACACGCGCGCCGCCACCTTCACGCGCGACGCGCGCGGCCGGTCGGTCTTCCAGAAGCTCGCCGAAGAGGAAAAAGAACACCTCTCGACCCTCGAGAAGCGGTACGCGGAGCTGCTGGCAACCGATCCGCTGCTCGAGTCGCGGCCGACGTTCCTCTTCTTCAAGGGCGCGGCCAACGGCATCTTCGCCGCCGGCGCCGAAGAGCTCGGCCCGGGCGTCAACGATCTGGACGCGCTGCTCATCGGCATCCGGTGCGAGCGCGGCTCGCACAACTTCTTCAAGAAGTACGGCGAGCGCTTCGACGACTCCGAAGGCAAGCGCATCTTCCTCGAGTTCGCCGACGAGGAGCGCGTGCACCTCGACCTGCTGGTGAACGAGTACCGCGCCCTCCGCGAGCGCTCGGCGAAAAAGGCCAAGCCGCGCCGGTGATCGATCTCCACCTGCACACGACGGCGTCCGACGGGCGTCTCGCGCCCGCGGAGCTCGTGGCGACGGCCGCCGCCGCGGGCGTCACCGTGCTGAGCGTCACCGACCACGACACGACGGCGTCGGCGGACGCCGCCGCGGCGGCGTGTGCGCAGGCCGGCATCGAGTTCATCCCGGGCCTCGAGATCACCGCCGTCGTCGACGGCGAGGACGTCCACGTGCTCGGCTATTTTCTCGACCCGCACTCGCCGCAGCTCGGCGTCTTTCTCGACGAGCAGCGCGCGCTGCGGCTCGATCGCGTACGCCGGATGGTCGCGCGGCTCGCGGCGATCGGCATCGCGCTCGACGCCGAGGCCATCCTGAAGCCCGCGCGCGAGGATCACGCGAAGGCGGCGGGGCGGCCGTGGATTGCGCGCGCGCTGGTCGCTGCCGGCGTGGTCGGCACGACGCGTGAGGCGTTCGACCGCTACCTGAAGCGCGGCCAGCCGGCGTACGTCTCGCGCGTCGGCCCGCTGCCGGCCGAGGTCTTCAGGCAGATCCATGTGGCTGGCGGCATCGCGTCGCTCGCGCACCCCGGCCTGCTCGGCCGCGACGATCTGATCGCGTCCTTCGCCGCCGCCGGCGTGGACGCAATCGAGGCCCATCACAGCAAGCACACGCCCGAGGACACGACGCGGTATCTGTCGTACGCCGAACGCCACGGCCTCGCGGTGTCCGGCGGGTCGGACTTCCACGGCGATCCGTCGCACGACGTCGGTGGTCCCGGCAGCACGTCGCTGCCGCCCGATCGCTTTCAGGCGTTGAAGGGCCGCTGGGCGACGAGGCGCGCGACCGCCTCGGGCGCGTCCACTTCCTCGTAGAACCGCACGTCCCACGGCAGCGCGAACGCCCGACGCAGTTCGCCGGGCTGCAGCAGATGGTCGGGCGAGGTGGGCCCCGTGCCGTGCCGGCGCTGCGCGACGGTGAAGGTCTCGTAGATCACGCATCCGCCCTCCCGCACCGACGCTTTGATCGCGTCGAACAGGTCGCGCTGCAGATATCGCGTGACGACGACGAGATCGAAGAGGCTGGACGGCAGGCTCGACCGCGTGAGGTCGGCGCACCAGGCGCGCAGCGTCAGTCCCTCGCGCGCCGCCGCCCGCACGGCGTCACGCACGGCGTCTTCACGGCGATCGACGCCGAACGTCTCGAACCCGGCGCGCGCGAGCAGGTGCGCGTGGCGTCCGCGTCCCATCGCCACGTCGAACGCCTTGCGCCCGCGCGGCGCCGGTTGGGCCAGCGCGGCCACCCACGACGCGACGAACGGCGAAGCTGACATATGATCGAGAGCCATCATGGCTCAGGCGCTGCTCTCGGCCGTCGGCCTCGGCCTTCTCGGGCTGATCTCGGCCGTCGTGCTCGGCCTTCGCGGCACGGACATCGCGAGGCACATTTCATTCGGCATCTTCTCGACGCTCATCGTCTTGCTCGCGCATTCGATGATGATGTTCTACCTGATCGGCAAGGGCAAAGCGGTCAAGGACGCGATGGCCGAGCACAACGTGACCGGCGACTACTACCGTCGCATCGCCGCCGCACGGAAGCCCGTGTTCTCGATCGGCACGCTGGCGATGGCCGCGACGATGATCACGGCGCTGCTCGGCGCGAGCGTGGACACGGGCGTGCTGCCGCCGGTCGTGCACGGGATGATCGCGTACGGCGCCATCGCCTGCAATCTGGCCGCGGCCAAGATCGAAGTGGACGCGCTGTCGGCGTCGGCGCGCGTGGTGGACGAAGTCAACGCCAAGATCGAGTCGTGACCGATCCGGTTCTCGAGCTGAAAGACGTCTCGAAGGACTATCAGAGCCTCCGGCCTCTCCGCGTCGCCGACCTGAGCGTCGCCCCCGGTGAACAGGTGGCGCTGCTCGGCTTCGACCAGATGACGGCCGAACTCTTCGTGAACCTCGTCACCGGCGCGTCGCTGCCCGACCGCGGCAGCGTCCGCCTGTTCGGGCGCGCGACGAGCGAGATCGCGGACAGCGCCGACTGGCTCGCCGTCGTGGATCGGTTCGGGATCGTCAGCCGGCGCGCGGTGCTGCTCGACGCGCTCACCGTCGTCCAGAACCTGGCGATGCCGTTCACGTTGGCACTCGATCCGCCACCGCCGGACGTCCGCGAGCGCGCGATTGCCCTCGCGAGGGAAGTCGGTTTGCCAGCCGACGTCCTCGACCGTCCCGTTGCTGAGCTCTCGCCTGCCGCCGTCATCGCGCTCCGCCTGGCTCGAGCGCTGGCCCTCGATCCCGCGATTGTCGTCTTCGAACATCCGACAGCCGATGTCGCACGGGACGAGGTCGCCGGCCTGGCACGGCTCAGCCGAAACACACTGTCCAGCCGGAAGATTGCCGGCGTGACACTGACCGCCGACCGTGAATTCGCGAACGCCTCGGCCCGCCGCGTCCTCACGCTCCAACCGGCGTCGGGACGACTGACGACGGACGGCTGGCTTGCGCGCTTTCGACGCGCCTAAGTTGCCAGCGGAGTTCCACACGGACCAGAATGTGCATCTCTAACAGAGGAGACTCAACATGAGAGTTGTCCGCCACCTGGCATTGGGAATGCTCACGGCGATCGCGATGTACAGCGTCACGATCCCCACGGGCGTCGCGGCTGCCGGCAAGCCCCGCATCTTTTTCGTCCAGCCGAAGAACGGCGCGACGGTGAAGAGCCCGGTGCACCTGAAGTTCGGGATCGAGAACTACACGATCGCCGCGGTGCCCGAGGGCACGGTGACGACGGCCCGTCCGGGCGTCGGCCACTATCACGTCGGCGTGGACACCGGATGCCTGAAGCCAGGGGAGACGATCGTCAAGGGCACGCCGTCGTGGATTCATTTCGGCAAAGGCGACTCGGAGATCGACATGCAGCTCACGCCAGGCAAACATCGGCTCTCGCTGCAGCTCGGCGACGACCTGCACAACACGGTGAAGGGTCTCTGCTCGACGATCACGGTGAACGTAGTGCAGTAGCCGAAGGGAGACCTGGAAATGCCGTCCGGTACAATCAAACGACTCGTCCGCGACAGAGGGTTCGGCTTCATCCGGGATGACGGCGGACAGGAGTGGTTCTTCCACCGCAGCTCGGTGCAGGGCAGCTTTGATCAGCTCAACGAAGGCCAGCGCGTCAGCTTCGACGAGGAACCGTCGCCGAAAGGGCCGCGCGCGGGCAACGTGCGCGGCGAGGGTTAGCCCGGTCTGAAAACCATTCTCCTGTTCGACATCGACGGTACGCTTGTGCTCACGGGAGGTGCAGGCGGCCGCGCGATGGCTCGGGCGTTCGAAGATCTGTACGGCGTCCGGGAGGCCTTCAACGGCATCCCGTTCAACGGCCGCACGGACGCGTGGATTCTCGCGCGTGCTGCGGCCGCGCACGGCGTAGCCGCGGGCGACCTGTCGCGCTTCAAGCCGCTCTACCTCGAGTACCTCGCCGACGAACTGCACCGGCCCGGCCCGCGCAAGGGCGTGATGCCGGGCGTCCGCGAGCTGCTCGACGCGCTCGCCCCGCGAGCGGAGATCTTTCTCGCGCTGCTCACGGGAAATTTCGCCGAAGGCGCGCGGCTCAAGCTCGAGCACTTCGATCTGTGGCGCTATTTCGCCTGCGGCGCGTTCGGCGACGTCGTCCACGAGCGGAACCACCTGCTCGCCGACGCGCTGTCGCAGGTCGAGGCGTGCAGCGGCCTGTCGGCCCATCCGTCAAACGCGGTCGTCATTGGGGACACGCCGCTCGACGTCGGCGTCGCGCAGTTCGGCGGCGCGCGATCGATCGCCGTCGCGACCGGCGGTCACACGGTGGACGAACTCCGCGCGTCGGGCGCGGACGTGGTGTTCGAGGACTTGAGCGATCTGGAGCGAGTGCTGGAGGTCGTGCAGAGAGCCGAGAGCTGACAAAAGTCAGCTCCCGGGTAAGCGCAGAACCGCTGTCAGCCTTCGATCAGGCGGACGTCTCCGGCGCGCGGTCCCTTCTGAGATTCTTCCGGCGTGAATTCGACGCGCTGGCCTTCGCGCAGCAGCTCGAACACAGCACCACGCACGGCGCTGCGATGAAAGAAGTGCTCGATGCCGCCTTCATCGCGAATGAACCCGAACCCTTTGTCGATCAGCAGTCTGGCAATTGTCCCGGTTGGCATACCCGAAAGCCCTCCGTCCGACGACCAGCCCAGCTGTGGGCTGGAAAGTGCGCCAGTCTAGGCAGTACGCCTGAGGAATGTCAATACAGATGGGCGGGTGCGCCGACGGTGGCTATGACTTGGCGGCGGGGGCAGTCGCAGCGGGCGCGGCGGCAGCAGGGGCGTCCTTGATCTTTTCTCTAGCGGGTGGAGGATATGTGGACCAGAAGTGCCGTCCGCAGTTCGGACACACCCAGAACTGATCCGGCTTCCAGGCGTCGGCGGAGATCGGGTCGCGCAGTTCCATCTGCGTTCCGCAGCGCTGACACCGGATGTGCAGACCGATTTCACTCATGACGTTGGAATTCTATACGATTCCCCGGTGATTCCCGCGATCGTGCTCGCCGCCGGTGCGTCGCGCCGGATGGGACGCGCGAAGGCCACGCTGCCGTTGACGGGCGGCGACACGTTTCTCACGCGCATCCTCCGGACCTTTGCCGACGCGGCCGTAGACGATGTCGTCGTCGTCGTCGGACATGAGGCGGAGGCGATTGTCCGCGCGACGATCGACGCTGGCGTGACGGCGCGCTTCGTGGAGAACCCTGAGTACGAGCAGGGCCAGCTGTCATCTCTCGTCGCCGGCCTGCGCGTTGTCGATCGTCCGGGTGTGAATGCGGCGCTCGTGACGCTCGTGGACGTTCCGCTACTCAGCGCCGCCACCGTGCGCGCCGTCGTCGAGCGGTACCGGCAGACGAGTGCGCCGATCGTTCGCCCGGTGCGCGGCGTGCAGCACGGTCATCCGGTGCTCATCGACCGATCGCTGTTCGACGCAATCCGCCATGCGGACCCCGCGATCGGGGCGAAGCCAGTCATCCGGGCGCACGTATCCGCCGCTGGCGACGTGCCGGTGGACGACGACGGGGCGTTTGCGGACGCCGACACGCCGGACGACTACGCGCGTCTTCTGCGCAGGTAACAGAGAGCGCCGCGGGCGGACGAGCATGCGGTGCGGCCGCGCACACAGGCGATGCAGACGACGAAGCGTATCCTGATCGCGGCAGAGCGCAGCTCGCACGGGGTCACGGGCCATCGGATCAGTGCATAACGTGACCTGCGAGAGGTCAATCGAGGCCCTGCGCGCGTCAATCGGAACCCTGCCCGCGTCAGTCGGAATCCTGCAGGCGTCAATCGGGACCATGCACGCGTGTTACGGGAGCTCGCACGACGTCAAAGCGTCATCGGGAGAGGACAGATCCGGCTCGCGGCGACGCAACGCATGCTAAGATGGAAGGTCGTTCATCCCAAAGTGGGCCAGTAGCGCAGTTGGGAGCGCGCATGAATGGCATTCATGAGGTCACGGGTTCGACTCCCGTCTGGTCCACCATCCTTCGCTCGCCCTTCGCGCGAACTCCGGACGCCAAGCCGTCCTTCGCGCCAAGACGTACCCACAGCGAAATCACGTAGGCATACAGCGAGACGGCCAGGACGCGGTCGGAATTCGAGACCATGCCGAGCGCCAGGTCCGACGTCAGATACGGCGTCAGCCGAATCGGCAGGTCGAGGGTCATCGCGACGCTGAGAATCGCCGCGGCGGCGTCGCGCTCGCGGCGCGTCGGCGGATGCTCGGTCAGCACCAACAAGATGAACGCCGGTAGAAACAGGATGAAGTTGTGTTTGACCTGGAAGACGCTGAGCAGCGCCCAGAGACACAACAACGCGCGGACGGCGGCGGCGCGTGCCGGACAAATCGATCGGCGATCGAGGAACAGCAGCACGCAGGGAATCGCGCCGAGGACGACGACGATCGCAATCCATACGGAATCGACCCAGCGCACGCCGACGAGCTGCGCGATCCACGGCCGCACGCCAGTACGGCCGACGAATCCGCTCGCCCCGCCGTACATTCGCTGCAAGACGTGAAAGTAGTCGAGCGTCACGGTCCAGGCGCGACTGCCCTGCCGCCATGAATAGACGAACACGCTGCCGATGACGACCGCCGCGGCCGTGGCGACCGCGCGAACGCGTCCGGCGATCAGCAGGCCGAGCGCGAGCGGGCCGGCGACGTGCGGCTTCGCCAGCGCCGCACCGAGCGCCACGCCGCCGCGGGTCGGCCTCGTGTCGGCCAGCAGCACCGCCAGAAACGCGAGCGTGAGCGACGGCAGACTGAACTGCAGCAGGTTGCGCACGCACGCCCAGCAGAAAAAACACAGGACGGCGATCGTCGTGCGCTGCAGCGTGGCTGCGGGATTGGTCGCGCGCGCGATCGCGAGCGGCAGCGCGAACGTCAGCGCGAGGCTTGACGCCGTCCACACGGGCAGCAGCCAGCGGGCGTCGAGGAGCGCGATCGGCGAGAACACGACGATCGCGTTCGGCGGGTAGTCAACGTCGGCGAGCGGCAGTGAATAGAGCGGGTGGCCGTAGAGCAGCCAGCTGCGGCACCAGTTCCAGACGGTGATCAGATCCTGCGCACGCAAACCGTGGGTGAAGCCAAGCACGACGCCGGCGGCGATGTTCAGCCCCGCCATGACGGCCAGCGCCACGACGCCGGCGCGTTTCGCGGGTGACGCGCGCCGGAAGGCGACGCCGAGCTCGCCGTACCAGGTCGCGGCGGCGTCACGCTCGACCGTGGCGGTCATGACTCGCTCTCGGGACTACTGCTGCAGGTCGCGGGTTGCGCGCGAGCGGGAACGGGCGTCGGCGGAGATGGTCGCCGCCGCCGAGGACGGCGCCGGGTCGAGCGTCCGCTCGAAAAAGCGCCAGATGCGCGTCCACGAGTCAACTTGATCCGGGTTGTTCTCCGGCTCCCAGGTGAGATGGCTGACGCGGCGGTCGAACGTGTGGCCGCCAATCGGATGGTCGTAGATCTTCGTCTCCGCGAGGCGCGGCTTGAGCCTGCGGAGCGCCTCCACGAGCGGCAGATCCTCCTCGATGTCCACGTCGCGATCGTTGCGCGCGACGTGCACCAGGAGCGGGATCCGCAGCTTCTCCACCTGAAAGAGCGGCGATCGATCTTTGTACACGTCGGTGTCGGGCTCCGACTCCGGCGAGTCGCCGAACACGCGATGCGCCGGATCGATGAGGGAGAGCTGCTTCTCGATCCCTTTCCGCTCCACCCGCTCGATCAGGTTCGAGACCGGCACCATGGCCGCCGCGGCGCGGAACAGCAGCGGGTTCCGGAAGATCGCCAGCAGCGTGATCATGCCGCCGTGGCTCCAGCCGACGATGCCGACCCGATGGCAGTCCACTTCGGGATAGCGCGTCCGCAGCACGTCCACCGCGCCGACCACGTCGTCCACTTCGGCGCCGCCGTAGTCGATCGCGTCGTAGTACCGCTCGCCGTAGCCGATGCTTCCGCGATATTCCGGCGCGATGACGACGTAGCCGCGGGCCACGGCGTCCCGGATGTACGGAATGTAGTGTTCGTACAGGTGCCCGCGGATGTCCTCGTGCACCCACACGAGCGCCGCTTCGCTCGCGGGCGCGGCGGCGCCGAACGGGCGGAAGACAAACGCGGGCACGTCGAGATCGCCGGCCGCGCTGCGGTAGGTGATCTTCTCCATCCGCATGTAGCCGTCGCTGGCCGCGCGCCACGTGCTGTCGGTCAGCGCCTGCTGCCTGAGCTGACGGTCGAAGTCGCGCGACTGGCCGCGCAGCACGGCCGACGCGAGCAGCAGAGCTGCCGCCGCGAAGAGCGTTCGTCTCACCAGTTTCAGGAATTCTAAGCAGAACCGCCGGGTTTTGAAACTCTTTCGTGCGCGCGGATGAGCCAGTTGCTGAGCTCGCGCGCGGCCGCGTCGGGCGTGGGTCCGTAGAACGGCATCAACGCGGTCGGGACGCCCGGAATGCGGACGATGTAGGCGCGCCATCGGTCGCGCGCCACGGCCTTGACCTCGATCACGTACGAGCGGCCGCCGATGGATTCCTCGAAGCGATGCAGCATGGAGCGGTTGGGGAGCGCGGTCGATTCTACTGACCGCAGGCCCCGAATCAAGCGAAGCGACGTACGAAAACGCGTCCACACGCGCGATCGCCGCGCTTTGTTCGGCGGTACTCCGAAAATATTTTCGAGTGTCCGTACATCCACAGCTTATGCACCGTTCATCCACAGGTTTTCCACACTTGACGCTGTGGAACCCGCGCACTAGGCTGAAACCTTCATGAAATCGAGGACGTTGGTGGGCGTCCTGATGTTGTCAGGCCTGCTGATTCGCGCGCCGGCGGTGTTCGCGGCGCAGGCCGACGACGCGACGCTGTTCCGCGTCTTTCTCAAAGACGGCGGATCGCTCGTCAGCTACGGCGAAGTGGCTCGCGTCGGCGATCGCGTCGTCTTCTCGATGCCGGTCGGCACCGGCACGCCGCCGCCGCTGCACCTGACGACGCTCGACGCCGAGCGCGTTGACTGGGTGCGCACGGAGCGCTACGCGCAGTCGGCGCGTTCCGGCCACTACATCCAGACCCAGGCCGAAAACGACTACACCGCGTTGTCGAACGACGTCGCGCAGACGATTGACCAGATCGAGCAGACGAGCGACCCGGTTCGCCGCGTCGCGCTCGCGCAGCGGGCGCGGCGCACGCTCGCCGGCTGGCCATCCGAACACTTCAACTACCGCGAGAACGACGTCCGTCAGCTCGTGACGATGCTCGACGCGGCGATTGCGGGGCTGCAGACGGACGCGCAGACGCCGCAACCGACCGCGAGCGCGCCGGCCGGGGACGGACGATTCGCGTTCAACCTGGTGGCGTTTTCGTCACAGCCGCCGCCGCTCGAGCCGCTGTTGCCGGCGCCGACGCTGCGGGAGTCGATCGAGCAGGTGCTGCTCGCGGCGCGGCTGTCCGAGTCGTCGGTCGATCGGATCGACCTGTACAAGGCCGCGCTGGCGGAGCTCGATCGCGGCAAAGCCGACGCGACGATTCCGACGGAGTGGGTCACATCGACCACGGCCAGCGTGACGCAGACGATTGCCGCCGAGGTCAGGACGGACCGCGGCTATCAGCTGCTCGCGCGCCGGATGCTGCGCCTCGCGGACGCGGACGCGCGCGCCGGCGACGTGCACGCGCTCGAGCGGCTCGTCGCGCGCGTGCAGGCCAACGACGCGCTGCTCGGCCACGCGCGTCCGACCGTGGTGAGCTCGCTGCTCGCCGACATCGATCGGAAGCTCGACGCCGCGCGGCGGCTGCAGCTCGCGCGCGATCGCTGGGCGCTGCGCCAGCCGGTGCTCGCGCGTTACCGAATCGCGATGCGCGCTCCGATGCTGCAGTTCGCGGCGCTGAAGCCGGCGCTCGAAGACATCAAGACGCTGGCCGGCACGCCGCCGGCCACGCTGCAGATCCTCCAGCAGACGGTCGCGCGCGTCGAGCAGGCGCTCGCCGCGATTCACCCGCCGGACGAACTGGTGCAGGCGCACGCGCTCTTCCTGAGCGCGGTGACGCTCGCGCAGAATGCGGCCGCGATCCGGCGCGAAGCGACGCTGGCGGCCAACCTGCAGCGCGCGTGGGACGCGTCGTCGGCTGCCGCGGGCGCGCTGATGCTCGGCGCGAAAGCAAGGACCGACATCCAGACGCTGCTCCGGCGGCCGCAACTCAAGTGATTACACCCCGACGGACGCGCCTGGTCCGCGTCCCCGATCTGCGAGTCTTCCGGCGCGCTGTCTCGCTGCTCTCGTCCGACGCCCCACGCGATCTGTTCCGCTCCACCGCCGTCGTCGTCCCGACGCGGGGCGCCGCGCGCCACCTCCCGGCGGCCTCGCAGGTGGAGCATGTCACGCGCGACGAGTTGTACGACCGCCTCAACGCGCGCCTCGAGGCGCCGCGCCGCGTGCTGGCGCCCGTCGAGCGCGAAGTGCTGCTGCGGTCGTCCGCGCACGAGGCCATCGCGTCGGGACACGCACCGCCGTTCGACGTTCGCCCGGGCCTGGTCGCCGAGATGCTGCGGTTCTACGACCAGCTTCGGCGGCAGGGGCAGAGCGTCAACCGTTTCGAGGCGCTGATTGCCGAGCGCCTGGAAGGCGACGACGATCGCGGCGCGATCAAGCTGCTCGAGCAGACGCGGTTTCTAGCCGCGTCGTTCCGCGAGTACGAGGAGCGGCTGGCGGCGACGGACGCGGTTGACGAGCACGCGCTGCGCGCGCACCTTCTGGCTGCGGCGTTCGCCGCGCCGTTGACCGACGTCGTGGTCGCCGTCGGCGACTGGATTGCGGATCCCGACGGCCTCGCGGCCGCCGACTTCGACCTGCTGACGCGGATCCCCGGCCTCGAGCGTATCGACGTCGTTGCGACCGAGCGCGTGCTGCGATCCGGGCTGCATCAGCGGATTCACGACTGGCTCCCCGGCATCGACGAAGTGGACGCAGGAACGCTCGGACTGCAGGAGGAGCCGCCGCCGCGCGAGATCGTCATGCCGGTCAGCCGCGATCGAGAAGAGGAGCTGATCGCCGTCGCCAGGCGCGTGAAGGCCGGCGACCTGGATCCCGATCGCATCGCGGTCGTCTTCGAGCGTCCGCTACCGTACCTTTATCTGGCGCGCGAGGTGTTCGGCGGCGCGCGGATCCCGTATCAGACGATCGACGCGTTACCGCTCGCCGCCGAGCCCGTCGCGGCGGCGCTCGACCTCGTCGTCGAATTCGCGTCGTCCCAGTTCTCACGCGATGCGACGGTGGCGCTGTTGTCGTCTCCGCATTTCACATGCGGCGCAGCGCTGTCGCGCGACGAGATCGCCGCGCTCGACGAGGCGATGCTCGGCGCGCACTACCTCGGCGAGATCGAGGCCCTCCGGGCGCTCGACCTCGATAGTCCCGCCGTCGGCGCCGCTGTCGCGGCCGCAGAAGAACTGCTGCCGCTCGTGGCGAAGGGCTCCGCCTCGTGGCAGCTCAACCTGCTGTCCGCGTTCTTCGTCGCGCAGGCCAACGACGAGGGCGACGAGCGCGCGGCCCGCGGACGCGCCGCGCTCGTGGGTCTCCTGCAGCGGCTGGCCACGGCGTACGCGTCACACGGAGACGTCGAGGCGACGATTGACGATCTCGCCCCCGAGATCCGCCGCTGGATCGAGGAGGCGACGTTCATGCCGGCCCCGGCCGCCGACGGACGCGGTGTGCACCTGCTCGACGCCCGCGCGGCGCGCTTCGGCGGCTTCGAGGACGTGACGCTGGTGGGGCTCGTCGAGGGCGAATGGCCGGAGCGGACCCGGCGGAACATCTTTTATGCACCGAGCGTGCTGAGCGCGCTCGGCTGGCCGTCGGAGCGCGACCGCCGCAGCGCCTCGACCGCGGCATTTCTGGACCTGGTGACCTCGGCGTCCCGTCAGGTGGCGATCTCGACGTTCACGCTCGACGAAGAAGCGCTCGTCGAGCCCTCCACGCTGATCGACGATGCGGCCGGACTCGGGTTGACGCGCCTCGAGACGCCGGTGCCGCACGTCGAGCTCGAGTCGCCCGAGACCGACGCGCCGGAGTGGGCGGCGATGAGAACGGCGCGCACCGCCGCCGCCGACGCGCGCTATCACGGCGCGGCCGGTCCGCAGGCGCCGGCGCCGCTTTCGGTCAGCGCAATCGAGACCTATCTCACCTGTCCGTTCAAGTACTTCGCGCAGCACGTCCTGAAGCTCGAGGAAGAGCGAGACGACGAAGAGGTCATGGATCCGAAGGCGCAGGGACAGTTCGTCCATGCCGTGTTCGAGGGCTTCTTCAAGACGTGGCAGGCGCGAGGCTACGGCGCAATTACGCCTGAGAATCTCGACGCGGCGCGCAGTGTGTTCGCCGAAATCGTGGACGAGAAGGTACGGCCGCTGCCCGAGGCCGAGGCCGCGCTCGAGCGGACGCGTCTGCTGGGATCGCCCGTCGCGGCGGGGCTGGGCGACATCGTGTTCCGCATGGAGGCCGAGCGGCCCACGCCGGTGCGCGAGCGGCTGCTCGAGTACCGGCTCAAGGGCGAGTTCGAATTCACCGGGCCGGACGGCGTACGGCGGATCGCCGTCAAGGGCGTCGCCGATCGCATCGACCTGCTCGACGACGGCACGATGCGGCTCGTCGATTACAAGCTGTCGTCGGCGCCGAGCCGGTCGCGCGCGCTGCAGCTGCCGATCTACGGCCTCTGCGCCGAGCAGCGCCTGAAGACGCCTCTCGGCGAAGCCGCGTACATCGCGTTCCGCGGCGCCCGGCGCGTGACGCCGCTGTTCACGCCGCGGTCCGATCGCGCGCAGGTGCTCGCGGACGCGCAGGCGCGGCTGATTGACGCCGTCGATCGGATCGAGCGCGGCGAATTCCCGCCGACGCCGGAGGACGTGTTCCTCTGCGGCTTCTGCAGCTACGCGGCCGTGTGCCGCAAGGACTACGTGGGCGATGTTTGACGCCGAGGCGCGCCGTATCGCCGTCGATCCGACGCAGAACGTCGTCCTCGAGGCGTCGGCCGGGACGGGGAAGACGCGCGTGCTCGTCGAGCGCTACGTCAACCTGCTGCTCGCCGGCGTCGAGCCCGATCGCATTCTCGCCATCACCTTCACGCGCAAAGCGGCGGCCGAGATGCGACAGCGGATCATCGAGCGGCTCAAGGAAGCGAGCCGCGCATCGCAGATGTCGGCAGCGAAATGGCGCGAGCTGCGCGAGCGTCTCGGCGACATCGCGATTTCGACGATCGACGCCTTCTGCCTGTCGCTCATCCGCGAGTTCCCGCTCGAGGCCGGCGTCGAGCCGGGGTTCGATCTCGCCGACCAGACGCAGATTCCACGGCTCATCGGCGAAGCGCTCGATCGATCGCTGCGGATCGGCCGGCACCTCGCGCAGACCGATCCCGACGTCGCGATGGTCTTCGTCCAGCTGCGCGAGCGCCGGCTGCGCCAGGGGCTGGGCGCGCTGCTCGATCGGCGGCTGGTGGCCGCCAACGTCCTCCGGCGCTTCCTGCAGTCGGGACCGCGCGACCTGACGCCGGAGCGTGCCTGCGCCGGCGCGGCCGCGCGCCTCGCGGATGCGCTCTCGGCGGCGCCCGGGGGCGTCGAGGCGCTTCTTCGCGAGGGCCCGGTCGGCCATCCGCAATTCGCGATGCTCGCCGCCGACCTGCGGGCGCTCGTGGAGGACCCGGCGCGCGACTTCTCGCACTCGGCGCGGCAGGCCGCGTTCCGCATGCTCGTCGATCGCGTCCGCGGGTACTTTCTGACGCAGGACGGCACTGCGAGAAAGGCGCGCGGCTTCGGGTCGTCGGAGTTCAAGAAGGAGCATTGCGCGTCGGACGCCGCGTGGAAGCGGCATCGCGACGGCGTCGAAGCCGTTGGCCCGGCTGTCGAGCAGGCGGTGCGCGCGTTCCGGCGCGACCTCAACGTCATCCTGTCGCGCGGCGTGTGGCGGCTGTTCGGCCTGTCCCTCGCGCAGTATCACAAGACGCTGGAGTCGTACTCGGTGCTCGACTTCGCCGGCGTCCTCGAGCGGGCGGTGGAGCTCCTCAAGCAGATGGAGGAGTTCTCGCAGAGCCGCTTCAAACTCGAGGCGCGCTACCAGCACGTCCTCGTGGACGAATTCCAGGACACCAACCGCGCGCAGTGGGAGCTGGTGTCGCTGCTCGTGCGGAGCTGGGGCGAGGGATTCGGCGCGTTGGAAGGGGCGCTCGCGCCGTCGATTTTCGTCGTCGGCGATCGGAAGCAGTCGATTTACGGCTTCCGCGACGCCGAGGTCGCCGTGCTCGACGACGCCGGCGCGTTCGTCGCGGGTCTGCGTCCGGACGGTCAGCCGCGGCAGGCGATCTCGACGAGCTTTCGGGCTGTGCCCGAGCTGTTGACGTTCGTGAACGATCTCTTCGCCGAGATTGCGCAGACGACCGACCTCGAGCGACGTGATGCGTTCCGGTACGCTGAGTCCGATCGCTTTCCGCTCGACGCCGACGTCAGCTTGAAGGCGGACGCGACCGACGACGCGTATGGGAATGTCGTGACGTTTCTTGCCGCGCCCACCGTCGAGGCGGCCGCCGACCGCGTGGCCGCCGAGATCGAGTCGCTGCTCTCGTCGGGCGCTGTGGTGCGCGATCCGAAGACCGGCGTCGCGCGCGCGGTCCGCCCCGGCGACGTCGCCGTGCTGTTCCGGTCGCGCGACAGCCATCGCGAGTACGAGGCAGCCATCGATCGGCGCGGCATCCCGACGTACGTCTACAAAGGCCTCGGCTTCTTCGAAGCCGATGAGATCCAGGACGCGATTGCGCTGCTGCGTTTCTTAGCCCGGCCGGTCTCGAACCCGCGGGCGGCCGCGCTGCTGCGGTCGCGCCTCGTCAGGCTGTCGGACCGCGCCCTGGTCGCGCTCGCGCCGTCGTTTGCCGACGCGCTGACGCACGACACGGCTCCGCTCGCGCTGGCGGCGCTCGACGACGAGGATCGCCTGGTGCTCGAGCGCGTGCGGACGGCGCTGCCGGGGTGGTTGTCGCTCGTCGATCGGGCGACGCCCTCGGAGGTGCTCGACGCGGTTTTCCGGCAGACGGCGTACGCCTGCGAGATCCGCGGCCCGCGCCGCGCTCAGGCGCGGGAGAACCTCAAGAAGCTCAGATCGCTCATCCGCAAGGCGGAGAACCGCGGCTATGCGACGCTCGCCCGGATCGCGGAATTCCTTGACGACCTCGCCGTCGGCGACGAGTCGAACGCGGTCATCGACGCGCTCGACGCGGTCAACCTGATGACCGTGCACGCGGCGAAGGGCCTCGAGTTCCCAGTCGTGTTCGTGGTCAACCTGAATCGAGGGACGGGCGGGCCGCGCGCCCCGATCCGTGTGACCGTGGACGGCTACGACACGCCGTCGGTGTCGATTGGGGATTTCGAGTCGGACGCCGACGAGGACGCGTCCAACCGCGAGCGCGAGGAGACGAAGCGGCTGCTTTACGTGGCGCTGACGCGCGCGCGCGACCGGCTGTACCTCGGCGCGGTGCTGAAGGACGGCGTGTTCCGGCCCGGCCGCGGGAGCCTGGGCGAGGTCTTCCCGATCAGCGCAAAGGCGCGCTTCGTCGTGCAGGGCTGAGGGCTAGCGCTGTGACTCGGCCCAGCGCCGCGCGGCCGCTTCGGCCTCGGCCTGGGTGGCGCCGACGACGACGACGGAGCGCTCGGGCTTGGCGCCGCCGGCCGTCGTGATCCACGCGATCCAGTGCGGACCGCGCGCCTCGCTGTGAATGTCGTACGAGCCCGTGAGTGTCATGGTGCGACAAACTTAGCAGAAAATAATTCCCTTTGCGCCGGAACGGCCATCCCATAGAATCGACTTTTTGGAGGTTCCCTCGGTGACATTGACTTGTCCGAACTGCGGTAATGACCGGAATTTCCAGGTCAAGACGCTGCAAATGCACGTTGTGCACCTGGAAGACGGCCGCGTCGAAGTGTCGGACGAAGATCGTCCCACGGTGCTCGAGGTGCTGTGCGACGAATGCGAAACGGCGCTGAATTTCGAAGAGTTCGAAGAGACGCTGCGGAAGGAAGTCCTGCTGACGATTGGCGCGCGCTAGGGCTGTTCGCTCGTCCTCTTATTCCTCCTCACCGGCTTCTTCAAAGTTATCGCAGTCCGAACAGACCCACTCGCGCTCGACGCGCGTCGTGGGTTTGGGATTGCCCGGCGTGTGCGTGGTCACCGTCCGCTCTTTGAGCTGCATCGTGCCGCCGCAGAGCGGACATTCTCTCGTCGCCATACACGCGTTCACACGCTAACACAATCTTGACTTCGCGCGACGGCGCTCCTATGGTTGGAACGTGGCGCACGACTGCTTCGCCGACGAGATCGCGATCGATTTTCCGTCGGCCGGACGCGTGATCGAGCGGATGCGCGACTCGTTTCTCGGCGAGCCGCCGGAGCACGACTGCTTCGAAGCCGAGCTGCCGCTGTCGCCGCGCGAGGCGTTCGACGGCCTCGTCGCGCCGCTCGTGATTCCGATCCGCGGAGCGTGCCCGTGCTGCGGCGGACGCGGCGAGTCGTGGGCCGAGCCGTGCGGCCGCTGCGCCGGCTCGGGTGACGAGCTCTTCCCCCACACCGTGAGCGTCGCGGTGCCGCCGGGCGTCTCCGACGGCGCGACCTTCCGCTTCCGTGTCACGTCGCCCTACACGGGCTCGGTGCGCGTCAGCGTCCGCATCGCCATCCAGCCGTCGCTCGTGTGACTACGCACGTTGACTTCGTCGCCGTGCTGTTCGTCGTCTGGGGCGCGCTGACGGCGCTGGTCGGCGTCTCGACGCTCGCGCTCGGCGTCGGCGCCGCGTCGCTCGCGGCGTCGCCCAACGCCACGGGCCACGTCGCCGCGGGTCTCACGGCGGCCGCGTTCGTCACGCTCGCCAGCATCGCAATCGTGTGGGGCGTCGGCCACGTGCTCATCGGCGTTCCGCTCCGCAAGCACAGCCCGCGCGCGCGCCTGCTCGCGCTGCTCGCGGGCTCGATCGACCTGATCCTGCTGCCGTTTGGCACGCCGCTCGGCATTTACGCGCTCTGGGTCCTGCTGAACGAACGGGGAAAAGCGCTCTTCGGCGTACGATATTCTTAACGCATGGCCGTTGAACAATCGGGCGTGCTCGACGCACTGCGGGTCGTCCAGGACCCGGATCTCCACCGCGACATCGTCTCGCTCGGCTTCGTCAAGGATCTCAACGTCAGCGGCGGCCGCGTCGCCTTCACCATCGAGCTGACCACGCCGGCGTGTCCCGTGAAGGATCAGATGCGCGATCAGGCGCGCGCGGCCGTTCTGGCCGTGCCGGGCGTCACGAGCGTTGACGTCACGATGAGCGCGAGCGTGCGCGCGACGGGGCTCGGCGGCGACGGCCCGCGGGCGCCGCTCGCCGGCGTCAAGAACATCATCGCGGTCGGCGCCGGCAAGGGCGGCGTCGGCAAGACGACCGTTGCCGTCAACCTGGCGATCGCGCTCGCCAAGTGCGGCAGCAAGGTCGGCATCGTCGACGGCGACATCTACGGGCCGAACGTGCCGATCATGCTC
>CAZOIK010000099.1:0-6301 GCA_964579765.1 uncultured Bifidobacteriaceae bacterium
CAGCAACGGCCAGTCGGAGGGCAACATCGGCATCGGCTTCGCGGTGCCGATCAACACGGTCCGCGATCTGCTGCCGCAGCTGCGTGAAGGCAAGGTCATCCGCGGCCGCATCGGCGTGAGCGTGTCGGCCGTGCCGCGCGAAGGCTACCAGGAGTTCGGTCTCAAGAGCCGCACGGGCGCCGTCGTCTCGTCGGTGCTGCCCAACAGCGCCGCCGCCAAAGCCGGCATGGAGCCCGGCGACGTCGTCGTCGAATTCAACGGACGGCCGGTGCCCAACCGCGACGATCTCGTGAAGATGGTCGTGGCGACCAAACCCGGCACGACCGTGCCGATGAAGGTGCTGCGGAACAAGCAGGAGAAGACGCTCAGCATCACCGTCGAGCAGCTCGACCTCGACGCCGAGCAGCAGAGCCTGCAGACCAAGCGCGGCAACAACAACCAGAACAACGACACGACGGAAGCCCAGGGCAGCGGCTTCGGGCTGACGCTGAACAACCTGACGCCGCAGATCTCGCGGCGGCTGCAGCTGCCGTCGGGCCGCACGGGCGCGCTGGTGAGCGACGTCGATCCCGACGGGCCGGCGGCGATGTCGGGCGTCCGCGCCGGCGACGTGATCCTGCAGGTCAACCGCAAGCCGGTCGCGAGCGCGGCGGACGCGGCGCGCGAGCTGCAGGCGGTCGCCTCGGGCCACCTCGCGCAGATCCTGCTGTGGCGCAGCGACTCCGAGATCTTCGTGACGGTAAAGAAGGATTGAGTGGCGGGTTGAGCCTAGGGAGTCGGGATTTGCCCTCTCAGCAATCCCGCCAATCCCCACTCCCGACTCCTCAATCACAGATCCTCACCCACATCCGCGAACGCGGGCCGCTGACCGTGGCCGCGTTCATGGATCTGGCGCTCTACGATCCCGAGTTCGGCTACTACGCCCGCGCGGCCCAGCGATCCGGCCGCGCGGGCGATTTCTTTACCAGTGTGGACGTCGGGCCGATCTTCGGCGAGCTGCTCGCGCGGCAGATCGCTCAAATGGCGCGGCTGATCGCAGTCTCCAGTCTCCAGTCTCCAGTCCCCAGTCTCCAGTCTCCAGTCTCCAGTCTCCAGTCGTTCGATCTCGTCGAGGTGGCCGCCGGTAACGGGCGGCTGGCGGCCGATATCCTGCGCGCGATCCGGCGGAGCGAGCCGGAGCTCTATGCGCGGCTCCGGCTGCATCTGGTCGAGACCAGCGCTGAAGCGCGCGCCGCGCAACGCGGCACGCTCGGCGACGTCGGCGATCGCCTCGCCTCGTCGTCCGCCGACGTGCCCGACGCGTTCGAGGGCGTGCTCGTCGCGAACGAACTGCTCGACGCCTTCCCCGTTCATCAGGTCGTGATGCGCGAGGACGGCCTGCGCGAGGTGTACGTAGACGCGCGTGGACTGGAGACTGGAGACTGGCGACTGGAGACTACCGACGGCCCCTTGTCCACGCCCGAACTCGCGAGGTATCTCGATCGGCTCGGCGTGTCGCTCGAGCCAGGCTGGCGCGTCGAAATCAACCTGCGCGCCGTCGCCTGGATGCGTGAGGCGGTCCGCCGGTGCCGCCGCGGTTTCCTGATCGTCGTCGACTACGGTCACCCGGCGCGCGAGCTCTACTCCGCCACGCACGCGGCGGGCACGCTGACGACGTTCGCGCGGCACGTCATGGCGGGCCCCGAACGCGCGAGCGTGGCGCCGGCGTGGCTCGATCGTCCCGGCGAGCAGGACATCACCGCGCACGTGGACTTCACGAGCGTTGCGGACGCGGCGCGCGACGCGGGCGCCGAGGTGCTCGGTCTGCTCGACCAGACGTACTTCCTGCTGGGCCTGGGCGCGGCCGAACTGAACGTCCCCGATCTGAAGACACGGCTCGCCCTCAAGACGCTGCTGTTGCCGGGCGGCCTCGGCAGCACGTTGAAAATCCTTATCTTGGGAAAACACGTCGGCACGCCAGAACTGCTGGGGTGTTCATTCAGCACGCGAGTGACGTAGCGGCGTGGTTAAATAGGCTGTTCATGGCCGCGACGCTCGAGCGGGAGATCAAGCTGCTCTTCGACGACGCCGAGACCGCGCGCGCCGCGGTGGTCGCCATCGGCGCGACGCCGCTGCACGGGCGCCGCCTGCAGGAAGACTCGCTGCTCGACACGCCGAACGAAGATCTGCGGCAGCGCCGCTCCGCGCTGCGCGTCCGGCAGGACGGCGGCCGCTGCCTGCTCACGTTCAAGGGCCCCGTGCAGCCCGCGGCGGTGAAGACGCGCGAGGAGCTCGAGACGCCCGTCGGCGACGGGCAGATCCTGATGCGCGTCCTCGAGGAGCTCGGCTTCACCGTCTGGTTCCGCTACCAGAAGTACCGCGAGGAGTTCGCGCTCGACGACTGCATCATCGCCATAGACGAGACCCCGGTCGGCGTGTTCGTCGAGATCGAAGGCGGCGACCGCGGCATCGCCGCCGCCGCCGAAGCGCTCGGCCGCGGCCCCGGCGACTACGTCCTCGAGTCGTACCGCGCGCTGTTCGTCCGCCGCTGCCAGGAGCTCGGCATCGCGCCGACGCACATGCTCTTCGACGGCGACTGACGCCTACTACGACTGACGACTACGACTGGAGACTGGCGACTGGAGACTGGAGACTCCCTTTTCCCCGCCCTGATCCTCGCCGCGGGCCTCGGCACACGCCTCCGTCCCATCACGCTGACGCTCGCGAAGCCCGCCGTGCCGGTGGGCGGCGAGCCGATCGTGCGCCGCATCCTCGCGTGGCTCGCGCGCGAACACGTCACCGACGTCGTCGTCAACCTGCACTATCTGCCTGAGACGATTGCCGCCGTCGTCGGCGACGGGAGCGACCTCGGCGTGCGTGTGCGCTACTCGTGGGAGCAGCCCGTCGTGCTCGGCAGCGCGGGCGGACCGCGCAAGGCGCTGCCCATCATCGGCGCGGCGACGTTCGTCATCGTCAACGGCGACACGCTGACGGACGTGTCGCTCGCGCCGCTCGCACGCCAGCACGCGGCGACGCGCGCGATGGCGACGATGGCGCTGATTCCGAATCGAGAGCCGGACCGCTACGGCGGCGTGCGCATCGACGGCGACGGACGCGTGACCGGATTCGTGCCGCGGGGCGCGGCGGCGGCCGGGTCGTATCACTTCATCGGCGTGCAGGCCGCGCAGGCGGAGGTCTTTGCCGGGCTGTCCGACAGCGAGCCGAGCAAGACCGTCGGCGGCGTCTACGATCGCCTGATCGCGTCGCAGCCGGGGAGCATCCGCGGCTACGTGTGCGACGCGCACTTCTGGGACATCGGCACGCCCGAGGATCTGGCAGCCACCAACGCCGCGTTCGCGCACGTTAGTACGGGCCTTTAGGCCCGCCGGCAGGCCTGAAGGCCTGCACTACACGGGCTTGAAATAGGCCGGCAGGTCTTTCTTGGTCGCGCGCAGGATCTCGACGATCGCGCGGCGGTCGGGCAGCGTCAGGTGCGAATAGGGCTCGCCGTGCTCCTGGCCCGAGAGGACCCGCCAGAGCCGGCGGTACACGGCGTCCTTCGCAAGCGGCGGCATCGCGTCGAACGCCTGCGCGTAGATCATGTAACTGCACGGGTACTTCAGCAGCCTGTGGTTCAGATCGAGCTGCCGCAACGATCGGCCCTGGCCGTCGGCGGGGCCGAGGGCGGCGAAGCGCTCGGCGAAGCCTGACGTGCCGTGCACCGGACTCGTCAGCGGCGCCTCGTACACGAACAGCAGGTAGTCCACCAGATCCGCCGCAGCGTCCTCGACGCGCGCGGCCTGCCTGGGATCGCCGTTGGCGGCCAGACGCGCTTCCCATCCCGTGCGCGTGATCAGGTTCATCATGTGCGCCTGATGCTCGAACACCATCAGCGCGGCGACGTCGCTCGTCCTGGCGGGAAAACCGGTGGTGTCGAACGCCTTGTCGAGCGACGCGAGCGACCGCGCCTCGGCTCTCGCCGGCGTGGACGTGTTCGACACGGCGACGTTGCCCATGTGCACGAGCGCGCCGATGTTGCCGGTGACGTACCAGCCGCCCCAGCGCTCGTCGAAGTTGCGGCGATCGTCGCTCGAGAAGCCCGAGGCGTAGCCGTGCGGATCGTCGGGCACGGCAAGCGTGCTCATCAGGAAGAAGCCGGGCACGCCGAGCGTGTCCCACGACAGATGGCACGCCAGGCAGTTGTCGTTGCGCGTGAAACGCGGTGACGCCGACGGCTTCTGCTCGATCGTGTAGAAGACGCCGCCCTGCCGCGGATCGTGCGCGGCCACCTCGAGCAGATCGGCGCCCCGCACCCACCCGACGGCGACGTCGTCGCTGAAGTACAGCGCGCGCGGGTTCTTGCGGTCGATCAGATCCGCCTGGAAGCTGTTCTTGCCGAACGTGGTCACCTGCGAGTCCACCGGGACGTTCAACGCGTCGAGCACCGAGCGCAGGTAGCCGCTGCGTGCGTCGAAGGCCAGTGTCGCGCTGCCCTTCTCGAGACGCTCGTTGAGCGCGGAGACACGATCGGTCGCCGGCGCCTTCGAGTAGTTGATCTCGGGGACGTCGCGCGAGGCGACGAACGAATCGGCCACCTGCCCGCTCGTGCCGGCCACCGCCACCGCCGCCATCACGCCGATCGCCGCCACCCACCGCATCAGGTCCATCATAAGCCCACGGTCCCGTAGTAAGCTCGGGGTCCGGTGATCGGCGACGAACAGGGACGCATCGATCGGTACCTCGACGACAGCGGTCTCGCCGCACGGCGCAGCAAGGTCGTCCCCCTCACCGGCGACGCGTCCACGCGCCGCTATTTTCGCGTCATTCCCGCCGACGGCCCCTCGCTCGTCCTCGCGCTGCACGACACGGCCATCGACGTCGCGACGCTGCCCTTCGTCGCGGTCGCCCGTCTCCTGGCCAGAATGCCGGTTCCGGTGCCCCAGGTGCTCGGCCACGCGGACGCGCTCGGCATCCTCGCGCTCGAGGATCTCGGCGACGTCACGCTGCAGTCGCACCTCGGCGCCGGGACGCTCACCGAGCACGAAGCGCTCTATCGACAGGCGGTCGCCCTCATCGGCGTGATGCAGCGGCGCGGCGCCGATCTGCTGACGCCCGCGGACATCCCCTCGCAGCTGGCCTTCGACGTCGAGAAGCTGACGTGGGAGATGGACTTCTTCGTCAAGCACTTCGTCGAGGGCTATCGCGGCGCGGTGCTGACCCCGGCCGAGCGGTCCGCGCTCGCCGCCGAGTGGGCGGCCATCGTCGAGGAGCTCGCCGCCGAGCCGCGCGTGCTGTGCCATCGCGACTATCACAGCCGCAATCTGATGGTGCACGCCGGGCGGCTCTACGTCATCGACTTCCAGGACGCGCGGATGGGCCCGGACACGTACGATCTCGCGTCGCTGCTCCGCGATTCGTACGTGGACATCGCCGACAGCGAGCTCGACGGCTTCCTCGCGTACTTCCTCGCGGTGAAAGGCATCGCCGGCGGCGGCGAGTTCCGCCGGCGCTTCGATCTGATGGCGGTCCAGCGCAACCTCAAGGCGCTCGGCACGTTCGGCTACCAGGCCGCCGCGCGCCGCAATCCGATCTACATCCAGTACATCCCGCGGACGCTGCGGTACGTGCGCGACAACCTCGAGAAGTACTCGCGCTTCGCGCGGCTGCGCGAGCTGCTGTCGGCCCACATCGAGGAATTGCGGTCCGCCTGAAGGCGGACACTACAATTGGAAGTGTTCGCCGTCTCGACCTACCTCTACCGCCAGCGGCGCCTCCTCCCCGCGCACCTCGCTGAAATTCGCGCCCACGGCTTCGACGCGGTGGAGCTCTACGCCTCGCGCACGCACGTGGACTTCCACAACCCGGCGGTGATTGCGGACGTGCAGCAGTGGCTCGCCGAAGCCGGCCTCGCGCTGACGTCCGTGCACGCGCCGGTGCTCGAGGCGTCGCTCGCCAGCGCCGACACGGCCGAACGCGAGCAGGCGCTTGCCGAAACCGAGCGCGCCCTTCATATCGGACGCCGCATTCCGTTCCCGATCTTCGTCGTCCACCTCGGGCGCCCCCGGGCCGACGGCGTGCGCGGCGGCCTCAACCGCGACGCCGCGCGGCGCAGCCTCGAGACGCTCGTCGGCGCGGCCGAGCCGCTCGGCGTCCGGATCGCCGTCGAAGTCATTCCGAACGACCTCTCGCGCGCCGCGTCGCTCGCCGAGCTCGTGGACGACGCGTTCGCGGGCGGGCGTGTCGGCATCTGCCTCGACCTCGGCCACGCCCGTCTCGATCACCCCGGCGGCGACGTCGTCGATGCGATCGAGACCGCGTCGGG
>CAZOIK010000100.1:0-5824 GCA_964579765.1 uncultured Bifidobacteriaceae bacterium
GCAGGATCGATCGGATCGATCGCGGCGAGGCTGCGTGATGCGCTTGGCGGGACGAAAGGAGCGACGGCGTGAGCCAGGTCGCCGCACCTGCGGACCGCCGGTTTCGGCGCGCGCACGTGAAGCCGTCGCGCCGCCGGCGGACGTGGCGGTCGTTCGCCGTACCCGCGTTCGTCGCGCTGGTGATCGTGGGCGCCGCGATGCTCGCGCTCGTCCGCGGCCGCGCGTTCGTCGCGCGCATCGGCATGCTGCAGGTGCAGCGCATCGTCGTGCACGGAAACGAACGGCTGTCGAAGGGCGAAGTGATCGCGATGCTCGACGGGTTGCGCGGGCAGAGCCTGTTCGGGACCGACCTCGACGTGTGGCGGCAGCGCCTGATGGCGTCGCCGTGGGTGCGCGACGCGGCGCTGCGGCGCGCGCTGCCCTCGACCGTCGAGGTCGCGATCTACGAGCGCACGCCGGTCGGCATAGCTCGCGTCGGCGGCGACATGTACCTCGTGGACGAGCGCGGCGTGCTCATCGATCAGTATGGCCCGCAGTACGCCAGTCTCGATCTGCCGCTCATCGACGGCCTGTCGATGCCGTCGGCGGACGGATCGGCCGCCGACAGCACGCGGGCGGAACTCGCGGCGCGGATGCTCGCGGCCATCCGGACGAAGCCGGATCTGGCCAGGCGCGTGTCGCAGATCGACGTCAGCGATGTGCACAACGCGTCGGTCATCCTGACCGGCGACCCGGCCGTCATCTATCTCGGCGACGACGGCTTCGCGCAGCGGCTGCAGTCGTACGTCGAGCTGGCCCCGACGCTGAAGGAGCGCGTGCCGGGCATCGACTACGTCGATCTGCGCTTCGGCGATCGCATTTACGTGCGGCCGGTGGGCGGCACGAGGACGACGGAACTGGCGGCGGCGGCAGGGCCGTCGAGAAAAGGCCGGCCGCAGAAGAAGCGGCCGTGACGCGGAGGCAGAGTGGCGCGTAGAGAACGGTACCTGGTGGGACTCGACGTCGGGACGTCGAAGGTGACGGCCGTCGTCGCGGAGATGCTGGACACCGGTGGACTGGACGTCGTCGGTCTCGGCGTCGCCGAGTCGCGCGGCATCAGGCGCGGCGTCGTCGTCAACCTCGAGCTGGCGGTTGAGTCGATCAAGAAAGCGATCGAAGACGCGGAGCTGATGGCCGGCATCGAGATCGACTCGGTCCATCTCGCGCTGTCGGGTCCGCACATCAAGGGATTCAACAGCAGGGGTGTGATCGCCGTCGCCGGCAAGAACCGCGAGATCACGCGGGAGGACGTGAAGCGCGCGATCGACGCGGCCAAGGCCGTGTCGCTGCCGGCGGGGCGGGAAATCCTGCACGTCCTGCCGCAGGACTTCGTCGTGGACGAGCAGGACGGGATCGGCGCGCCGGTCGGGATGACGGGGACGCGGCTCGAAGTGAACGTGCACATCGTCACCGGGACGCAGAGCTCGACGCAGAACATCGTCGCGTGCGTGAACCGCGCGGGCGTCACCGTGAGCGAAACCGTGGTCGAGCAGCTGGCGGCGAGCGACGCCGTCCTGACGGCGGACGAGAAGGAGCTCGGCGTCGCCCTCGTGGACATCGGCGGCGGGACCACCGACATCGCGATCTACGAGCGAGGCAGTCTGTGGCACACGGCGGTCATCGGGATCGGCGGCGACCATTTCACGAACGACATCGCGGTCGGCCTGCGCACGCCGTTGCCTGACGCGGAGAAGATCAAACGGAAGTGCGGATGCGCGCTGTCGGCCATGGTGGACGAGGACGACACGATGGAGGTCGCGAGCGTCGGCGGCCGAAAGCCCCGCGTCATGGCGCGGCGCATCCTCTCCGAGATCCTGCAGCCGCGAGCCGAGGAGATCTTCCATCTCGTCTGGGACGAGATCCGGCGCGCGGGCTACGAGAAGAGTCTCAACTCGGGCATCGTGCTGACGGGCGGCGGCGCGATCCTCGACGGCATTCCGGAAATCGCGGAGCAGATTTTCGATCTGCCGATCCGCCGCGGCCTCCCGGGCGGCGTCGGCGGCCTTGCGGATCACGTCAACAGCCCGACGTTCGCGACCGGCGTCGGCCTCGTGCTCTACGGCTATCGCAACACGGTGGGAGAGGCCGCGCGTGCCCCGGTGGGCGCGGGCGCGCTCGTGCGGGTCGCGGGGCGGCTCCGCGGGCTGTTCAGGGAATTCTTTTAGGCGCCGGCCGCAGGGCAGGGCGCCCCAGGGGGAACGCATGGCTGATCGCAAGACGTCGAACAACGACGATGCCCTCCGGCTTCGGCTGGATCACGAGGAGGAGCGGATGGGCGCAAAGATCAAGGTGATCGGCGTCGGCGGCGGCGGCAGCAACGCCGTCAACCGCATGGTGCAGTCGGGACTGGACGGCGTCGAGTTCATCGTCGCCAACACAGATCAGCAGGCGCTGCGCGTGAGCCCCGCGCCGACGAAGCTGCAGATCGGGAGCAAGCTGACCAAGGGCCTCGGCGCCGGCGCCGATCCGAACGTGGGCCGGCAGGCCGCGCTCGAGGACACGGACGGCATCCTGCAGGCGCTCGACGGCGCCGACATGATCTTCGTCACGACGGGCCTCGGCGGCGGCACGGGCACGGGCGCCGCGCCGGTCATCGCGAGCCTCGCGAGCGAACTGGGCGCGCTGACGATCGCCGTCGTCACCAAGCCGTTCAAGTTCGAGGGGAAGAAGCGGCAGGTGCAGGCCGAGCGCGGACTCGAGGCGCTCAAAGACTGCGTGGACACGATCATCACGATTCCGAACGAGCGCCTGCTGACGATCATCGATCGCAGCACTCCGCTCACCGAGGCGTTCGCCACCGCAGACGACGTGCTGCGACAGGCGATACAGGGCATCTCGGATCTGATTCTGGTGCCCGGGTTGATCAACCTCGACTTCGCCGACGTGAAGACGATCATGTCGGGCATGGGCCTCGCGATGATGGGCACCGGCATCGCGGAGGGGCCGGAGCGCGCGATGGACGCGGCCCGCAAGGCGATCTCGAGCCCGCTGCTCGAGGGCGCGTCGGTGAACGGATCGCGCGGCGTGATCATCAACGTCACGGGCGGTCCCGATCTGTCGCTCGTCGAGGTGAGCGAGGCGTCGTCGATCGTGCAGGAAGCCGCGGACGAAGACGCGAACATCATTTTCGGCGCGGTCGTCGATCCGGCGTTGAAAGGGAAGGTGAAGATCACCGTCATTGCGACGGGCTTCGGGCCGCAGGTGGGCACGACGCGTCTGCCGGTCGCGCCCGGCGCCACGCCGGTCGATTTGACGCCTTATGCCGAAGCGGCGCGCGCGCGCGCGGAGCAGCCGGCCCCCACCGCTGCGGCACCCGCCGCTGCCGCGCCGCCCACTGTCGCTCCCGCGATCACCCCGGCGCGCCGTCCGGCGTTCGATCTGCCGTTCGCGGCCTCGGCCGGCGCGCCGGGATCGACGCCGTCCACCACGGTCGAGCCTGATCTCGACTTCGACCTGCACTCGTCGTTCGACGTCCCCGCGTTCCTGCGTCGGCAGGAGGGATGAGCGTACTCCGCTCGCGAACGGCGAAGCGGTCGAACGTCGCGATTGCCGCGTGCGCGCTTGTCGTGCCACTCGCGACGATTCTTGCAGTCGTCAACCTTCGAAAGATTGCCGAGCCGACGCTGATCGACGTGGCCGTGCCGACGTCAGCGACGAGCGTGCGAGAGGGACTCGTGCACGGGATCGTCGGCGACGGACTCCCGCCGTACGTCCTGCACTGGGACGGGCAGCCCCCGTCGGCCATCCTCGTTGACGCATCGACCGGCAGGGTGCTGGCGGCCGCGGCTTTCTCGGACACCACATTCAGCGCCAACCGCAACGCCGTGCGCTTTACGAGCGGACTGGCGCGTTTCACGCTGGACGCGCGCCGCTACCGGCCTGCGTCCTCTCTGCTGCTGCGCTTCGAGGTGGTGAAGCCACGCGGCACATTCCTGTTCTGGAGCACACTCGCGGCCGCGGCCACGATCGCGCTGATGGTGCTGCTCGCGTTCAGGGGCGCCGACCGGCTCCAGATAGCCGGCTCGCTGACGTTCATCGCCGTCGCGTGCGGAACGTTTGCGACCCTGTTTCCCGGCGCGCCTGTGCGCGTCGACGAGGTCACAGACGCCGCAAGCATCAACAGCTTCGCCGCGGCGCTCGATCATCCGGCTCGATTCGCGTTCGACAGGCTGCTGTCCGACCCGTTCAATTACCGTTGGTATCCGCCCGCCTATGTCGATCTGGTTCGCGTTTTCGCGCATGCGGGCTTTCACTACCAGACGGCAATGGCTTTTCTCGGCGGCGGGGCGGCATTGCTCCTGCTGTTCGGTTTACGGCGCCTGTTCGTCACGATCTCCGGTCACGAGGCGTTCGCGCTCGCCGCGACGCTCACACTCGGGCTGATGCTGACCGCACAGCTCCCCTCCGGCGAATCCTGGTCGATTCTCGAAGTCCTGCCGAAGACCGTGTTCACCGCGTTTGTGCCCTGGGTGATCCTCCTGGCGTTGTTCTGCGCGCCGTGGTCGCGGCGATGGTGGATCGCCGCCGGGGCCGCGGGTCTGCTGATGAACATCCATCCGCGGAGCGCGCCCGCGATGATCGGCGCGCTGGTGACCGCCTTCGTGATCGGCAGTGACGAGCCAGTGTCCGCTCGTGGCTCAGGCGCAGCGCTGGCGGTGATGGCCGCGCTCGCGACCATGTCACCCTACCTCGTTGTCTACGCGAGACACGTCGGCGCTGATCGACATCTCTCCGCCGCGACTGCCGCGCGGGCGGTGGCGCTGCAGCAGGCGTATGTCGCGCGGGCCGCCGACGGCCGACGCTTCGTTCAACTGATCGCGTTTCACCTCCGCACGTACCGCGTGCTGCTGGACGCGCTGGTGCTCGTCCTCTTGGCGCGGTGTCGCGTGGATCGGTGTTTCAGACTGTTGCTCGGCGCCGCGGCGGGGTTGTCCTTCGTGACGTACGGCATACCGTGGATCGAGCGGCTTGTCGGAGCACATCTGCATCGCGCGCTGCTGGAGCAGGAACTCGTGAGCAACGTGCGCTATTTCGATCTGCTGCTCGCCGCCGCACTCGCAGTCGGCATCGCGGGCTGGAGCGGGACGCGCCGACAAAGGGTGACGCTGGTCGCGATTGGCGCTGTTTGCACCGTGCTGATCTTCGGGCCCGGATGGTTCGACACGGCGTGGGCGATGGCGGGCCGGTCGCGTCTCTCGTGGCGCATTCTTCGCGGCGAGCCCGACCGCGAATCGCGCGCGGCGCAAGAAGCCATACGTGCAGTGAAAGCCCTGCAGGTGCCCAACGGACGCGTGTCGGGTCCGGTAGGACTCAGGCAGTTCGGCGTGCCTCTGGCCTGGATTCCGAGAGACGTCGAGTCGCTGTCGTACGCGCCGTCGAGTGAGCTTGTCGAGTCGGCCGACGTGGTCGCGCGCGCTGCCCCGATCTTGTCGTCGCCTCTTACGGAAGAATCGGTGTCGGCCCTTGCGTCGATTCTCGAAGCGCAGTTGTTTCTCGTGAGGCGACGCCAGATCGCGCCGTCGTTGGAGGCTTCGGAGACGTTGTTGTTCGAGAACGACGCGTACGCGATCGTGGCGGCCCCGCCAAAGCGCGTGCGGGACGCCGGTGGTAAAGTAGGTAGATCCACGGCACGCGAGACGGTCGGCGTCTCATCAGCAGCGACCTGACGATCTCGAAGCCGGTTTTACATGAACGCCTGGCAGCAGCGCGAACGCGCACGCCTCATCCTCTCCAAAGAAACCGGCTACGTCGTGAAGCCGCATGGCGATCGCCTGCGCGTCGCGCT
>CAZOIK010000101.1:0-11634 GCA_964579765.1 uncultured Bifidobacteriaceae bacterium
CCGCCAGCACGACCGAATGCAGCGCGTGTGCCGCCACGCCGGCCAGGCCGGCGCGAACATTTCGCGCGGGGGCCAGGCCTCGATCACGAACGCTTGAGAGCCGCCGGCCGGGCGTCAGTCGTCGTCCGCCACAGCGCCGCCGCCCGAAGCACGACGTACGTCGCGTAAAGACCGACCACGCCCGCGAACGCCCATCCGACGCGCAGCACCGCGTCGGCGACCACTCGCGGCCCGACGTGCCAAATCAGAATTGCGACGAGGACGTGCCTGCCGCGAGCAGCGAGCGGTGAAGCGACGGCGTCAACGGCGGCCACGACCCGGCGTTCAACGACTCAACGCCGATGCCAGCGAAACACGATCAACGCAGCGTGCCGTCTCCCGCGGCGCCCAGCCGATAGCCGAGGCCGACCTCGAGCGCGTCGGCCTTGCGGCCGTTGATCGCGCGCACGCCGAACGTGCTGAACACGCGATCGCCCAGCTGATAGCGCCAGCCGTACCGCTCGTAAAGCCGGGAGATCTCGTCCGTGTCGGTGCCGCGCGCCACGACGTAGCCGACGTCCATGAACGCGCTGAACCGGCCGATGATGTGCTCGTAGCCGCCATACACACCGAGCGACCACGGCTGCACGCTTGCCGCGGACGCGATCGGCGCGCCGTCGTGTCTCAGGTCCATGCCTGACGTCACCCGTCCGAATCTGTAGAAGTGCCGGCGAATCGCCGCCGTCCCTTCGAACGTGCTGAAGTCTCTCCGGACGAGCGGCGCGGTTGACTCGATGACGTTCTTCACGCCGGTCGTCATGCCGAGGACGACGTCCCAGGCGGGGTGAAACGGACGCACCGGCGCGAGCGCCTCGGGGGCGGCGCCGCGGATGGGCGCGAAGTTGTACTGGACCTGCAGCTTCGGCCCCAGCACGTTGATGCCCTGATCCGGCTGCAGCAGTCCGCCGTTCGATCGGTGGGTGAAGTCGAGCCCCGTGGACCACGCGACGTGCGGCGTCGCGAGATAGCGGAGGTAGACGCCCCAGTCGATGCGCGCGTTCAGATCCGAACCGAGCACGCTTCGCGTCGGCGCCGACCCGGGCGTCGCGTCCGTCCAGTTCCACGACAGCCCCATCCCGAAGTCGGACGTGAAGTCGAGCCGATCCGTAAGCCGGCCGAACGGCCAGGAGAAGAAGGTGTATGCCTCGACCGGCCGTATCAGCCGTCCGTGATTCTCAAAGACGGCGGTTGAGATGCCGAAGCCATACGACGGCATGTTGTAGAGCTGGTGCCACGCCTGGCTGCCGTCGGTGCGCCGCCCGACCTCAACCGTCACGCCGGTTGCCCATCCGATCTGATCGCGCGATTCGGGCGCGATCACTGCAAAGGGATTTGTCGGAAGAATGAACGACGGCGTCAAGCCGCCTCGCACGAACCACAGATTCCCGGCGTCGGACTGCGCGAATGCATCAGCTCGCCCGACGAACGCGACGAGCAGCACGACTGCGAGCCTCCTCAGCCACACCACGGGCCCGATTGGTGCAAACACCTAGCCGGAGAAGCGAGGAACTGCCGTGAAGGAACAGATTCGGAAGCACGCCAGCGACGTCATGACTCCGAATCCGGCGCGCTGCTCATCCGAGACGACGCTGGATCAGATTGCCCGGCTCATGGTCGAGTACAATTGCGGCGAGATCGTGATCGTGGACGTCGCCGACACTCCGGTCGGCGTGATCACCGACCGCGACATCGTCTGCCGCATCGTGGCCGAAGGGAAGAACCCGATGGGCTATCCCGCGCTCTCATGCATGTCAGAGCCGGTGATCACGGTGTCCCTTACTGCCACGCTCGACGAGATCGTCGGGACGATGGAAACGCATCAGGTGCGGAGGCTGCCCGTGGTGGACGCCGACGGCTCGTGCGTGGGCATGATCGCCCTGGCGGATCTCGTGTCGCAGCTCCCGGCGCGGATGGTCTCGGATCTGCTCGAGCACATCTCGCGCGTCTCCCTCCACCCTTCGTCGTGACGCCGGATGGATGACATCACTCCCGCCGACGCCGCCCGTGCCGCCGTTGACGCGCTGCTCCGCGTCGTCGATCAATCGTCCCACGATTTGCGCGAGTTCCACGACGTGCTGGCGCACGCGCGCCTGTCGCCGCTGCCGCCGTTTCCGCGCGCGACGGTGCTGTTGAGCGAGCGCATCATCGACCGGCTGGCCAAAGTGGACAGCGAGCTCGAAGAGGTGCTGCTCGGCCTCGGCCTCGAGCGCCCGCCGCGCCGCGTGTGACCTTCACGCGCGCGGCCGCGCGAACAGCTGCGTGACGCTTTCCTTGATGCCGCGTCGACGACGCTGCTCGTCGCGCTCGGATCGTTCACGACAAAGTGGCGCGACGTCGGCTGGCTGGTCGCGGGCGTAGTGATCGTCGGCGTGTGCGACGAGGTCGCGCGCCGCGTGCGGCTGGCGTCCGTCGGTGAGGTAGCCGCCGCGCTGCAGGTGCCCGATCGGCTCGCGTCGCGCGATGATGTCGAACAGCCACCAGATCTCGTCGCGTCCCCGGCAGATGCCGTGCGATTTCTTCATCAGCAGCGGCACGGCCGGACTCTCGAGCACCGCATCCGGTGCGTACAACCGCGCCAGCGCGTTCGCGTCGTTCATCGCGAACGCCGTCCTCGGTGCCCACACCCGCTTCGCATGCAAACGACGACTACTCCATCACCACCCTGCTCTCGTCCGTGCGCTCCTGCATGACGTGCGCGGCCCAGTCGAGCGCCGAGGTGTCGAGGCTCTCGAGCAGCTCGATGGACGTCGCCGCCGCGCGGACGTTGCGCACGTTTTCGATCTGCCGCGCGAGCTCCTGCGCGAGCGGCTCGTACACGTGACGCACGCCGCGATCGTCGGCGTAGTCGAACATGCCGTTGTAGCAATGTCGATCGTCCTCCCACCCGGGATGGTTGACGATCGGATACAGGCACAGGCCTTCGACGGGCACGCCGGCGGCCCATGCGGTGTAGACCTCCTTGCACATGTACCGCAGCCAGGCCGGACGCGTGTCGTCCTCGATGCCGGTTTCGGCGATGAAGAGGGGACGCCGATAGCGCTCGTAGACTTCCTGCAGCATCAGGTTGACGTGCCGGTAGCGCGGATCCGACGGCACGATCAGCTGGTTCTTGTCGCCGAGCCAGACGAACTGGTTGTGGATGTAGTAGTTCACGCCGATCGCGTCGATGAGCCCTTCGTGGCCGCCGAACTCCGGGTGCGCGCGTCCGAGCAGCATGTCCCACGCGGCGAACTGGCTCAGCCGGTAGTTCTCGGCGGCCTCGACATCGTGCCGGCGCTCGGTGCGCGGGACGACGTTGATCATCGGATCGATCTGAAACACACGCACGGCCGGGTTGACGGCGCGGATGGCCTCGATCGCCTCGATGCTCGCGCGCACGAGCTGGCGTTTCATCTCGTCGCCGCGGTGCACGGCGAACGGGTTGAAGACCCCGCCCTCGCCACCCGCCCACGAGAAAAACGAGATCTCGTTGATCGGCGAGATGCACGGTGCCGCCGCGAACTCGCTGATGCACTTCGTCGCCTCGCGCGCGAACGCCACGAACCGCCGGATGAACTCCGCCGAGAAGATGTCGAGGCCGTCGGGCCAGCCGTAGTGCCACAGGTCCCAGATCACCTGTATGCCCGTCTCGCGCGCGGCCCGCAGCATCGAGAGAGCGCTCGAGAAGTCGTAGCGGTACGGGCTGCGCTCGATGACGGTCCACCGCAGACCGTCGCGCGCGGCCCGCACGCCGTATTGCTGCAGCAGGCGGTAGTCGGAGGCGGCGAACTCGTCGTGGCGGGTCGAATGCACGAGGTCGAGCCGCTTGCCGGTGCGGAGACGGTGCGTCGAGCACTCGAACCCGCCGAGAAAGAAGCTGTTGAACAGGCCGCCGCTCATCGGGTTGAGGCGATGCACATCACGCCGACGGTCGCCGCCCAGACGGCAAAGACGATCAACGCGTCACGCAGCGCGTCCCGAGTCATGGCAGTCTCGCGGGACCGCGCTGCAACAGCGCTGCCGCCGCCACGTGCCGGGAAAGAGAACCCGGCGACCGGTGCGAGCGACGACGCGTGCCCCGCCTGGGCAGACGGCTACCGCCCGCGCCGCCGGCACCGGGCACGTGGCTTGCTCAGGCTGACGGTGTCCGCGCACGCCCATGGCTGACGTCGAGCTGGCAACGCGCTCATCGCCGCGGCGCTGATGTTGATGGCGAGGCCGACAGCGCGCCTGCGCTGGCGACCTTCCGGAAGCTGACGAACGCGATCCGCCGATCGCTCCCGCCTGGCACCGCGGTTGCGTGCATCGTCGCGGCCCGCAATCCACAACTCATCGTACGGAGGAACGCACATGGCCGAACAGACGACTCAAATGGCGCCGCGCGAACAGCAGATGGCTCGACGTCAGTCCTCAGCGTTGCCGAGTCCCTTCCGGATGCTCGAGCGGTTCGCGGACGAAATCGACGGCGTTTTCGACGATTTCGGACTCGGACGCAACTGGTTGCGCATGCCGGCGCGCACCACGCAACTGTGGGCGCCCGACATCGAGATCACGCAGCAGAAGAACGAGCTCGTCGTGCGGGCCGACTTGCCGGGCATGAAGAAAGAGGACGTCTGCATCGACGTCACTGACAACGACATCACAATCTCCGGTGAGCGCCGTCAAGAAGAAGAGAGCGAGCGCGGCGGGATGTACCGCTCCGAGCGGATGTACGGGAGCTTCATGCGGACGATCCCGCTGCCCGACGGGGCGATGGCCGACCAGGCGAAGGCCACGTTCAAAAACGGCGTCCTGGAGATTCGAATGCCCGCGCCCCCAGAGCAGGTGACGCGCGGCAGGCGTCTTGAAATCCAGGAGGGCGCGGCGTCGCCGACGCCGCCGAAAAAGTAACTCGGTTCCGGATCCAGAGTCGCACCCCTCCGCGCCCTGGGACGCACGCGTGTTCGGGATAGCCCTGAGCGCCAGAGGGGTGCTATGTACGTCGTCACACCGGAGGACACCAGCCGCCCGTCGGGCGCGTTCGCCGTGCGCGTCAGAGCGCGCGAGTGGTGGGAGCGCGTGAACCGCGCGGGCGCGTACGCCGTCGCCGCGGCCTTCGTCAACGGCGACTTCGAGATCGACGGGGATCTGCTGGCGGCGATCCGCTGGTGGCAGGACGGGCGCGTGGATCGGCCGGCCGACCGGATCATGCGGCTGCTCGGTCCTCTCTGGATCGAGTCGTGGCTGCAGAGCCCGACGCGCGCGCGCCGCAACATCCGGTTTCACTACGACCGATCGAACCGCTTCTACCAGCAGTTCCTCGACCGGCGCATGGTGTACTCGTGCGCCTACTTTTCCGACCCCGCGGCGTCGCTCGAAGACGCACAGGTCAACAAGCTCGACCACATCTGCCGCAAGCTGAATCTCGGGCGGGACGAGACGTTTCTCGACGTCGGCTGCGGCTGGGGCGCGCTCGTGATGCACGCCGTCGAGCGCTACGGCGTGACGGCGGTCGGCTGCACGCTGAGCGCGACGCAGGTCGAGTTCGGCCGCGACGCCGTCCGCCGCCGCGGCCTGGCCGATCGCATTGTCATCGAAGACATGGACTACCGCGGCGTGCCCGGGTCGTTCGACAAGATCGCGTCGGTCGGGATGTACGAGCACGTGGGACGGCGGCGGCTCACCGCCTATTTCCGGACGCTCGCCGCACGCCTCGAGCCGGGCGGGCTCTTCCTGAATCACGGCATCGCGCGTCCGCAGGCAGTCGCCGACGACTCGAGCACGCGATTCATCCGGCGCCGTGTGTTTCCCGGCGGCGAACTCCCCCACCTCTCCGACGTCGTCCGCGCCGCTGAGGACGCGGGCTTCGAGGTCGTGGACGTCGAAAACCTGCGGCTGCACTACGCGCTGACGTGCGCACACTGGGTCGCGCGGCTCCAGGAGCACCGCGATGCGTGCCTCGCCGAGGTTGACGCCGCGACGTATCGGACCTGGCTGCTCTACCTGGCCGTCGCCGCCGTCAACTTCGAGCGCGGCGAGACCGACGTCTACCAGACGCTGCTCGCGCGCCGCGGCCCCCGCGCACGGAGTCGCCTCGCCCGCGCGGGTGTGTAGCCCCGCCCGGTCGTGAGCCACTACATGACTCTTTGTCGTCGTTCTCCTGGCCCGTCGTGCAGGGCGGACCTGAAGGTCCGCACTACACGAGCAGCAATTCCCAACGCACCGCCCACGTGACGTCTTCCCCAGGCGCGAGGACGACCATGCCGGTGTCCACGTCAGGCGGCCACACGGCGCCGAACGGATCGGCGAGGTTGAACTGCGGCTCGACGACGACGAACGGTTGTTCGGGCGGCGCGTAGAGCTGCAGCGCGCGCACGTGCGGCGACAGCACGATCAGCCGCGCGTGGTAGCCGGCCGCCGGATCGTAAATCTCGACACGTGCGTCGCCGTCCGCGGACCGTTGCAGATCGACGAAGCAGTCGTCGAAGTAGCGGTCGCCGAGCGGCGCTCCGCCCGCGGCGGTGAAATCGTACGGCGTGCCGGCGACGGCCCGCAGCTCGCCCGTCGGAAACACGTCGTCGTAGTCGGTGACGAGCACGCGCGTGCGCGCGGGCAGGTGGACGCGCGCCTGGTCGCGGCGGCCGCTCGGCAGCGCGAAGTACGGATGCCAGCCGATGCCGACCGGCAGCGGCGCGTCGCCGGCGTTCGACGCGGTGACGGAGAGGTCGATCGCCTGCGGCCGGATCGAGGCGCCGATGCGCACGACGGTCTGCGAGAGCCAGTGGCCGTCGAAATCGCCGGCGTGATGCACGGCCGCGGCGCGATCGTCCGCGCGCTCGGCGACGTCCATGCGCGCGTCGAGGAGCAGGCCGTGCATCGCGCACAGCTCGGCGCCCGGCTCGGGCCCGTGCCAGTCGGCGGGCAGACGCACGCGGCGGCCGAGCACGTGCGCTTCGATCGTCAGGCCTTCCTCGGGAATCAGACGTCCACGGACGCGGTTGGCGAACGGCACGAGAAACGCGCCGCCGCAGCTGAACGACGCCACGCCGTTCCAGTCGGCATCGCCGCCGTTCATCCGCCGCGCGGCCTCGACGAGCGACGGCGAGTGCAGCAGATCGACCTCGCCGCGCTCCGGCAGCTCGGCGCGAACCTGGAAGAGCTGCATGCCGCGGCCCGGAAGGAACGTCGCGCCGACGAAGTGCGGCGCGGACGGGTTGACGGCCGGCGGCGCGCGCAGCACGAGCGGCTCGGCGCCGCCGACGCGGATCGCGGACGCCTCGCGCGTTTCCGCTAGTCGAGAATGCGGAGCATGTCGCTCTCGGTCGGGAGCGTGTCGCGCCACTTGCCGATCAACTTCTTGTAGGCATGCCCGACCGGCCTGATCCGGCGGTCGAGATCGCACAGCCCCAGCGGGCCAACCGTGCCGTTGTTGTCGCGCAGCGCCGACTCCCAGTCCACCTGGTCCACAAGGCTGTACCACGTGAAGCCGACGAGCGGCACGCCGTCCTGCTTGAGCCGGTGCACGTTGGCCCACTCCTTTCGCAGCCACTTCACCGGATCCTTGCCGCCCATGGCGTTCGTCTCGGTGTGCATCACCGGGAGCCGGTAGCGCGTGAAGTACTGGTGCGTGATCGGGTAATAGCCGAGGATCTCGTCCGAGGACGACAGGGAGCCGTCGGCGTGGACCATGTTCTCGTTGGTCGCGTAATAGTCGTTGCCCATGACGCAGCGGTCTTTGAGATGGTGCTCGCGGAACCAGTGGTACTCGTCGCGGGTCATGCCGTTGTCCATCAGGTACTCGTACATCTCGTCGTCCACGTGATGGCCGTACGTCAGGTCGAGCGACAGGAAGCGGCGTTCGTTGTACTGATTCGCGGCCTCGAGAGCGCCGGGCTCCTCGGCGTGGAAGTACTGCGTCGATTCGCTCTGGATGAAAATGGCGTCGGGACGCTTGCGCAGGATCGCGTGCATGGCGAGCAGGTTCGCGCGGCAGAGATGCTTGAGCGCCGTGACGAACGCGCGGTCGGAGCAGAGCCGCTCGTTCCACCAGCCGAACAGGCCCGAGAACGTCGCCGCGATGAAGATCTCGTTGACCGGCGTGTAGAACCGCACCCATGGATACCGCCGGGCAAACGCGGCGGCGTAGTCCGCGAACAGCGGCGGCCAGTCCGCGTTCTGGAAATCGCCGATCCAGTCTGGCACGCCGAAGTGGCACAGGTCGGCAATGACGGTGACATGCTGCGCGTGCAGCGCCTGCAACGTCTCGTCCGCGAACTCCCAGTCGTACATCCCCGGCCCCCGATGCGTCGAGAAGTACGGCGGGCCGTAGCGGAGGCTCTCGATGTCGAGCTCCTCGAGCAGCGCGAAGTCGTCGCGCCAGCACTGGTAATGCCGCGTCTTCGCCAGCTCATCCTGGCGGATCCGGCGGCCCTGCCACTCGACAGTCGGGTAGCTGTTCTCGATGCCGGTGGCGAACATGAACTGCGGCATGTCGGTCTGCTGGGTGGTGAATGCAAGGATTGGGCACAACCCGGCGTTCATATAGAATGCGCAATCTCACAGCGTAAGGGAGGATCATGGCTCCGTACACCGGTCAGCAGTACCTCGACAGCCTGAAAGACGGCCGCGAGATCTGGATTTACGGCGAGCGCGTGAAGGACGTCACCACGCATCCCGCGTTCCGCAACACGGTGCGGATGATCGCCCGTCTCTACGATGCGCTGCACGACCCGGCGCGCAAAGACATCCTGACGACGCCGACCGACACGGGCGGCGGCACCGTCACCCACAAGTTCTACAAGGCCACAAAGACCGCCGAGGATCTCGTCGGCGCGCGTGACGCGATCGCCGAATGGGCGCGCGTCACATACGGCTGGATCGGCCGCAGCCCCGACTACAAGGCGGCGTTCCTCGCGACGCTCGGCGCCAACGCCGACTACTACGCGCCGTTCGCCGACAACGCGCGGCGCTGGTACAAGAAGTGTCAGGAGGAGGTCAGCTTCGTCAACCACGCGATCGTCAATCCTCCCGTCGATCGCGACAAGCCGCTCGACGAGGTGCAGGACGTCTACATGCACGTCGTCAAGGAGAAAGACGACGGCCTGATCGTCAGCGGCGCCAAGGTCGTGGCGACGACGTCGAGCCTGACGCATTTCAATTTCATCGCGAACAACGGCGCGCTGCCGATCAAGACGAAGCCGTTCGCGTTCGTCTGCATGGTGCCGACCGACGCGCCGGGGGTGAAGCTCCTCTGCCGTCCGTCGTACGAGTACATGTCGGCGGCGATGGGCACGCCGTTCGACTACCCGCTCTCGAGCCGGATGGACGAAAACGACTCGATCCTGATCTTCAAGGACGTGTTCGTCCCGTACGAGAACGTTTTCGCGTACGGCGACATCGACAAGGTCAACAACTTCTTCCCGCGCTCGGGATTCCTGCCGCGGTTCATGTTCCAGGGCTGCACGCGTCTCGCGGTGAAGCTCGACTTCCTCGCCGGCCTGCTGCTCAAGGCCGTCGAAGCGACGGGCGCGAAGGACTTCCGCGGCGTGCAGGCGCAGGTTGGCGAAGTGCTCGCCTGGCGCAACTGCTTCTGGGGCCTCACCGACGCCATGGCGCGGACGACGACGCCGTGGACGCCGGGGTACGTGCTGCCAAATCTCGACTACGGGCTGGCGTATCGCGTCATGGCGAGCATCGCGTATCCGAAGATCAAGGAGATCATCGAGAACACGCTCGCCAGCGCGCTCATCTACCTGCCGTCGAGCGCGCTCGACTTCAAGGTGCCCGAGCTCAAGCCGCTGCTCGATCAGTTCGTCCGCGGCAGCAACGGCTACGACGCGGTGAACCGCGTGAAACTGATGAAGCTGATGTGGGACGCCATCGGCACCGAGTTCGGCGGCCGGCACGAGCTCTACGAGCGCAACTACTTCGGCAACCACGAGTCGATCCGCTTCGAGACGCTGCTCGTCGCGGACGTCACCGGCGCGACCAAGCGCTACAAAGGCTTCGCCGAGCAGTGCATGGCCGAGTACGACCTCGACGGCTGGACGGCGCCCGACCTCGTGTCGAACGCCGACGTCAGCGCGATCGTCAAGAAGTCGCTCGTGTAGCTCGCGCAGCGTAGAGGCCGACTGCCGGCGCGTCCGCGTCCGGCAGCCCGCGGCCAGCCTCGCCCCTGCGCGGCCTCCCACACTCCTCCAGCGACAGCGCCTCGCCATCGTCTAGAATGCGCATGGCATGAAGCAACCGGTCCTCGGCATCGTCGCTACGCTCGGCGTGATGGCGATCTCGCTCGCCTTCATCGCGCTCTTCAGCTTCGCGACCTTCTCCGGCTGGGTCGCGTACCTGCTGATGTGCGTGATCCCGATGCAGATCGTGATCGGCGTCACGTGGGGCGCCGATCTGCCCGGCTTCGCGGCCGCTCCTTCACAACCGGTGCGCGGCCTGCTGCTGACGATGCTCTCGCTTGCGGCCGGCGCGATTGTCGCCGTCGCCGCGCTCGCGCTCTTCGGCGCGCGAGTCACGCCGCCGGCTCCGATTCTCGTCCACTGGATCATCGTGTCGATCCCGGTGATGTTCTGCGGCGCCGTCATGTGGGGCGGCTGGCCGTTCACGGCAGTCATCAAGAACAAGTTCGCCGCCGGGCTGACGATGCTCGTCGTCTGCTATGCGGCCAACGCGCTGCTCTTCCGATTCCTGTTCAACTACGAGTTCATGCGCGGCGCGCCGGTGTACGTCGCCGCGCTCGACCCGCACGGGCTGTTCAACGGCTGGAGCGCGCTGGTCTTCTACGTCACGGCGCTTGCCGGCATGTTCCTGATGATCGGCTTCGATCTCTGGCCGCTGACGACGGTCCCGGCGCTGATGACGCAGCCCGTGCTCGGCCTCGTGTGGACGCTCTGCACGTTCGGCTTCGCCGCCGCGGCGATGTACGTCGGCATCGGCGTTCGCCACATGGACGTCGTCCGCTTCCTCGTGCGTGTGCCGGTCCCGCTCATCTTCGGCGCCATCGTCGTCCTGAACATGCTGCAGAACTCGCTCTTCGCGTCGTTCGCGCAGCCGGCCAAGGGAGTGCTCAACGCCGCCGCCATCGTCGTCGTCGGCACTGTGCTGTCGATGGCCTGCGCGCTGACCGCGCCGACCGTCACCGGGCACCTCGCGGCCGGACCGCCGGCGTATGATTTCGAGATCTGGCTGGCGTCCGCGCTGTTGAGCGTGACGTTTCCGTTCCTGATCTTCTTCGCGGAGTTCTTCAAGTATTGGCCACTCGCGACATCGCAGACGCCGGTCGAGGCACAGGCGCCAACGGCCCGATAGCCCGCCGCGCCGCCGTCCGCTTCGTCGTCGTCTATCTCGTCTTCTGGTCGTTCGCGTCGCAGATCGCCGGCGGCCTGATTCTCTTTCCCGGCTTCTCGTTCCCGAGCCTCGGCACCGTGTGGCCGATGCGCGACGTCACGCTGTGGCTCGCGACGCACGTTTTTCACGTCCGCTCGCTCGAGTATGCCGGCACGAGCGGCGACACCGCGTTCCACTGGGTGCTGACGTGCGTGATCCGGGTCGTCTCGGCCATCGTCGCCAGGGTCTGGGCGACGGTCCGGCTGACGCCGGACACGACGAGCCGGACGCTCACAGTCGCCC
>CAZOIK010000102.1:0-3445 GCA_964579765.1 uncultured Bifidobacteriaceae bacterium
GCTGATCGTCAGCCGGCTGACCGCCGAGAGCCAGATCCACGGCGGCATCATCGGCTCGCTCAACTTCGCGCTGTTCGAGGATCGGATTCTCGATCGCGTGACGGGCCAGATGGTCAACCCGAACATGGAGTCGTATCTGCTCGCCGGCCTCTCCGACGTGCCGAAGATCGACATCATGCTCGTTGACACGCCGGCGCAGCGCAGCCGCGGCGTCATCGGCATCGGCGAGCCACCGACGGTCTCGACGGCGTCGGCGATCGCGAACGCCGTGCGCAACGCGACGGGCGTCACCATCCGGTCGCTGCCGCTCCACCCGCACAACATTCTGCGCGCCATCGAAGAGCAGAAAGCAGGAGGCACGCTGTGAAGGCCTTCGAATACGCCAACCCCACGAACGAGAAGGACGCGGTGGCCGCGCTCCGTGCGGGCGGCCGCATTGCCCTGCCGCTCGCCGGCGGCATGGATCTGATCGCGCGCATGAAAGACTACGTGACGACGCCCGACCGCGTCGTCAACGTCAAGAACGCGCTCGACAAGACAATCGTCGCGCGGCCCGACGGCGGCGTGACGATCGGCGCCGGCGTCACCGTCGTCGATCTGGTCGAGCACGCGCAGGTCGCGAAGCTCTACCCGGCGGTTGTCGCGGCGGCGGGCGAAGTGGGCACGCCGCAGATCCGCAACCACGGCACGGTCGGCGGCAATCTCAATCAGCGCCCGCGCTGCTGGTACTTCCGCGCCGAAGATTTCGTCTGCTACAAGAAGGGCGGCAACCGCTGCTTCTCGCCGGCCGGCGAGAACCAGTACCACGCGATCTTCGGCAACGACGGCCCGAGCCACATCGTCCATCCGTCGAGCCTGGCCGTGCCGTTCGTCGCGTACGGCGCGACGTTCCGCGTCGCGGGGCCGAACGGCGAGCGGACGGTCGCGGCGTCGGATTTCTTCACGATGCCCACGCTGCAGAACGTGAAGAAGGAAAACGTCCTGGCCGACGACGAGATCCTGACGCACGTGATGCTGCCCGCGCCCGGCGCCGTGAAGACCGGGCACTACGAGGTGCGCTACAAGGAATCGCACGACTGGCCGCTCGCGTTCGCGACCGTCGTGCTGACGATGAACGGCAGCACGATTCGCGCCGCGCGCGTCGTGCTTGGCGCCGTGGCGCCGATTCCGTGGCGGTCGGCGGATGCCGAGCAGGCGCTCGTCGGCAAGCCGCTCAACGAAGCGACGGCGGTCGCGGCCGCCGAAGCGGCGGTCAAGGCGGCCAAGCCGCTCAGCCGCAACGGCTACAAGGTGCAGATCACGAAGACGGCCGTGAAGCGGGCCGTCATGCAGATCGCCGGGCTCAAACCGGTGACGCTGCGCGCGTAGGGAGCGATATGGATCACCTCACCTCACCGAAGCTGCAGCCCGGCGTCCACTGCCTCAGCCTGCGCCACAAGGGGATGTACGTGACGTCGGCGCCGGATCCGGAGGAATTCAAGTTCTACGACAAGTACGACTGCACGTGGTACTGGTGCGTGGAAACGCAGATCGTATTCGGCCCCGACGGACAGCCCGTCAACCCCGGCGACTGCAAGAACGGCCGGGGCTGCTGCAAGGGATAGAGTCGGGATCACTCCCGACTCATTCGCACATCCACCGGCGTTCCCTCCGACAGCGCGAACCACGTTTCGGCCGCCGCCGCGCAGTCCATTTCGCCGCCGCCGGCGTTGACGACCGCGCTCACGAAGTGCGTGACGACGGCCGTGACCGGCATGGCGACGCCGTTCGCGAGCCCCGCTTCGTTGGTGAGCCTGAGATCCTTCTGAAACAGCCGCATGAAGAATCCCGGTTTGTAGTTCCCGGTCAGCATGCGGTTGCCGTGGAACTCGAGGACTTTGCTGCCGGCAAATCCGCCAAGCAGCGCCTGCCGCACGCGCCCGCGATCGATGCCGCTGGCTTTCGCCAGCGCGAACGCTTCGGCGACGCCCGCGAGCGCGCCGCCGATCGCAATCTGGTTGCAGAGTTTCGTCACCTGGCCGGCACCCGACGGCCCGATGTAGGTCACGCTCTCCGGCTTGCCCATGCACGAGAGGATCGGCCGCGCGCGTTCGAACGTCCGCTCGTCGCCGCCGACCATGATCGTGAGCGTCGCGTTCTTCGCGCCGATGTCGCCGCCGCTCACCGGCGCGTCGAGCATCGATCCGCCTTTCGCGGCGACGGCCGCCGACAGCCGGCGAGTGACGATGGGCGAGATGGTGCTCATGTCGATGACGATCGATCCGGGCCTGAGCCCCTCGAGCACGCCGCGTTCGCCGGCGATGACCTGCTCGACGTCGGGCGAGTCGGGCACCATCGTGATGACGACGTCGGCCTCGCGCGCGACGTCGGCGGGCGTGGCGGCGGCTGTCGCGCCGGCGGCCGCGAGCGCGTCGATCGGCCCACGGCTGCGCGAGGTGACGACGAGGCGATAGCCGGCTTTGATCAGGTTGAGCGCCATCGGGCGCCCCATGATGCCAAGGCCAATAAATCCAACGGTTTCACTGGGCATGCTGGTCCTCTGTGAGGTGTAGGCCGGCCCGTTCAGGGCCGGCGGCGCGGGCTGAAAGCCGCGCGCCTGTGTGGCGGATCGCAAGTTTATAATGTGCGCTGAGGTTTGACTATGAAACGAGCCATGGTTCTGCTGGCGGTTTTTGGAGTGGCGAGCACCGTGTCGATCTCCGCGGGCGGCAGGTCCTCGGTGACCGGGCAGTACGTCGAAGCGCGTACCGCTGAGGTCTTCACCGGCGGCTGCATCATGAGCAGCGAAGCCGAGACGACGGGCAAGCAGGCCGTGCTGGCGTGGAAGGTCGATCGCGGCACCGTGAACGGCGTGTCGATTGACGGCCTGTCGGTGGTCGCCGCGCTCTCCGGTGACGTGAATCTGGGCCTGCACGAAATCGGCGGCGAAGACGCGACCGTGCGTTCGGCGGTCTACGTCGATCAGCGCGCGAACCCGGTCCAGCGTCTGGCGCTGGTTTCGCTCGCGCACGACATGACGAAGCGCATCGGCACGATCGTGGCCGTGACGCCGGCGCCCATCACGTTTACCGACGCGGGCCAGCTGATTCACGTGCAGACGTCGAACGTGGCGCTCGACGTCAACAAGGTGTTGACCCACGATCCCTCGTGCGGCGCGAAGCAGTGGTTCCACCCGCTTGCCTCCGTCAACCAGGAGAACATGGGCGTCACCAACGAGAACGCGTACACCGGTTCGGTGCTCGGCACGAAGTGGAGCGCGCCGAACCAGCGCTCGGCGTTCTTCGGCACGTTCAGCTACTAACGCACTCACCTGCCGTAGCGCGGGGCGGTCAGCCCCGCGCCGGCGGCCCCCAACGGGCCGCCCAACAGCCACACAGTGGGTCTCACCAACAAAGTCGCGCTGATAACGGGCGCGAAGCGCATTGGCGCGGTCGTGGCGCGCGAG
>CAZOIK010000103.1:0-1917 GCA_964579765.1 uncultured Bifidobacteriaceae bacterium
ACCGCGGCCTGGTCTCCACCGACCCGCTGTCGTTCACCGACACCAAGCCATACCGCGCGCGGCTCGAGGCGAGCATCGAGGCCACGGGGCTCAAGGATGCGGTGATCTCGGCCTCCGGCACGATCGACGGCATCGAGACGATCGTCGCCGCCATGGAGTACGGCTTCATCGGCGGCAGCATGGGCGTTGTGGTCGGCGAGAAGATCACGCGCGCCATCGAGCGCGCGATCGAGCGGCGCCTGCCGGTCGTGATCGTCTGCTGCTCGGGCGGTGCGCGCATGATGGAGGGCGCGCTGTCGCTGATGCAGATGGCGAAGATCTCCGGCGCCCTCGCGCGCCTCGACAAGGCGCGGCTGCCGTACATCTCCGTGCTCACCGATCCGACGACCGGCGGCGTCACCGCGAGCTTCGCGATGCTCGGCGACCTGAACATCGCCGAGCCGAAGGCGCTCATCGGATTCGCCGGCCCGCGCGTGATCGAGCAGACGATCAGGCAGAAGCTGCCGGAGGGATTTCAGCGCAGCGAGTTCCTGCTCGAGAAGGGCATGGTCGATCTCGTCGTCGATCGCCGCGAAATGAAGACGGCCATCGCCCGGACGCTGCGCTTCATGGGCGCCGTCTCGACGCAGCCGGCAGCAGCGGCCGGCGACTCGCTGGCCGCGTCATAGCCGCGGTGGACGAGCTCACCTACCTCTTCAGCCTCGAACAGTTCGGCATCAAGTTCGGGCTCGAGAACATTCGCGCGCGGCTGGCGCGGCTGGGCGATCCGCAGCGGGCATTCCAGTCGATTCACATCGCCGGCACGAACGGCAAAGGCTCCGTGACGGCGATGGTGGACGCGGCGCTGCGCGCCGCCGGGCATCGCTCGGCGCGGTTCACCTCGCCGCACATGGTCGATCTCTCCGAGCGCTTCGTCATCGACGGCCGCCCGGTCGGCCAGGCGGAGATGCGGCGGGCGGCCGACGACATCCGGCGTGTCATCGAGGGCGCGATTGCCGACGGCACGCTGACGGCGGCGCCGACCTTCTTCGAAGCGACGACCGCGATGGCGTTCGACCTGTTCCGCCGCGCGCGGGTCGAGTTCGCCGTCGTCGAAGTCGGCCTCGGCGGACGGCTCGATTCGACGAACGTCATCGAGCCCGTCGTCACGGCCATCACGTCGATCGACTTCGACCATCAGCGGTATCTCGGCGACACGCTCGCCGCCATTGCAGGCGAGAAGGCCGGCATCGTCAAACCCGGCGTACCCGTGGTGGTCGGCGACGTTGCGCCGGAGGCGATGGCCGTCATCGCGGGAATCGCGCGCGAGCGCGGGGCCGAACTGATCCGTTCGGATGCGGCGGCGCGCGACTACGGCCCTATCGCACTCGCCCTGCCGGGCGTGCATCAGGCGGCCAATGCGCGCGTGGCGATCCGCGTCCTCGAGGCGCTCGAGCGCCGCGGCGTCGCCATCGGCCGCGATGCCATTGTCGACGGATTGACACATGTGGCCTGGCCGGGCCGACTCGACCGCAGGACGCTGCCCGGCGGGCCGGACGTGCTGCTCGATGCCGCGCACAATCCGGCCGGCGCGGCGGCCCTGGCGTCCTATCTTCGGAGCCTGCGGAATGAGCAACCCATCAGGCCGGCACTCGTGTTCGCCGCGATGCGCGACAAAGACGTCGATGGCATGCTGACCGTCCTGCTGCCAGAAATCGAGCGGGTGTTCGTCACACGGCCGTCAACTCCGCGCGCGGCGGAACCCGACGCGCTGGCCGCACGCGTTCGCGCCGCCGCGCCGGCGATGCCCGTCGAGATTGTGTCGTCTCCGGCGGCGGCGGTCGCCGCCGCGGCGCGCACGTCCCCTCGCGGCGTCGTCGCCGGGTCGCTCTTCCTGCTCGGGGCCGGGCTGCGGGCAATCGGGGCGGGATACGCGGT
>CAZOIK010000104.1:0-7974 GCA_964579765.1 uncultured Bifidobacteriaceae bacterium
CCGACGGCGTGAAGCGTCAGGCCGAGGAAATTGCGCAGGCGCGGGAGCGCTTCCCTTCGATGGCCATCCTGCACGGCTGCGAGGTGGACATCCTGCCCGACGGGCGGCTCGATTTTCCGGATCGCGTCCTCGAGACCTTCGACATCGTCCTGGCGTCGCTGCACGATCCGGCCGGCCACGACGCGGCGCGGCTCGCGCAGCGGTACGAGTCGGCGATGCGGCATCCGCTCGTGACGCTCATCACGCATCCCACGAACCGCATGCTGCCGTATCGCAAGGGATACGATCTCGATTTCGACCGCCTGTTCGCGGTCGCGATCGAGACGGGCACGCTCATGGAGATCGACGGCGCGCCGGGACATCTCGACATGGACGGCGCGCTGGCGAAGCGGGCGATCGCCGCGGGCGTGACCGTCACCATCGACAGCGACTGCCATCGCGCCGAAATGCTCGGCCGTCAGATGGAGCTCGGCGTCACGACGGCGCGCCGCGGATGGGTTGAGCCGAAGCACGTCGTCAACACGCGTCCGGCCGCTGAAGTCCGCGCGCTCATCAGGTCCAAACGACGCCTGTAGTGCAGGCCTTCAGGCCTGCGTCGTGGGCGGACCTGAAGGTCCGCACTACATCGGGCGCATGCTATCGTGGGGCATGCCCTGGACAATTCCGCGCGCGCTCGCGTGGACGACGGCGTTCGTCCTGTGTGCGCTGACCGGCGCGCGCGCCGCCTCGCCGTCTGCGGAAGAGCTGGCACAAGCGCTTCAGCACAAGTACGACGCGGTGCGCGACTTCTCCGCCGACTTCGTGCACACCTACCGGGGCGGCGTGCTGCACAAAGAGATCACCGAGCGCGGCCGCGTCCTCGTCAAGAAGCCTGGGAAGATGCGATGGGACTACACCGAGCCCGAGAAGAAGCTCTTCGTGTCGGACGGCGTCCGCCTGTACCAGTACGTTCCGGCGGACAAGCAGGTGATGGTCGGCGCCGTGCCCCAGGACGACCGCGCCGGCGCGCCGATTCTCTTCCTGGCGGGCAAGGGCAACCTCGTCCGTGACTTCACGCCCACGATCGTGCCGCCGCCCGCCGGCTCGCCTCCGGGCGCCGAGGCGCTGAAACTGGTGCCCAAAGCTGCACAGGCCGACTACGACTCGCTGACGCTGGTCGTCGATGGCCGGACGCTGGCGCTGCGCGCCCTGGTCACCACCGACGCACATGGCGGAGAATCTACGATTTCCTTCGCGAATCTGAAGGAAAATGTGTCGCCCGCCGATAAACAATTCGCATTCACTATTCCCCGTGGCGTCGATGTCATCACCGATTCGTCGCGCTGAGCTCACCGTCGCCGCGCTGCTCGCGCTCGCCCTCACGCTCGGGGGCTGCGCGACGTCGGCGGCGCTGCACCGCGCGCACGACGCCGAGTACCGTCAGGACAACGATCGCGCGGTCCTCGAATACAGCCGCGCGCTCAAACTCGACCCGGACAACGACGACGCCCGCCTGGGGCTGAAGCGCGTGAAGGCGCGCGCCGCCGAGGATCATCTCTCGCGGGCGCGCCGGCTCGCCGCGGTGGGCAAGCTCGACGAGGCCGTCGTGGAGTACGGCGTCGCGTCCGAGCTCAACCCCACCAACACGACCATCGACGAAGAGCTGAAGGCGGCGCGCACGAAGCTGCGCAACCGGGTTGCCGTGACGCGCGAAGGCAAGACCGAGCTCGAGACGCTCATCGACCGCACGCGCAACCTGCCGCCGCCCGGCCTCGACCTGCCGGCGAACGTGCGCATGCCCGCGTCGCTCACCTTCCGCGACGCCGGCAGCCGCGACGTGTTCACGGCCATCGCGCGGTTCGCGAACATCGGCGTCGTGTTCGACACGCAATTTCGTAACGCGCCGGTGTCGGTAGACCTGCGGAACGCCTCGCTCGAGGACGCGATCAACACGGTCGCGGCCGCGACGCGCACGTTCTATCGCGTGACCGCGCCGCAGACCGTGGTCATCGTCCCGGACACGCCGGCCAAGCGCCGCGAGTACGAAGAGGAAATCGTCCGGACGTTCTATCTGAGCACCGCCGATCTCAAGGAAACCCTCGACCTGCTGCGCATCGTCCTCGACGCGCGGCGCGTGTCGCCCGTGACGGCCACCAACGCGATCACGATCAAGGACACGCCCGAGCACATCGCCGCGGCGGCGCGCGTGATTTCGGCCATCGACAAGGCGCGGCCCGAGGTCATCGTGGACGTCGAGCTGCTCGAGGTGAATCGCACGAAGCTGCTCGAGTACGGACTGCAGCTCGCCTCGCCGGCGTCTCCGGGCGTCAACGGCTCGGTAAGCGTGGCGACGGATCAGAACAACACGCTCTCCCTCGAGGCGCTGAAAAACCTGTCGCAGTCGAGCGTGCTCTTCACGAACTTGCCGGGCCTTTACTATCGCCTGCTCAAGAGCGACACGAGCACGCGGACGCTCGCGAACCCGCAGCTGCGCTCGTCGGAAGGCGTGACGGCGTCGGCCCGGTTCGGCGATCGCGTGCCGGTGCCCGTGACGACGTTCGCGCCGATTGCCACGGGCGGCACGCCGCAGCAGCCGATCACGTCGTTCAACTACGAGAATATCGGCGTGAACATCGACATCACGCCGCGGACGCACCACGACGACGAGGTGACGCTGCAGCTCAACATCGCGGTGACGAGCATCTCGGGCACCGGCTTCGGCGGGCTGCCGACATTCGGCAACCGCGAGATCAAGAACCAGATCCGCCTGCACGACGGCGAGACGACGCTGCTGGCGGGCCTGATTCGCGACGAAGAACGCACGTCGCTCGACGGCATTCCCGGCCTGAGCGATCTGCCGCTCGTCGGGCGGATGTTCGCGCACTCGACGAAAACGGCCGAACAGACCGACATCGTCCTCACGCTGACGCCGCACATCGTGCGCGTGCTCGACCTGACCGAGGCCGACCTGCGGCCGTTCCGGGTGTCGCGCGACTCGGCCACAACGGGCGCGCCCGACCTGGTGCCGCCCCCGCTGCCCGCTCCCGCGCCGGCGCAGCCACCCGTGCCCGCTCCTGCTCCGCCCGCGCCGGCCGCCACGCCCGGCCTGACGCCGATCCAGCCGCCGGACGGGCGCTGAACGCCGGACGCTAGAGCGCTTTTCGGTTCGGTGTAGCCGGCCGTCCTGAGTTCCTGGTGCCTGGTTTCCTGGTCCGTCCCTGGTCCTGTTGGTCCCTGGTGCGCGGCCCGCAGGGACCGTGGACGCTCTAGGTCTGGCGTTCGACCGTCGCGCCGAGCGCCTTCAGCCGCTCCACGAGCCGGCCGTAGCCGCGTTCGACGGTCTCGAGCGGGGTGATCGTGCTCACGCCGTCGGCCGCAAGCGCGGCGGCGATGAGCGCCATGCCGGACCGCAGGTCGCGGCTGTCGAGCGGCCGCCCACGCAGCTTCTTCGGGCCGGTGACGATGATGCGGTGGGGATCGCAGAGAAAGAGCTCGCCGCCCATGCCGCTCAACTGCTCGAGCGTGAAGAGCCGCAGTTCGTACATCCAGTCGTGCAGCAGCGTCGCGCCCTCGCACTGCGTCGCGAGCACGGTGACGAGGCTCACGAGGTCGCTCGGAAACCCGGGCCACAACCCGGTCGTGACGCGACCCGCGGCTTTCGGCGTCGATTTGCCGATGCGGAACGTGTCGCCGTCGGCTTCGTACGCGATGTGCATGCGGCGCATGACGGCGGCGACCACGTCGAGGTCGATCGCGCGCGCGCCGCGCACCTCGATGTCTCCGCCCGTGATCGCGGCCACCACCGCCCAGCTCCCCGCCTCGATGTAATCGCCCCAGAGCTCGTGCGTCCCGCTGCCGAACGCCTCGACGCCGTCCACCTGAATCGTGGACGTGCCTGCGCCACGGATGCCCACGCCGAGCTTCTGCAGGAACTCGCAGAGCTCGACCACGTGCGGCTCGCACGCGGCGTGACGGATCTCCGAACGTCCGTTCGCCGCGGCGGCGGCGAGCAGCGCGGTTTCAGTGCCGGTGACCGAGGCTTCGTAGAGATAGATCGTCGCCGGCTTGAGGCCGTTCGGCGCCTCGAGCCGATGCCCTGGCCCGTCGAGGATGCGCGCGCCCATCGCCTCGAGCGCCTCGAGGTGCGTCGAAATCGATCGCCGCGCCGGGAAGTCGCCGCCGGGCAGCGCGAGGTGCGCGCGCCCGCGGCGCGCGAGCAGCGGCCCGATGAGCAGAACCGACCCGCGCAGGCGTCCCACGAGGGCCGCATCCGGTTCGTCTTTCGTGATCTGGTCGCAGCAGACGCGGACGGTGGACGTGCCGACGCCGTCCACGCGCGCGCCGAGATCGACGAGCAGGTGCGCCATCGCCTCGACGTCCTTGATGCGAGGCATGTTCGTCAGCACGCACTCGCGCCGCGTCAGCATGCACGCCGCCAGCAGCGGCAGCGCCGCGTTCTTGTTGCCTTCGACGTCAACGCGGCCCGACAGGCGCGTGCCGCCTTCAATCTGCAGTGTGGACATCAGCCCTCACCAAGATAGACGATCTCTTCCCGCAGCTCGACGCCGAACTGCCGCCGGACTTCGGCGCGGCACCGATCGACGAGCGCCCGGATGTCGCGCGCCGTCGCCGCGCCGTCGTTGACGATGAAGTTGCCGTGTGCCGGCGAGACGCGCGCGCCGCCGACGGCCGCCCCCTTCAGCCCGGCGCGATCGACCAGCGCCCCGGCCGACCAGGGGATGCCCTCTGGCACGACGTCTCTCCCCGGCTGCGGATTCTGGAAGACGCAGCCCGCGCTCGGCGTGTCGAGCGGCTGCGTGCGCTTGCGGAATGCGAGCGACTCGCGCGCGGTCTTCCGCAGCGCCGCCGGATCGCCGGGCGACACGATGAAGTCGGCCGACAGCAGAATCTCGCCGCTCGTCTGCAAGCGGCTCACATCGTACCCGAACGCCATCTCCTCGCGCGCCGCCTCGACCACCCGGCCATCGCGCGTGGCGAGGCGGACGCGTTCGACGGCGTCGCCGATGAGGCGGCCGCCGAAGTGCGCGTTGCCGAACACCGCGCCGCCGACCGTGCCGGGCGTGCCCGCCCATGCCTCGAGGCCGGCGCAGCCGTGCGTAATCGTCCACCGCACGAGGCCGTTGACGGTGACGGCGGCGTCCGCGCGCACGTGACGATCGTCCAGGCGCGCGATGTCGCCGCCCCTGGCACGGATGACGAGGCCCCGGACGCCGGCGTCCGCAACGAGCACGGTCGATCCGCCGCCGCGCATCGTGATCGGCACGCCGTGACGGTACGCGATGGCCACGGCGGAAACGATCTCGTCGCTCGTGCGCGCCTCGAGCAGCCAGTCCGCCGGACCGCCGACTTTGAATGTCGTGAGCGGCGCGAGTGGAACGTCGGCGCGCAGGCGGTCTGGCCCGAACGCGGCGTGCATGGCCGCCGCGAACGCGTCAGCACTCATTGGCCGCCCGCCACGAGTTGCCGCTCCCGCGACGCGAGCGCGGCCCTCGCGTCCTCCAGCGTGCACGTCGTGAACGCGACCTCGTCGCCCGGCGCTAGCTGCGCCGCCAGCCCGAGATCGGCGGTAATCACGATCGCGATTTTCGCGTAGCCGCCGGTCGTCTGACGATCGGCCATCAGGAGAATCGGCTGTCCCGACGCGGGCACCTGTAGCGCGCCGAAGGGCGTCGCGTCGGAGACGATGTCCGCGCCCGACGCGTGCCGAAGGCGCGGCCCTTCGAGGCGATAGCCCTGACGATTGGAATCCGTCGCGATGCGATACGGCGCCGATTGCAGCGTGTCGAGCGCGTCGTCTGCGAACCGATCGAGTTGCGGTCCGGGCAAGACTCTCAGCACGTGGGGTCCGCCTTCAGGCGGACGCACGGCCGTCCGGCTGAAGCCGGCCCCCACGTCACGCGTCGTCCGGCCGAAGCCGGACACGACGGATGGCTGGCCGAGCGGCAACTCGTCGCCGTTTCTCAACGCACGCCCGTGCAATCCGCCGAGGCCGCTCGGCAAGTGCGTCGCCCGACTGCCGAGCACGGCGGGCGTGTCGATGCCGCCGGCGATGGCGACGTACGCGCGCGCGCCCTTCAGGCGCCGTCCAAACGCCAGACGCTCACCGGCTGCGACCTCAACCGCCGAGTTTGGAGAAACGGTGCGACCCTCCACCGTCACTTCGAACTCCGCGCCGGCGACGGCCACGCGGCGGTCGTCGTCGAATGCGAGCACCGGCCCGGCGAGCGTCACTTCGAGCGTCGCCGCCGCCTCGCCGTTGCCGGCCAGCAGATTCGCGAGCCGGTGCGAATACAAATCCATCGGTCCGGAGACCGAGACGCCCTCGGCCTGCTGTCCCCATCGCCCGCCGTCCTGCACGGTCGTGAGGAGCCCCGCCCGTTCAACGCGCACGATCACGTTCGTCGAACTCCTCGGGTGCGATCGGCACGAACGTCACTTCGTCTCCGGCGCTGAACAGAAACGGCCTGGCGCGGCCCATGTCGAATGGGCGCGCCGGCGTGCGGCCGATCAGCTGCCAGCCGCCGGCACTCTCGCTTGGGTAGATTCCCGTCTGTTCGAGTGCGACCGCCACGCTGCCGCGCGGCACGCGGGGCCGCGGCGTCGCGAGCCTCGGCACGGCAATCCGCGGGTCCACGAGACCCATGTACGCAAAGCCGGGCAGGAAACCGAGCATCAGCACCCGGTACGTCCGGCTGCAATGAAGATCGATCGCCTCCGCCTCGCTCACGCCGGCAAACGCGGCGACCTGCGGCAGATCCGGACCGAACTCGCCTCCATAGCACACCGGAATCTGAATCACGTCGCCGGGAACGCGTCGTTCGTTCGGCGGTTCGCCCGCGACACGTTCCAACGCGGCGGCAATCGCCGGAGGATCGGCGAGCAACGGATCGAAGTACACCGCGACCGAGCGATAGGTTGGGACGATGTCTCGAACGCCGTTCAGCGCGGCGCCGCTCATGGCGCGGGCGATGGCGGCCGTGCGATCGCACACGTCGAGATCGATCGTCTGTCCCGGGAACTCGAGGACGAGCGCCGAGTCGCCCGCCGGCACGATTCGATGCGACATCATGTCGTAGACGTCCACGCTGTAGTGCGGGCCTTCAGGCCTGCCCCAACGCCGCCAGCAGCTTGCGGTGGATGCCGCCGAAGCCGCCGTTGGACATCATCACGACGAGATCGCCGTCGCGGTGTTCGTCCACAATCGTCGCGACGATCTCGTCGATCGACTGCGCGGCTCGCGCCGCCTTGCCCTGCGCGCGCAGATCGAGCACGAGGTCGGGCACCGACAGCCGCTCCGGCTCAGGCAAGGTCGAGCGGAACACCGGCGCGAACACCACCTCGTCGGCGGCGTCGAACGCCTTCGCGAAGTCGTTCTGGAAGACCCGCCGGCACGACGACGCCGACCGCGGCTCGAACACGGCCCAGATTCGAGCCGACGGGTGCGCGGCGCGCAGCCCCGCGAGCGTTTCGGCGACGGCCGTCGGGTGATGCGCGAAGTCGTCGTAGACCGTCACGCCCTTCGCCGTGCCGACGACTTCGAGCCGACGCTTGATGCCGGCAAACGACTTCAGCGCGTCGCCGATGCGCTCGGGTCCGATGCCGACTTCGGTGCCGACCGCGATCGCCGCGAGTGCGTTGCGCACGTTGTGCAGCCCGACGAGCGCGACCTCGAACCTGCCGAACGGCTCGCCCCGCCGCCTCACCTCGAACCGCGTTGTCGTCTCGCCCGCGACGACGTCGTGGGCCTGCCAGTCCCTGCCGTCGCCGACACCGAACGTCTCCATCCGCGAGTGGACCTTCTCCGCCACGGCGCGCGCACCCGGGCTGTCGGCGCCGATGAGCAGCAATCCTTTGCGCGGCACCAGGTTCACCAGACGCCGGAACGCAAGCGACACGGCGTCGAAGTCGGCGTAGATGTCGGCGTGATCGAACTCGACGTTGTTGATCACGGCGATATCCGGCAGGTACTTCAGG
>CAZOIK010000105.1:0-29590 GCA_964579765.1 uncultured Bifidobacteriaceae bacterium
CATGTGGGTCAGCACGAAGACGGGACTCACTCGAATTTCAGGTGGCCGTCTCACGACGGTCACCGAGCGCAACGGGCTTCCAGGCAACCTCGTGCCGTCTCTCGTGCAGGACCGCCACGGCGACTTGTGGATTGGGGTCGATGCCGGCGCCTCGCTCGTTCGAATTGACAAACGCGAAATCGACAAAGTCGCTATCAATCCGTCCCGCCAGGTGGCGTTCACGCTCTATGACGAGTCCGACGGGCTCAAAGGGCCACTTCTACGTCTGAGCCGGCCGACGGCTGTGGCGACTCCGGACGGCTCGCTCTGGTTCGCGTCGGGCGACAGCGTCGCGGTCATTGATCCGGATGCCCCTATCCCGTCCCATACGGAGGCGGTGCCGCGCATTGACAGAATTGTCGTGGACGGCAAAGACGTGGTTCCATCGGGGCACGAGCTGGTCTCCGGCGGCATCCAGAGCCTCGAGATCGACTACGCGGCCTTGAACCTGTCGTCGGCATCGAAGCTGCGGTTCAGCTACATCCTGCAGGGCTTCGACAGGTCGTGGGTAGAGGCGGGCTCGCGTCGCCAGGTGTCGTATACAAATCTCAGCCCCGGGACCTATCGCTTCCGCGTTCGCGTCGACAGCGCCGGTCCGGCGGCGCCGGAAGCGTCGTGGGCCTTCTCAATTCCCCCTCCGTTCTACAGGACGTATTGGTTCTACGCGTTGACGGGCCTGGCCTTTGCCGGAGCGTTCTCGCTGCTGTGGTGGCTCAGACTGCGATCGGTCCGCAACGAATACGCGCTCGTGATTGCGGAGCGCGCCAGAGTCAGCCGGGATATTCACGACACGCTCCTGCAGAGTCTGGGCGCCTTCAGCCTGCAGCTTGAGATCATCGCGCGCCAGCTGGATCCCTCTCAAGACGTCGCGCGCGACACCCTTCGACATGTTCGCGTGCAAATCGGCGAATGTCTGGCGGACGCTCGTCGCGCGATTTGGCAGTTGCGGTCGCCGCGCGTCGCGGCCCAGGATCTCGCGGACGCACTCACGGAGATGGCGCACAACAATTTCCTCGCGAGCGCCGCTCATATAGAGGTACTGGTGCACGGCCGCGCTCGGCGCTGCTCGCCCCAGGTGGAGGAACAGCTGTTGCGAATCGCCCAGGAGGCGATTACCAACGCCATCCAGCACGGGCGCGCTGACGAAATCGACGTCGCACTTGAATACAGCCGCCGGAGCGTGTCGCTGAGCGTGTCCGACAACGGCTGCGGATTCATCATGGCGTCGGACACCACGATCTCGCGGGAACATTTCGGCCTGAAGAACATGCAAGAACGAGCCGCCACGGTCCGCGGCACGTTGACAATCACCAGTACTCAAGGAGACGGCACGATTGTGAAGGCAGTCGTCCCGTACAAATGAGCGTGCCCACGCCTCCCACCGGCTTGATCCGCGTGCTCTGCATTGACGACCACCGCCTGATGCGAGAAGGGATCGTCCGCATCATGAGCATGGATCCCCACGTGAGTGTCGTCGCTGAAGGCGCAACGGGCGAAGAGGCAATCGAGCTCTTCCTGAAATTCCGCCCGGACATCACGCTGATGGATCTCGAACTCCGGGCCGGGATGGACGGCTTACAGGCCATTCGCGCGATTCGCGAGATCGATTCCAACGCCCGAATCGTCGTGCTCACGATGTACGAAGGCGACGAAAACATCTACCGGGCAATTCAGGCCGGCGCAGCCGGGTATCTCGTCAAAGACTCCGTGCCCGAGGATCTCATCAGCGTCATTCGCGAGGTGCATGCCGGACGTCGATCGCTCCCGCCCGTCGTCGAAGCCAAGCTCGAAGCTCGCTCCGGACAACCAAGCCTGACCACGCGAGAGACAGAGGTTCTGGAGCTCGTCGCTAAGGGCATGCGTAACAAGGAAATCGCCGCGGCCCTTCAGATCACGGAAGAAACAACGCGTGCGCACATCAAGACGATCTATTTGAAATTGAACGTGCACGATCGCACTGCCGCGCTGACCGAGGCGCTTCGGCGAGGGATCGTCCACGTGCGCCGTTGATACGGGTGCCGGCACACCCGTGTCGGTCGGTCTCCAAGCTGCCGATCGCAAAAGCCTCGTAGACGGCGTCACATCCCCATCGTGTCGTCGGCAGACGGGCCGTACGTGCCGGGTATCGGCGTACCGGTCAACCGCAGGTAGACGCCCAACTGCGCGCGGTGATGCACGATGTGATTCAGAAACATCTGGCGGTACGCGAGAAATCGCGTGCCGTCGAAGAGCGTCTTCCCTTGGTACGAAAGCTTCCACGGATCGGTCCACGCGCGATCCGATGTCTTTGGCAGCGCTTCCCGAACCTTCGCCGCGCCGTCATCGAGTAAGCGACAAAGCTGCGCAGGCGACTCGAACGGCGCGGGCGTGTAGCTGCCGTCGGAAAAGTCCACGCCCGATTGCGTGAGGACGCTGAGTCCGAAGCCGGCGAGCTCGGCCACGTGCGGGGCCAGCCGGGCCAGCGTCATCGACTTCGGGTGCGGCGCGAAGTCGCCCTTGTCCGCCGGCACGCGCTCGAGCAAAGCGCGCGTCTTCTTCATTTCTTCGTCGAATTCAGTCAGGAGCAACTCGCTCATCGCCATATGTCCTCGCAGTGACGGAGACTATACCGTCGAAATGCTCTAATCTACGCCGATGCGCACAACTGTACTGACTGTCTCGCTGATGTTCGCCGCGTCCGGACTGTCAATCGCGGCGCAATCGCCGTCGCCGGCTGCGACACAAATCGTGTACGCGAACCTCAATCAACTGATGCGCGGCGTGCTGTATCCCGCCGCCAACGTGGTGTTCTTCGCGCAAGCGGACAATCCCGCCGACGTGAAGCCGGTCCCCGGTCAGGATCCGTCGATGGCGACCGACCCGCTCACGAGCACCTTCGGCGGATGGCAGGCGGTCGAGAACGCGGCGCTGGCGCTCACCGAGTCCACGAACCTGTTGCTCGTCCCAGGCCGCGTGTGCTCGAACGGCGCGCCCGCGCCGATCACGGACCCGGCGTGGACGACGTTCGTGCAGGAAGTGCGTGACGCCGGGCTGCAGGCATACAAAGCCGCGCAGGCCAAAGACCAGGAGAAGCTGATCGCGATCAGCGAAACGCTGAGCGCGTCGTGCGCGCACTGCCACCGCAAGTGGCGCGACCGCAGGCCGCCCGCGAACCGCTGCAAGTAGAAGGGCGACCGAAGAACTACCGCGAGAGATTGTAGGCGGCGACGGCACCGCCGACGGCGATCGCGACCGACGCGATGAGCCGCCGGTGCATGTTCGCCCACAGCTGCCAGCTGTGCGATCGCGCCTGGGCGTCGAAGCGTCCGTGCGCGCCGTGGTCGCGCTCGACGGGCGCCCAGAAGTTGTCCTCGCGACGCGTCGCTTCCGGCCCTTCCAGCGCGCCGTCCCACGCGCTGTCGGCGATGTAGTGATCCAGCAGGCTCGAGTTGAGCCGCTCGGCGACAACGCTTTCAACGGTCGGCCAGCCGACGAGCACTTCCTTCCGATCGTGCTCCGACGCGAAGACGATGGCCTCCGCGGCCACTTCGGGCTGGTAGATCGGACCGACCGGACGAACCTCGTGGCCAGTCTTGTTGCGCGTCCAGTCGAACTGCGGCGTGTTGACCCCCGGCAGACTCACCATCGACACGCGCACGCGGCTCTTGCTGTGGATGAGTTCCGTGCGCAGGCTCTCGACGAACCCGTAGAGCCCGTGCTTGGCGGCGCAATACGCGCTCTGCAGCGGAATCGATCTGTGCGCGAGCGCGCTGCCGACATGGACGATCGCGCCGTGGTTGCGTGCGCGCATCCGCGCGAGCGCCGCCATCGTGCCATATACCTGCCCGAGCAGCGTGACCTCGACGATGTGTCTGAACTCATCGGGCGTCATCTGCCAGACGGCCGCATACTCGCTGACCATCGCGTTGTTCACCCACACGTCGATCGGCCCGAGCTCGCGCTCGATGCGCTCGGCCGCGGTCTCGACCGCAGCATGATCCGACACGTCGGCGACGATGGTCAGGGCCGTGACGCCGCAGTCCGCGGCTTCCTGCGCCGCGCCCGCAAGTCCGGGCGCGCCTCGTGCGATGAGCGCCAGCTTCGCGCCTCGCCTGGCAAACGCTCGAGTTGTCGCTCGGCCCACGCCGGCCGAGGCTCCGGTAATCACAACGACTTTCGTCCGCCTGCTGCCCATGCCTCACTCGAGATGCAATCGACGAACCGCGTCCGCACTCGGCCAACGGTTGAGCCGGCTATTGCTGTGACAGATCGATGAGGGCGAGCCCGGTCTCGCTGTCGTGCACGCGGCACAGCGGCGCGGGCATTTCCGTGACAATCATCTCGAGCGTCGGCCAGACGCGGCCGTCGAGGAAGTGTCCGCCATGCGCCGTTCCGTCCGCTTTGCCGACGACCACGTGCGCGTGGAGCTTGAGTCCGCTGCCGGCGCGCGCGAGGTTGCCGGCGAACGAGAGCACTTCGACCTGCTCGCGAATGGGAATCCGCTGATACTCGCGTGTCTCTCGATCGAAGTAGCCGAGCGTGACGCCGTCGAACGCCCCGATTGCGGAAATCGACGCGCCGATGAGCTTCTCGCGCTCGGCAAATTGCAGCAGCATCCGCTGGACGCCGTCGTTCTTGTCGAACACGAGGACGAACGTTTTCATCGCGCCGCGTCCGTCGAGCACTCCGGATTTCACAGGCAGTTCTCCTGCTGATCCAAGCCGCCTGCCAACGTCCACATGTCGTGCGGACCTCAGGTCCGCCTCCACGCTCGTCCGCCCCACAAGCCGGCCTGAGGGCCTGCAGGCACTAGATTTGGCGGCGCCAGACGATCTTCGACAGCGCCACCACTGCCATGAGCGGATAGACGATCGGTTTGAGATACCAGCGGCGGCCGAACGATCGCCGCAGCCGCCACAGCGGGATCTTGGGCTCGCCCTCGTGCGACACGTCAACCCAGACGACCTTGTCGAAGATGTGCAGGAACGCGGCGTCGGCTCCGACGGCCGCGCGGGCGCGATCGTAGTTCGCGAAGCGCGACGGATTGCCCGCGCGAAGCTCGTCCACGCTCAAGTACGATCGGCCCCATAGCGACGGCGCGTCCGCCATCCGCTGCAGCGCACGCAGATCGCGGACGTGCCGGAAGCCGGCGGCCATCGGCTCGCCGTACAGCCCGATGTCCACGTAGTGTGTCGTGCCGACGGACGCCACGAACGCCTCGGGCAAACGCACGGCGCAGTTCCAGATCGGGTAGACGCGGAGCTGCCGCTCCGTCCACGCGACGCACTCGCCGAGCCGCTCCAGCGTCACGCCCATGTCCTGATTGATCACACAGCGCTGGTGCTCGCTCACCGACAATCCGTCGTCTGCGGGCGCAAATCCGCGTGCGTCGTAGGCGGCAGAAAACGCCTTGTCAAGTTGCTGGCGCCCCCACGCGGTCTCGGTCAGCAGCGGGAAGTCGGTATGACACTCAAGCATCCACCACAGGCCTCGCTCCGAGCGTGAGAAGTACGCCGCCGTCTCGACGACGTCGAAGGCGCGCTCGCGCCGAGCGGCGGCGCGGACACATTGATAGAAGTACGGCTCGCCAGATTGATCGGGACGGATCGTCGGGGAGTCCGCGTCCACGAACTCGCCGGTGATGAGCACGTGATGCGACGGGCCGAAGATCACGCCTTCGTGAAACGCGCAGGTACCCAGCGTCTCGCGGAACGCGGCGAGATACTCGGCGCGCGCCCGAAAGGCGCGATACGAAAGCCTGACGAACGGCCGCGCCGGCACGAGCCGGATCGCGGCGGCGGTGACGATCCCGAGCGTGCCGAGCGATTCCCTCAGCGCCTCGAAGAGCTCTGCATCTCCCGTCGCAGACACGTGTCTGATCGAGCCGTCCGCGATCACGAGCTCCACGGACTCGAGCGTGTGCGTGAAGACGCCGTGGCGGTGACTCGACGACTGAATGCCTTCGCCGTTGAGGAGCCCCGACACCGTGAACTTCCTGAACTCCGGCACCACTGCCGGCACGAGGCCGTGCGCCAGCGTCGCCCGCACCAGTTCCCCCATCGTCACCTGTCCTTCGACCGTGGCGAGACCGCGCTCCGCGTCGATCGACAACACATGATCGAGCGCGCTCACGTCAACGAGGTGGCTGCGGTTTCTGTACGACCGATCGCGGATGCTGTGTGTGGGCGTGGCCTTGCGCACCGACACGGTCGTGCCCGGGGGACGAGCCGCCATCGCCTCGGCTACCGCGCGAACTCTCACCTCGTGCGCATCGGTGATGGTCGTCATGTTCGTCATCTCTCGCGGTACCATGGGCCGCGATGCGGAGCTTCCGGCTTCCGGACGGCCTCGAGGTGTTCGCGCCGAGCGCGCTCGAGGCCGCCGTTCTCTACCGCGAGATCGTCGCCGAACGCACGTACGAGCGCCACGGTATCACCGTCGGTCCTGGCGCTGTCGTCTTCGACGTCGGCGCGAATATCGGTCTCTTCTCGATCCATCTGGCCCGCACCTCACCAGGTGTCAACCTCTACGCTTTCGAGCCGATTCCGCCGATTTTCGAGATGCTTACGCGCAACCTCGCGCGGCACGCACCGGAGGCCCGCGCCTTCAATGTCGCGCTCGCCGACCGCGACGGTGAGGCCGCATTCGAGTTCGATCCCTCGCTCACGATGAACGCGACGATGAGCCGGGCGGCGATGGACGGTTCGGCCGACCGGAGCGCGCCGGTGGCGGCGTGGGCGGCGGCCGTCGTCGCCGACTGGCATCGCGTGTCGCCGTCGCCGATGAAAGCGATGCTCGGCGCCGCGCTCGATCGCCCGCTTACGCGCGTGGCCGCGCTCACGGCGCTTGCGCCCGTCGCGGTGCTGCTCGGGCTCCGCTCGCGCCTCACCCGTCAACGTCATACCTGCCGGCTGGAGACGCTGCCGTCCGCGATGCGCGCGGCGAACGTGGACGCCATTGATTTGTTGAAGATCGACGTCGAAGGCGCGGAGGAGGCGGTCCTTGCCGGCATCGACGTGCAGGCCTGGAATCGCATCCAACAGCTGGTCGTCGAAGTACACGACCATGACGGCCGACTCGCGCGGCTTCGCGCGATGCTCGAGCGCCGCGGGTACCGCACCGCAACGGCCCGCGAAGACTGGGCGCTCCACACGCTGCTTGGCATCTTCACGCTCTACGCCACGCGCGCCTGAGCTTCGATGACGTCCGCGGCGCGGCGGATGCCCCCAGACGCGGCGATCGCGTCCGCGATCGGGGTGATCCGGGCGCGAAACGTGGCGTTGGTGACAACTTGCCCGATCGCCGTTCTCAGCTCGGCCACGCTGAACCGCGTCTTGTCCATCCAGAGGCCGACGCCGGCGTCCGAGACGCGCACGGCCATGTCGCGCTGATCCGAGAACATGGGAATGCCGACGATGGGCGTCCCCGCCGCCATCGACTCGTACACGCTGTTGATGCCACAGTGCGAGACAAACGCGTGCACGTTGGGATGCGCGAGGATCGCACGCGGCGACTGCACCCAGTTGGCGACGCGGATGTTCGGCGCGAGCGCCGGCGGCAGACGATCGCGCACGGCGTCGCGCACGACCCACAACACACGCAGGCCGTCGATCGCGAACGCCTCCGCCATTTTCGCCAGCTGCTCCCTCGGCGCCGTCGCCACCGTGCCGAGGTTCGCGTAGACGACGGGCGAAGCGTCTGCGAGCCACGCGCAGAGCGCTGCGGACTCAGGCGGCACGTCGGCGGTCAGCATGGGACCAACCATGTGCACGTTTTCAGGCAACGGCCGTTCGTACTCGAGGCCGAAGACGCCGTTGACGAGAATCGGCCGGCCGCGCAGGATCGCCGGCCCGTCGAGCGGCGGTAGCGCGCGCGCCCGACGCAGCGCGTTCAACCGGCGGCTCAAGGTCAGCGCAAGCGTCAGCGTAAATCCGCGGCGCAGGAGCGGCTCGACGGCGCGATCGATCCAGCGCATCTCGTGAATCGAACGCCCGCTCGTCACGAACGGCAGATGCGGCGCCGGAGGCAGCAGCTGCATCGGCACGGCCGTCAGGAGCCCGGGATCGTTGACGACCAGCGGTACCCCGGCATCGAACGCGGCGCCGTAGCCCGCCGCCGTGAAGAGATCCGACACGAGGACGTCGGGGCGATCGCGACGAATCGCCGCGGTCACGCCGTCGAACGTCGGCAGAAACGACTCGACGATCGCCGGCATGATCTTCATCGCGCCCTTCGTGTAGTCGGGCTCGACCGACGCAGCCTCTTCGCATTCGCGGAGCCGCTCGCGAAGCGGACCGAGCGCGCCGAGATCGAGAATGGAGACGCCTGGCGCTTCGGAGCGGACGTGCTCCACGAGCTCTTCGTGTACGGCGACTGCCGCGCGCCAGCCGCGGCGTCCGAGCTCGGACGCCTGCCGCAGCAGCGGGTTGACGTGGCCGACGAACGGAATCGCGACAAACAGCGCGTACATCACCGGGCGGCCTGCTCGATCAGATCGGCCGCGCGCCGCACACCGCCCGCCTCGGCCAGCGCGCGCTGCGCGGCCGGCATTGCGCGCCGAAACGACTCGTCGTGCATCACGCGAACGATGGCCGCGCGAAGCGCGTCGGCCGTGAACGTCCGCTTGTCGAGCCTGACGCCAAGACCGGCGTCGGCGACGCGCACGGCCATGTCGCGCTGATCCGCGAACATCGGAATGCCCACGATCGGCTTCCCCGCATGCACCGATTCGTACACGCTGTTGATGCCGCAGTGCGACAGGAAGACGGCGACGTTCGGGTGCGCGAGCACCGCGAGCGGCGGCGGTCCCCAATCGAGCACGCGCACGGACGACGGCAGCGGTGGGAGCCTTGACGCCGGCAGCGCGTTGAGAATCCACAGCGCGCGGACTCGGCCGTCCGCGAGCGCGCCGGCCATCTTCGCGAGCTGCGGCGCGGGCGCCACCGCCAACGTGCCGAGGTTCGCGTAGACGACGGGCGGGCCGTCGGCCAGCCACTCCGCCAGATCGGCCGGCAACGGCGGCGTCTGCTGGGGTAACATCGCGCCGACCATCGCGACGTTTGGCGGCAGCGGCCTCGGATATTCGATCCCAAACGCGCCGTTCACGAGGACCTGCCGGCCGCGCAGAATCGCGTGGACGTCCACGGGCGGAAGGCCCCGGCTCGCGCGCAGGCGGTTGAGCGGACGTCCGACGGTCGCCGATGCCACGGCCGCCGCGACATGCCGCATGGCCGGCGACAGCGCCACGTGCCACCACCGCATGTCGTGACGCGACCGGCCGGAGAACAGCCACGGCAGATCGTCGGCCGGCGGCAGCAGCTTCACCGACAGCGCGCCGAGCAGATCCGGGTTGTTCACCACGCACGGCACACCCGCTGCGTCAGCCGCGCCCATTCCGCCCGACGAAAACAGATCGACGACGACGACGTCTGGGCGCTCGGCGGCGATCGCCGCGCTCACGCCGTCGAACATCGACGTCCACACGGCCCACAGCGAGTCCACGATGCGCTGGGTGCCGCGGACGACGTTGGCGTCGAGCGACGCCTGCGCCTGTGCGTGGCGCAACTCTGCGGCGATGGGACCAAGCGGCCCGAGATCGACGAACGGCACCGACGGCGCCTCGGCGGCGACGTGCGCCTGGATGTCTCGCGCGCCGGCAAACGCGACACGCCAGCCGCGGCGCCGCAGCTCCGCCGCCTGCCGCACCAGCGGATTGACGTGTCCGATGAGCGGAATCGCCGTGAACAGCGCGTACATGCCGCGCCGATCAGTAGTGCCGATCGAGGACGAACCAGCCGAAGGCGCGGAGGCGAATCTTGTATTGCGAGTCGGCAATCAGCGGATCGACGGCCCGCCATGCCTGCTCGACGTGCAGCCGGGCCTCGTCTTCGCAGGCGTCGAGCGCGCCGCAGCCGTCGATGAGATCGATGGCGCGGCGGATCTGCGCGCGGTCGGTGGGCCGGCTCGACAGAATGTCCCACAGCGTCCGGCGATCCTCGCGCGAGAGCCGTCCCATCGCCTTTGCGACCGGCGCGGTGACCTTCCCTTCGCTGACGTCCTCGCCGCGCGTCTTCCGGTCGTCGTTGAACCCGCGCAGGTTCAGCACGTCGTCGACGATCTGAAACGCGAAGCCGTACGACTCGAAGAGATGGCCGAGGGCGCGTGCCTGTTCGTCGGTGCCGCCGCCGAGCCGCGCCGCGACGCGCGCGAGCGCGCCAGCCGGCGCCGCGGATTTCAGTCGATGGACGCCGAGGACGCGCCGCTCGAGCAACGCGCCGTCGCCAGACTCGACCACCGCCGGCATCAGGTGCGCGAAGCCGTCGATGTCGAACGCCTGACCGGCGTGCGCGGCGCGGATGGCTTCGAAGTACGACTCGTACACGGCGACGCGCGCGGCCGGGTCGAGCGCCGAGGCGTTCACTGGTACCTGCGCGAGGAAATAGCTGGCGCAACCGGCGTTGATGGCGAGTGCGTCGCCGTACAGCTTGTGCAGCGCGGGACCGCCGCGGCGCACCTCCGAGTGATCCTGCACGTCGTCGATGATGAGCGAGCCGACGTGCAGCAGCTCCGGCAGTGCGAGCCAGTGGCGGAACCGGTGCGAGTCGCCGCCGACGGCGTCCATGCACGCGAGCAGGCCGTAGGATCGCCACGCCTTGCCCCCGCGCAGGATCATCTCGCGCAGCGGACGGAGAATCGTCCGCGCGTATTGATCGAGATCGATCGCGTCCACGAGGTGTTCGCGGCCCTCGGCCGCGATCAAGCGCAGTGCCTGCTCGCGCGTCGGCCGCTCCGGCAGCAGCGCGTCGATGGCGCGCCGCGTTTCACGGCCGACCGACGACAGGAAGTCGTCCGTCGTCTCGACCGAGCTGCCGCCGCTGCGCTCGACGAAGCCGGGGCCTGCGACCGCGGCGCCGCCCATCGTGCCGCGCACGTGCACGCGGCCCTCCCAGAATCCGGGCGGCGAGATGACCGTGACGACTTCCTGCGCGGGCATCGCGGCTTTGACGTCGAGACTGAGTCCGGCGCGAGACACATCGAGGCGGTACGCGACGGGGTACTCGTTGAACGTCTTCGTACTCGTCCACGTGGCCGTCGGGCCAAACACGAACTCGTCGTACGCGCATCGCTCGCCCGACGGGCTGACGACGATGACCCAACGTCCGTGGCTGCGATGCGGATCGGCCTTGTCGAAGAGATCGTAGGCGCTGACGCTGTAGCCGTTGTCGAGCTGCGCGGACAGCCAGTTCCACCCGACGGTCGCCTGATAGCCCTGGCCGGCACGCCGGCCCTCACCGAACTCGTGATCGTACCAGCCGGATCCGCTGGCCACGTCGATCCACTCGCCGTCCACTCGCAGGCGTCCGTCGACGCGGCAGCGCGGCGAGAAGTAGTAGAACATCGTGTCGCCGCCAAGGCCGCGCACGACGCCGTCGTCGCCGTGGCGAACGACCGGCATGTCGAGCGTGAAGCGCAGGCGACACCCCGTACGGCCGTCGTATGAGTCGAGTGTCAGCTCGTAGCGGCCTTCCGCTGTTTTCGTCAGCCGGTTGCCGGCGAAGTCGATCGCAAGCCGATCGCGCGCGATGCGCGTCTCGGCCGGCAGCAGACGATCGGGCAGTGGCAGCCGTCCCGCGGCGACGACCTCGCGCAACGCCTGGGCCAGCCGCGGATCGCGGGGACCGCGATCGTGGTCGAGCTCGGCCTGTGCCATCTCGGGTGACCGCGCGTCGAGGCGCGTTTCAGGAAAGTACCGCTGGCCGTCCACGTCGGCGACCGCCCACGTGAGGAAGTGCGAGTAGGTCTTCGTCTCGGCGTCGGGATCGCCCGTGTCCACGACGAAGAACGACGCGAAAATGGAGAACCGCCGTCCGTCGGCGGCCGACAGATGGGCGTTGAGATACCACCACTCCATCCGCGCCGAGTCGTGCGGCAGATCGTGGATCGCGAGGTCGATCGGGCCAGGCGCCGGCCAGTCGGCTGGCAGCACCTGCACGCCGTCGAGGGACGGCGTGCTCATCGTCGTCCTCGCCTTTGCGACAACTGCACGATGGACACCTCGAGCCGGCGCTCCTGCGACGCGACGGACTCCCATTGCACGAGAATCGGACTCTGATAGGTGCCGCGGACGACGCGAGCGGCCGAACGTCCCGGCTCCGGCGCGGCGAGAAAGCTGACGCGCCGCGAGCGGATGAAGCGGCGCGCGGGCAGCGCCATCGCCTTCGCGACGAACCGCTCGAACGACGACGGCTCGAGGCCGAGCGCGTCCATCAGCGAGTTGAGCACGCGCACCAGGTCGTACTTCGCGTAGCTCAGCGTCTTGCCCGGAATCGTGCGCGGATCGTCGAGCATGTGTTGCGCTTTCAGACGCGCGAAGTGCAGCGGGTTGCGGAGTACGTCGAGAAGATCCTGGCGCATCAGCAGCGTCTCGTACTCGTTGACCGTCAAGCCCGCGTGACGCTCGCACGGCGCGAGCGCCACGTCCACGCGCCCGCGTTCGAGGCCGGTCTTCGCGAGCAGATCGTCCACCTGGTCGATGAGCCCGAAGCGAGCGTCCGCCAGGTTGATCGAGTCGATCGGGTGCTTCGAGACACCGACTCCGATTGCCGTCTGCGCGATCACCCGCTCGTCGTCGTACGGCAGGATTGTCGTCTCGCGACGGCGGCAGAGTGCGTCGGTCGTGCCGTCCAGATCGATGAAGTAGACAGGCGCGTCCGCCGGCGCGCTGTACGTGACGCAGTTCCGCAGCCCAGCACCGATGAACGTGAGGTGCGAGTCGGCGTTGCGCGGCTCGGCTTCCTTCTGCGCGTCACTCAGCTCGGTGCGCAGCTCCATGCGATCGTGCCGATAGGTCGAGCCCTGTGGGAACACGACGCCGAAAGACCCGATGAAGCGCGCGAGCCGGTCGTGGTTGTGTCGCAGCCGCGCGGACAGGCTTTGCTCGAGATAGCCCGCCGTCGTGTGCAGCGAGCAGTAGAGCGCGCGGCGATAGCGCGCGAGCACGTCGCCCGCCTCGCGCGCGATCTGCGCGTTGACGTCGATGGCTTCGAAGCGGCGCCGCGGCGCCAGCGTCAGCCGGAGTTCGACGGGAGCCGTCGGCATCACGCGCGCTCTCCTTCGCCGACGGCAGCGAGCGCGGCATCCGCGCTCGTCTCGAGCAGCGCGCGCGCGTCGAGGCCGCGCAGCGCGAAGATCCGTTCGACGACGGCGCCGATGATGCTGTCGGGCGTCGAGGCGCCGGCCGTCAGGCCGATGGTGACGGGACCGGCCGGCAGCCAGCCTCCCGTCGTCTGCTCGCCGCCGCCGTGCGGCGCGCGGTGGCGAATCTCGTCCGCCGACAGACACTCGGCGCGCTCGACGTGAAAGGTCGGTACTCTGGGCGCGCACATCCCCGCCAGCGCCTGCGTGTTGCTGCTGTTGTAGCCGCCGACGACGATCATCACGTCGAGGCCGCCGGCGTCGAGCAGGGCGCGCACGGCATCCTGCCGATCCTGCGTGGCCGAGCAGATGGTGTCGAACGCACGGAACCGCTCCGCCAGCGCCGCTTCGCCGTCGCGATCGATCATCGCGACGCGCAGACGGTTCTCGATCTCCAGGCTCTCGCTCATGAGCATCGTCGTCTGGTTCGCGAGGCCGATGCGCTCGAGGTCGCGCGTGAAGTCGAAGCCGGGGCTGACGGCCGCCGCGAAGCGCTCCTGCAGCGCCGCCGCGGGCACGTGGCCGCGCAGAAATTCACAGACCAGATCCGCCTCGGCGACGTCGCGCACGCACAGGTAGCGGCCGCCGGGATGCGTCAGCGCCTGCGAAGCGGTCGCGCGCGTCTCCTCGTGCTGGTGTTTGCCGTGGATGACGACGGTGAAGCCGTCGCCCGCCCAGCGATGGACCATCTTCCAGACGTTGAGGACGCTGCCGCATGTCGTGTCCACGAGCACGCAGCCCTTCGCCCGGAGCAGCTCCATCTCGGCGACGGTGACGCCGAACGCCGGCAGGATCATGACGTCGCCCTCGCCCACGGCCTCGTAGCGGCGGACGGGATCGCGCTCGTCGGTCAGGACGACGATCTCCATCTCGCGCAGCCGGCGGTTGACGTCCGGGTTGTGGATGATCTCGCCGGAGAGAAAGATCCGTCGATCGGGAAATCGACGCCGCGTCTCGTACGCGTACTCGACCGCGCGGTCCACGCCGTAGCAGAAGCCGAACTCGCGGGCGAGTTTCAGGCGCAGGCCGCTCGCGGCCACGTCGAACCCGCGCGCCTTGACGGCATCGACGACGGCGCTGCGGTAGCTGGTGGCGAGGAGCGGACCAACTTCGCTCTTAAGGCCAAAGCCTTTCTGGAAATAGACTTGCGACAAGGGTCGAAGCGGAACGATACCACAGGCATGCAAATGTGATACAACGCCCGACTCCGACTCTATGGGCAGCGCGCGACTATTGCGCCGCGTCGCCGGCCAGCACCTTCGTCACGTGCTGACGCGCCTGCCAGACCCGCGATTTAATCGTGCTGACCCTGACGCCGGCAATCTGCGCCATCTCCTCGTACGAGTACTGCCCGGTATGCCACAGCTCCAGCAGCACGCGCAGCCGTTCGGGCAGCATCGCGATGGCTGACACCAGCCGATCCTGACGTTCGGCGTCGAGCACGAGGTCCTCCGGGGAGCGCGCGTCCGATCGCAACTCGGCGTACGGGGGGAGCGCTGCGGCATGGCTGCCTCCGTACCATCGGCGTCTGCGAGCGAGACGGTGATGATCGATCGCGCGGTTGCGGAGAATCGCGTGGACCCACGTCTTGAAGCTGGAAGTCTCCTGAAATTGCGCGAGATGCAGGTACGCGTGCAGCCACGCGTCCTGCGCGACGTCTTCCGCGTCGATCGTCGATCCGAGCACCGCGCTGGCTGCGCGATGCAGGCTCGCATGATGCCGCCGCACCAATTGCCCGAACGCGAGGTCGTCGCCGCACCGGGCGCGGGCGACGAGATCGACGTCGGGGAGATGGTCCATGGGAGGTCCGCCGCAGCCGCCCTGAAGGCCGGCACTACTGCATGCGCACGATGGCGGCGATGAGGGACGACCAGCGCACCGGCTTCGCCGCGCGCAGCGCCTGCCGCGCGCGCACGAAGGTCTCCGGCCCGGGCTGCCGTACGTTCACGGACTTCCCGTCGGCATAGAGCACCAGTCGCTCGGCGATCGCCGAGCGGAAGGCGTCCGCGTACCGCAGCAGCGCATCGCGCAACTCCGCGCTGCCGTCGAACGACGTGCCGTCCACGAGCGCGCCGGACGCCTCGACCGGCCCGAGCTGATCGTCTGCGCGCCAGGCGCCGATCGGATCGAAGTGCTCGAGCGCGTAGCCAAGCGGGAAGAAGTTGCGATGGCACCTCACGCACGGCTCGTCCGGAAGCTGACGCGTCTGCGGCGTGATTGGCAGTCCGGCTTTCACCGGCGTTGCGCCGGGAAACGGCATCGGCGGTGGTGCGCCCAGAAAATGTCGCTGCACCCAGACGGCGCGCGCGGCGGGTGAAGTGTACGGAACGGCGTGCCCCGGCTGATGACGCGAGATCGCCATGAGGATGCTACCCTGGCCGAGCAGCCCATAGCGCTCGGGGGTGGTCAGCGCGACGCGGCGGAACTCCACGCCCCTGACGCCCGCGATGCCGTAGTGACGCGCGAGCGGCTCGTTCAGGAACGTGTAGTCGGCGTCCCAAAGCGCGATGGGATCGCGATCGTCGCGCAACTGACTGCGGATGAAGAGATCGGTCTCCGTCGCCATGGCGTCGCGCAGCGCGACGTCATAGCCGGGAAACACGGTGGTGTCGGGTTCGGCTTTGGCGAGCTGTTCGAGGCCGAGCCACGGGACGAAGAAGCGCGTCACGAACGCGTCGGCGCGCTCGTCGGCGAGCATGCGCCGCACGTGCGCCTCGAGCACCGCGGGCTCGGTCAGCCGATGCCGTCTCGCGTCAGCCTCCAGCGCGGCGTCAGCTGCGCTGTTCCACAGCAGCGTCGCCAGATGGTTGGCAATCTCCTCGTCGGTGGCGTTCGCGGCCGGCGGCGTGTGTGCTTCAAGCGCCGTCTCGATCGACGCGAGCAGGGTCGCGGACTCCGATCGATCCGGCCGCCGCGCGCCGAACGGCGGCATCGTCCCCGCCTGCAGTTGGCGGTACGCGCGCGACCAGACGTCCGCGTTGCCGCCGATGGCCGAGGGATCGAGCCGGTCGAGCAACGCGCCCGACGGCGAACGCATCGTGCCGTTGTGACAGCCCGCGCAGTACACCTGAACGACCTGCGACGCAGCCGATCGATTCGCCGGTTGCCCGGCCGAGAGCACTGTTGAGGCACCGGCGAACACGCCGACGAGGAGTGCGGTTGTCGTGACAGAGCGCATGACCCGTCACGATAGCGAAGCCTCGGCGCGCAGACGTCAGGGGAATGTCAGACCCGCGCAAACTCTTTGTGATTTCAGGGCACCAGGTGCTTCATCTGGAACGGGGCGCTGGCGGCGACGCCGGCGAGCAGGGACGACCAGCGATAACCGCTGGGTGCAGCGTCTCGGACAATCTTGCGCACGGCCGCCATCTCGTAGTCGTACACCTGTCCAGCCGTTCCCTTGCGATGCAGCGCGTACGCCAGCAGCTGGCGCGTGAGGTTCGCGTAGTAAGCGTCGCGATACTTCAGCAGCGCCGCCCGAAGCCCCGCGGGACCGTCGAATGGCGTGCCGTCAACGAACGTGCCCGACGCGTCGATCGGCGCTCCGCCATCCGTCGTCCGCCAGGCGCCGACCGCGTCGAAGTTCTCGAACGCCAGGCCCATCGGGTCGAACATGCGATGGCAGTTGGCGCAGGACGGATTGACCTTGTGCGCCTGCATCCGATCGCGCATGGTCCCTGCGTTGGCGGGGCGCTCCATCAACGGCGGCACATTCGCGGGCGGGTTGGGCGGATCCACGCCGAGGAATCGCGACAGCACGAAGCGCCCGCGCATCGTCGGCGACGTGCGTGACGGCGTCGAGAGCGTCATCAGGATGCCGGCCTGGCCGAGGATGCCGGCACGACGATCGTCCGGCCACGTCACGCGGCGGAAGTCAGAGCCGACGACGCCCGAGAGGCCGTAGTGGCGTGCGAGGCGCGAGTTGAGGTAGCTGTAGTTGGCCGTCCAGATCTCCACCGCGTCGCGGTCGTCGCGCAGCTGGCTCGCCAGAAACAGCCTCGTCTCCGTGTCCATCGCCTGCACGAGATCCGCGTCCACGCTCGGATAGAGCGACGGATCCGGCTTCGCCTTCTTCACGCCGTCGAGCGACAGCCAGCCCGCGAAGAACCCCTCGACCAGACTCGCCGATCTCGGATCGCGCAGCATACGCTCGACGTGACGAGTCAGCACCGCGGGTTCGTGGACCCGACCGCGCTTCGCATCGGCGAGCAGCGGCGCGTCAGGCGCGTCATTCCAGATCAACGCCGCCAGACGTGTCGCCAGTTCGGTGTCGTCGGCGCGTTCGGTCTGGTCCAGCGTGTCGTTGGCGGCGTAAGTGGCGTCGAGCGCCTGCTCGAGATCGGCGGTCACCGCGCGATACGTGTCGTCATCCGGCCGAGACGTGCCGGCTGGCGGATCGCGTCTGGCCAGCAGCCGCCCCACGACGCGCTCCCACACGCCGCTGTGCGCGCCGACAGATCGATCGCCCATAGACGCCAGGTCGAGCCCGCCGGACTTGACGCTCGCGTTGTGGCAGCGATTGCAGTAGCGCTCGAGCACCTCTGCAGTGGACGCGGCGACGCTCGCATCGGCGTCGCTCTTCTTCGAGCCGCCGGCCGGCGGCTGCCGCCGCAGGACCTTCAGCCGCTCCTGCGCGACGCTCACCTGCGCGCGCTGCTCGGGATACGCGCGCATCACTTCGGCATACAGATTCGACGCATCCGCACGATGGCCGAGCTTCTCGTGGCACTCCGCGGCATGCACGAGCGCTTTTGCCGCCAGCTCGCGATCGTCGGCGGCCGCGCGGGCCGCCTGCGTGTAGAGCCTGATGGCGTCCTCGAGATGGCCCGTCGCGTGTTCCTGCACGAGACCCTGCTCGTACAACTCGGACGCCTGCTGCGCTGACGTCGCCGCCGACAGCGCCAGCACGACCAGAATGCCCGTCAGCGCTTTCCTCGTTGTCATGCGTCCTTCCTCGGTACGAACTTGTAGCCGACGCCGTGCACCGTCTGGATGTAGACCGGCCGCGCCGGATCGGTTTCCAGCTTGGCGCGCAGGCTGGCGATGTGCGTATCGACCGTCCGGGTGACGGGATAGGCCTCGAAGCCCCACACCTTGTTCAGCAGCTCGTCGCGGGTGACGACGGTGTCTTCGCGCGACGCGAGGAAGCGAAGCAGCGCGAATTCCTTCCGCGTCATCTCGACCGACCGCCCGTCGCGGATCGCCGTGTGACTGCGAAAGTCCACCTCCACGTCGCCGAACTTGAGCATGGCGGCCAGCGCCGGCGACGACCGCCGCAGCAGCGCCCGCACGCGCGCCATCAGCTCCGGCACGGAAAACGGTTTGATCACGTAGTCGTCCGCGCCCATGTCGAGCCCGCGGACGCGATCGGCTTCTTCGCCGCGCGCCGTCAGCACGAGCACGGGCACCTGGACGTCTTCGGCGCGCAGCCGTCGGCACAACTCCAGACCGCTCATGCGCGGCAGCATGAGATCCAGGACGATCAGATCGAGCGGCTGCTGTTGCTGCAGCGCGTACGCCGTTTCGCCGTCGGCCGCGGTGATGACGTCGTACTGCTCGAAGCGCAGGTTGTCCGCTACGGTCCGCAGGATGCCCGGATCGTCTTCGACGACGAGTACTTTGCTCATGCCTCGGCCTGCAGGGGAATGCGCACGGAGAAGGTGCTGCCGCGGCCGACGTCGCTCACCACGGCGATGCGTCCCCGATGCGCCTCCACGGCGTGGAGCGCGAGCGCGAGCCCGAGTCCGGTGCCGGCGATGTCGGCGGTCTCGGCAGACTGGACGCGATGGAAGCGCTCGAAGATGCGCGACTGGTCGTCTTTCGGGATGCCGATGCCGTGATCGACGACGTCCACGAAGGCGTCGCGGCCGCAGGTGCCGACGCGGACTTCAATCGCTCTCGCGCCTCCGGAGTACTTCATCGCGTTGCTGAGCAGATTGAGTACCGCCTGCGTCAACGCCTCCGGATCCCCGCTGAAGGTCGGCGTCGTGCCGTCGCTCGTGATCGTCAGGGTGAAGCCGAGCTGCTCGAGCTGATACTCCATCGTCCGCGCGGCCACCCGCACCACGTCGTCGAGGCGCATGGCCTGCATGCGATACGCCTTCCTGCCCTGTTCGATGCGCGAGAACTCGAGCACGCTCTCGACCAGCCGTCCCAGCCGCTCGCTCTCGCTCACGATCGTGCGCAGGTAGTCGCCCGTCGCCGCGGCGTCGCCGGCGCGGCCCATGAGCAGCGTCTCCGCGTGCGCCCGGATCGACGTCAGCGGCGTTTTCAATTCGTGCGACACGCTGGCGACGAAATTCGATCGCATCAGCGCCGTGTCGCTTTCCCGCTGTACGTCGCGCCAGAGGAAATAGCCGGCCAACAGCACGGCGCCGAGCACGACGGACAGAATGGCGGCGTAGGCGGCGGGCGTTGACGCGTGGTCGGCAAAGCGTCCGGCCGGCCACTGCACATAGAGATCGAGAAAGCCGTCGCCGAGCGGAACGGCGGCCGGCGCGGGCAAGGCGCTGAGCGTGACGCCCTCCGGGACGCTGCGGCGCGACGAGACCGCCATGACGACTGGCGCTGCAAACGAGGTCGGCGACACGAGCGTGACGAGCCAGGGCTCGTCGCCGTATCCCATCCACGACAGATCTCCTGGTCCGCTGCGCGCTGCGTGCTGAAGCCGGTCTGGATGAGCCTGCAGGTCTCTCGCGAGCGCGGCCACCTGTTCGACGTCGTGAATCGCGCGCGTCAGCGTTCTCAACGGCTCGGCGGCTGTCGCGGCCGGCAGCCGGCGCAGCAGCGACTGCAGCGCGCGGGTTTCGGTCGGAGACGGCCACTGCCGTCGATCGACGGCGCGAACGACGAAGTCGGCGACGAGCGCGCGATTGCGTCCGCTGTCGAGCAGGCGTTCGGCCGCATACACGGCCAGCGGCACTCCGTCCGCATCCGTGACGTCGCTGCAGTCGGCGAGCGTGCCGCGGTCTGTGCTCTCCGCCTGCGTCGTCATGCCTGCCGCGAGATACGCACGCGCGAGCGAGACGCGAGCCGCGCAGCGCGCGAGCGGCGTGCGCGCGACGGCGAGCGCGCGTTCGTACGACGCGGCGGCCCCAGCGGGGTTGTGCTGCTGGAATTCCTGCGATTCGCCTTCTTCTTGACGCCGCAGGAACTCTGGAGACGCAGGCGAGGCGGCGCTTCGGTTCTCCCACGGCAGAACCATCGCGTCGTGCGCCATGGACGCGACGAAGACGATCGGCGAGGCCGGCGGCAGCCGCGTGCCCGATTCACCGATCAGCCGGTTGACTTCTTCGAGGCGAACCGCCTGAAGACGCGCCGTCACTTCTCGGCGCAGCTGCTCCAACGCTTCACGACGCGCGTCGGATGCCCGCCGCTCACCGAGTTCGCGCTCCTGATGCACCACGCGAAACACCAGGGCGATGACGACGGCGATTGGGATTAGAATCGCGGCGAGTAGAAGACCAGTCCAGCGTCGCCGCCGACGGTGATCCGCAGGGTTCACCGCCGTATTCTAGGTCCGCAGTGCCGCTGCCTCATGTCATGAAAATGTAATCTCACGAAAGGCGACTGATGAAGACGCTGCCCAAAGTGGCTCTGCTGATGACGCTCGTGTCCGCGACGGCCCGGGCGCAGATCAACGCGGGAGGGCTGCCGCCGATATCGAATCTGCCGTTCACCATGACGCAGATCGCGACGTTCAATCTCCCGTGGCGCATCGCGTTTTTGCCCGACGGCAGGATGCTGATCACGGAGAAAGTCGGAGCGCTCTGGCTCGTCACGCAGCAGGGCGCGAAGACGCCTGTCGCGAACGTGCCGGCCGTCGTGTTTCAGGGTCAGGGTGGGATGCTCGGCGTGTTCCTGTCACCGCACTACGCCATGGATCACAACGTGTATCTCACCTACACGGAGCCCGGCGACGGAGGATCGAGTCTCGCATTGGCGCGAGCGCGGCTGTCGATCGGCGGCAGCGCCGCGATCCCCACGGCGAGTCTCGACGGACTGCAGGTGCTATGGCGCCAGATGCCGAAGGGCAACGGCGGACAGTTCGGCGCGCAGATTGCGTTTTCGCCCGACGGACGGTATCTCTTCCTCACCGTCGGTGACCGCCAGCGCATGACGCCGGCGCAGGATCCAAACCAGGAGCTTGGCAAGATCCTGCGGCTCACGCTCGACGGCACGCCGGCGCCGGGCAATCCGATGGCCGGCAAAACGGGTGCGTCGAGCGTGACGCTGATCAATCCGCCGTCCGACACCGAATCCGCGAAGACCGCGCCGGTCCTGCGCACCTACACGTTCTCCGGGCCGAACCTCGCGCCGTCGGAGACGTGGAGCACCGGCCATCGCACGCCCTACGGCCTGGCATTCTCGCCGGACGGCCGCCTCTGGGAGCTCGAGCACGGCCCGAGAGGCGGCGACGAGCTGAATCTGATCGAGCCGGGAAGGAACTACGGATGGCCGCTTGCCTCGTACGCGCCGAACTACAACGGCGTGCCGATCCCGAGTCCGGATACGCGTCCGGATCTGACGAAGCCCGTCATCTATTGGACGCCGGTCATCGCGCCGGGCAGTCTCACGTTCTACAACGGCGCGATGTTTCCGCAGTGGCGAGGCTCGGCGCTGATTGCCGGCCTGGGGACGCGGTCGCTCAGCCGCATCACGTTCGACGGCAAGGGCGGCGCGACGCCCGCCGAGCGCTGGAGCGTCGGCCACCGCATGCGCGACGTCGAAGTCGCGCCCGACGGCGCGGTGTGGATGATCGAAGACGCCAATCCCGGCGGCTTGTTCCGCGTCACGCCGAAGTAGCGATGTGGGTCCGGCGGCTCACCGGCCGCCGTTCACGATCCCGGACGTCTTGAGCTGGATGGTGTACACCGCATCGCATCCCGCTATGAACAGCGTCTTGCCGTCTGGACCACCGAACGCCTCGTTGGTCGTGCAAATCTGCTTCTTCGGCTCGCCGCCGTACACTGGCAGGTTGATCGTGCCGAGGAGCGTGCCCGCCGGAGACGTGATGCGAATGATGCCGGGGCCTGCGCCGCCCGCCGAATAGAGATTGCCCGCGTTGTCGGTTTTCTGTCCGTCTCCGATGCCGTCGCCTTCCGTGAAGACGGTGTACGCGCCGAGCGTGCCGTCGGCGTTGACGGCGTAGCGCCTGATCTTCCGGCCGGACGTGGAGAGATACATCCACTTGCCGTCAGGCGACAGCGCGATGCCGTTCGGCGTACCGCCGAGGTCGGCGCCGCTGAGCACGAGCGTCGTGCGGCCGTCCTTGATTCGGTAAATGCCGTTCTGCAGCTGCTTGTCTGGGTTCTTGTTCGTATCGCGCAGACCGAAATCGTTGTCCGTCACATAGACGGCGTCGTCGGCGGCGATGGCGATGTCGTTCGGGCCGCTGAACTTCTGTCCGTTCATGCCGCCGGACAGCACCGTGTGCGTGCCGTCCTTCTCGAGGCGCATCACTTCGCGATCGTCGTCTGCGCACCAGATGACGCGTCCTTCGTGATCCATGCCTGTGCACGACGGACCGATGAGGAGCACGTGGCTCCGGCCGGATCGCGTCTGCGCGCCGACGTGTTCCGGATCGTTGCCCGTGTAGCCGGCCTTCTCCATGAACACCGAGACCTGCTTCTGTGGCGTGACCTTGTAGAGGACGTTGTCCAGCAGCCCGCCGAAGATCCAGTAGCCGCCGCCGTCCTTGATCCACAGCCCGCCCTCGGTGAGGCCGAAGCCGCGGGCAAGTTCCACGAGCTTCGCGTCGGGCGAGATGATCTGGTCGAGCGCGGGATCGAGCCGCGTGATCGAGAACGGCTTCGACGCCGGCGCCGGCCCGTCGCCGCGCATCTGCGGCCGAGCCGGACCGCGCTGTGCGCGCGCAGTCGTCGCGATGAGGGCGATCGACACAATCGCCGCGGACCTGAACCAGAAGCGGGCTGTCTTCATCTCTGTCCTCTCTACTGCGCCGGCTCGATGCGCATGACGGTGCCGTCCGGTTTCGCGCCGGCGGCCTGACGTTCCGTTGCGATATAGAGGTTGCCGTCCGGACCCTGCTGCACGTCGCGGATGCGCTGGTCGAGCGCGGCGAGCATTACCTCGCGTTGCTCTTCCTGCTGCGGATGCGGGTGGTTGAACGACACACGCCAGAGCGCCTTGCCGTTCAACGCGCCGAGAAACGCGTTGTCCTTCCAGCCCTTGAAGCGATCGCCCGTGTAAAAGATCAGACCGGACGGACTGATGGACGGCACCCAGACCAACCGCGGGTCGTCCATGCCCTCACGCGTCCACGGATGATCCGACACGGGGGTGCCGGTGTAGTTGCGTCCGATTGAGACGAGCGGCCAGCCGTAGTTGTGGCCGGCGAACAGGATGTTGACTTCGTCCCCGCCGAGCGGGCCGATTTCAGATTCCCACAGCTCGCCCGTGGTGGGGTTGTACGCGAGCCCGTACGCGTTGCGATTGCCGTACGTGAAAATCTCCGGCCGCGCGCCCGCGCGATTGACGAACGGGTTGTCCGGCGGAATGCTGCCGTCGTCTCGCAGGCGTAGGATCTTGCCGTAGTCGTTGTCGAGCGACTGCGCTTTCATCCGCTGGCTGGTGTTCTCGGACCCGTCGCAGCAGTACCGATCGCGATCGCCCACCGTCAGCAGCAGCGTGCCGTCGTGAAGGAAGAACATCTGCCCTGGGTTCGCGCCGTAGCTCTCCCAGGCATCGGCGACGAATAGTTCCTTGAAGTCATTCAGCGTGTCGCCCGTGAGCGTCCCTCGGCCGAACGCGATGGCGTTTCCGCGCGGCCCGTACTTCGGGTACGAGAGATACACGAAATGGTTCTGCGTGAATTTTTGGTGCAGCGCGATGAAGTGCAGGCCGTCCGGCGCGTTGTTCGACGGCGGCGATCCCGGCGGCGGCGCCGGCGCCTCCCACGCGGGCTTCGGCAGCAGACGGCCGTCCTTGATCACACGCAGGCTTCCGGATCGCTCCGCCACGAGAATCGTGTGCTCATCGGGAAAGGCGAGGCTGTACGGGTGGACCAGACCACCCGCGATCTGTGTGACACGGATGCGCTGACCGGTCTCAGTGTCGAACGTGCGCGGAGAGGCCCCTTCCTGAGCGACGATCGACGACTGAAGTAGCAGGCATGCGGCCGCGGCGGCCAGACCGGCGACGACGGTGCGTGGAGTCATGCGGGGATTCTACCGCTGCATGTGCGCGCAGTCTTTCTCGTTTTCCGGGTACAGCTCGAAGACGTCGCCGTCGGCGAGGAGGTTGTAGCCGACGTGGATCGTGAACGGCCTCGTGTATGTTTTGGGATCGTCGAACGTCATCTCGACCTCGAGATGCCCGAAGTCTCGGCGGCGGAAGCGTTCGACGACGCGCAGCTGGTCGCTGTGGCGATGGCCGCCGATGTCGAGCGCGGTCTGATCGTTGAAGCCGGCGGTCTCCACGACGAACGTATCGCCCTCCCACCGGCCGACCGAGTAGCCCCAATACGCGGGCAGATTGATCTCGGCGGGAAGCGAGCGGCCGTCCGTGTAGATCTGCCGGTGATCGCTGCCTACCTCATACAGGACGATCGTCAGCCGCGGCGCCTGCACGATCTTGATCGGCTCCGAGAGCAATCCGGCGACCGGGAATCCGGCGACGGCGCGTCCAGGCGAGCACGCGCCGCCGCGGCGCCGCGTCGGCGCCGGAGCGTCCGGCCGCACCATAGAGTCGCGGTCCGGAAAGTCGATCAGGATGTTCATCGCATACTTATGCTGCGTCTCGGTCTCCATCCCCGGGATGTCCGTCTTGACCGCATCGTCGAACTTCGACCCGAACAGCCGGTGCAGCTCCGCGACCGGCGTGAGCTCGTGCATCCAGACGCCGGACAGGTCGGGATGACCGTCGAGTGCGTGCGGGGCCGGCGCGTCGAGTTTCGGTTTGCCGTCGGGCGTCCGCGGCACGCCGGGTGTCTTGAAGTCCAGCCACTGCGCGTGGGCGGCGGCGACGCCGAGCGACGCGAGCACGCAGGCGACGACGAGGTTCTTCAGCACGTCTGTTTACAGCTCTTTTGCAGTCGAATCCGAATCAGCGCAAGGCGCGCCATGTATATTCGCCGTCATGATAGCGCCATCCCTCGTGTCGCGTGCTCGAAGTCTGTTTGTCTGCGTGCTGGCCGCGTCGCTGGGCGCGTGCGGAACGCCGAAGTCGGGCAGCGCGACCGCGACGCCGATCCACCACCTCGTGGTCATCTTCGACGAGAACATCTCGTTCGATCACTACTTCGGCACCTATCCACATGCCGCCAACGCGCCGGGCGAACCGCCGTTCACGGCGGCGCCGGGCACGCCGGCGGTGAACGGCCTTACGCAAGCTCTTCTGACGCACAACCCGAACCTCGCCAACGCTGAAAACGGCGACGTCGCGAGCAATCCGTTCCGGCTGTCGCGCACGCAGGCCTGGACGTCGAGCCAGAGCCACGACTACGCGCTCGAGCAGATGGCGTACGACGGCGGCAAGGCAGATCGCTTTCCGCGCTACACCGGCCGCGGGATGCTCGGCGGCACGGGCGCGTTCTTCACGCCGGCGCAGGTGATGGGCTACTACGACGGCAACACCGTCACCGCGCTCTGGAACTACGCGCAGCACTTCGCGATGAGCGACAACGCCTATTCCGATCAGTACGGGCCGTCCACGCCGGGCGCGATCAACCTCATCTCCGGACAGACGAACGGCGTGACGATCGACAAGCCGACGTACACGACGTACATCGTTGACGACGGACAGGGTGGCCGGACGCTGGTCAACGACATCGAGCCGCTCGGCGACGTCTGTTCGTTCGGCGGCGACGATGCGGTGCGGATGACGGGGCGGAACATCGGCGATCTGTTGAGCGCGGCAAACGTCAGCTGGGGCTGGTTCGAAGGCGGCTTCGATCTCAGTACGCCAGAACCGGGCGGTCCGCAGAATTGTCTGCGGCGCACGGTCTCAACGATTGCGGGCGGCGGATCCTCCGACTACATCCCGCATCACGAGCCCTTCCAGTACTACGCCTCGACGGCCAACCCGACGCACTCGCGCCCCTCGTCGGTTGCGAAGATCGCCACGAATGGCGACGACGCGAATCATCAGTACGATCTCCGCGACTTCTTCGCCGCGGTGACGGCCGGCAACTTCCCGGCCGTGTCCTATCTGAAGGCTTCCGCGTACCAGGACGGGCACGCCGGCTACTCCGACCCACTCGACGAGCAGACGTTCCTGGTTCAGACGATCAACTTCCTGCAAGCCCGCCCCGAGTGGAGCGACACGGCTGTCCTCATCGTCTACGACGACTCCGACGGCTGGTACGATCATCAGATGGCGCCGGTCGCCAACGCGTCGTTCTCGACCTCGGATCAGCTCGACGGTGCTGGCGCGTGCGGCGTCAAAGGGCGCACGCCGCAGCTGCCCGGCGTCGCGGGACAGGGGCCGGTGAACGGACGCTGCGGGCCGGGCACGCGGCAGCCCTTTCTCGCGATCTCACCGTGGGCGAAGGTGAACTCCGTCGATCACACGCTGATCACGCAATCGTCGGTGCTCCGATTCATCGAGGACAACTGGCTGCACGGCGCGCGGATCGGCGGCGGCTCGTTCGACGCGTCCGCCGGATCGATCCTCGGGATGTTCGACTTCGCAGGCAAGGGCGCGGCGCCCGTCCTGTTTCTCGACGAGGAGCGCGGCACGCCGGTCGCGAAGCCGGCCGGCGGCCTGCCGCACTAGCCGTGCGAGCCGCAGCACTCCTTCCGCTGCTGATCGTCGCGGCGACCTGCGCCGGCGGGGGCGATCGTCACGACTGGCGCCCAGTGCGGCTCGTGCGGCCGCCCGCCGCGGCGCTGTCGCCGCTCGCGCAGATCGGACGCACGATGTTCTTTGACGTGCGGCTCTCGGGGGCGGGCGCAATGTCGTGCGCCACATGCCACGATCCGGCTTTCGCCTACGGTCCGCCGAACGATCGCCCGGCGGCCCGCGGCGGGCTCACCGGGGATCGGGAAGGCATGCGCGCCGTGCCGAGCCTGCGGTACGTCGATCGATCGCCAGCCTTCGCCATCGGCCCCGATCTGAGCGACGACGATGCGCCGCACGCGGCGCGTTTCACACTGCCGTGGTCGATCGCCGGAAGGCCGCGCAAGATTGCGGGCGCGGCCGCAAAGCCGCCGCTTGTGCCGCGCGGCGGCCTGTTCTGGGACGGACGCGCAGACACCCTGCAGACGCAGGCGGCCGGTCCGCTGCTCAATCCGGCTGAAATGGCCAACCGCGATGCCGGCGCGCTGTCACGCAAGTTCCTCGCGCTCGGGTACGGCGATCAACTCGCACGTGCGCTGGGAGTGCCGCCGGGGCAGCACGTGCCGGAGACTCGCCTGCTCGACGAGGCGCTCTTCGCGATCGCGCGCTTCGAGTTCGAGGACGCGTCGTTTCACCCGTACACCAGTCGGTACGATCGCTGGCTGGAAAGAGAAACAACGCTCACGGCCGCTGAACTGCGCGGGCTCGACGTCTTCGAGAACCCCGCCAAAGGCAACTGCGCCGCGTGCCATCCGGATCGGCCCGGCAGAGACGGCCGCCCGCCGCTGTTCACCGACTGGCAGTACGAAGCGCTCGGCGTGCCGCGCAACGACGGCCTGGCCGCGAACCGGGATCCGGCGCATGTCGATCTCGGGCTGTGCGGGCCGGTGCGCGGCGATCTGGCGGATGCGCCCCAATGGTGCGGCATGTTCCGCACGCCGTCGCTGCGCAATGTCGCCACGCGGCGCGCGTTCTTCCACAACGGCGTCTTCCACTCGCTCGCCGAGGTGATGGCGTTCTACAACTTCCGCGACGTCCAGCCCGACCGCGTGTATGCCGCCGACACCGACGGCCAGCCGGCGCGGCTCGCCGATCTGCCGCCTGCAGCCGCGCGCAATCTGGACGTGCTCGACCCACCGTTCGACCGCAAACGCGGCGACCCGCCGCCGATGACCGCGCAGGAGATGCGCGATCTGATCGGCTTCCTCCAGACGCTGACGGATCAACCGTAGACCGGCCGTTTCAGGCCCGGCCATCACGGCGACCCTGAAAGGGTCGCCCTAGATCGGTCACGTCGTCGTCGCCGCGAATTTACGGCGATGTCCGCCGTGTGTCATAGGCCGGCAACCCCGCGCCTCCATGCTGGGCTCTCATGACACGCATTCACCCCACGCATCGCTGGAGGTTCTCGATGTCCGCGTCTGCTTTCGTCCGCCGTCTGAGTCCTGCGCTCGCGCTGTGCACCCTGCTTACAGGTACGGCAGCGGCCCAATTCGACACTGCCTCCGTCGTCGGCACGGTGCGCGATACGACCGGTGCCGTCGTACCCGCGGCGACGGTGACGTTGACCAACTCCGACACGGGCGTCTCCGTGGTGCGGACGTCGAACAACGAAGGCCTGTACGAGTTCGTGACCGTCCGGCCCGGGCCGTATGTCGTCACGGCCGAGAAAGCCGGGTTCGCCATTGCGCTTGTGGACAACGTGCAGGTGCAGGTGGCCGCGCGCCTGCGGGTCGATCTGCAGATGCCAATCGGCCAGGTGTCGGAGAAGGTCGAAGTGAGGGCGCAGGCGCCGCTGCTCGAGACCGAATCGAGCCAGCGCGATCAGGTGATCACCGGCGATCAGACCCAGGCGCTGCCGCTCAACGGGCGCGAGTACTCGGCCCTGGCGCTACTGACGACCGGCGTGCGGCAGTCGTCGCTGAACAAGAGCACGAACGGCACGCCGCGCGAGGGCGCGTTCAACGTCAACGGCCTGCGTAGCGTCTTCAACAATTTCCTCATCGACGGCGTGGACAACAACGCCTTCGGCACGAGCAACCAGGGCTTCTCGAACCAGGTCATGCAGCCGCCGCCGGATGCGGTCAGCGAATTCCGCGTCGTCACCAACAACCAGAGCGCGGAGTACGGCCGCGCCGCCGGCGCGACGATCAACGTGCTGCTCCGCAGCGGCACGAACCAGGTCCACGGCGACGCATGGGAGTTCTACCGCGACACGTCGCTCAACGCGGAGCCGTACTTCCTGCCGGCGGACGGGCGCAAGCCGCCGCTCACGCGCAACCAGTACGGCGGCGTGCTCGGCGGACCGCTGGTGCAGAACCGGGCGTTCTTCTTCGGCGACTACGAGGGATTCCGGCAGGACAAGCAGCAGACGGCGTTCTCGACGCTGCCCACCGCGCAGCAGAATGCCGGCGTGCTGTCGGTGGACGTGCGCGACCCGCGGACCGGCACGATCTACAAAGCCGGTACGCCGATTCCAATGACGGCGTTCGCCAAGTCAGTACTCGGCGGCCTGCCGGCGCCGAACGTCGCCGGCGCCGCGAACAACTATTCGATCGCGCAGGACCTCACCAACCAC
>CAZOIK010000106.1:0-18822 GCA_964579765.1 uncultured Bifidobacteriaceae bacterium
CACCCGGTGCAGCGCGCGTGGATCGCGCACAACGTGCCGCAGTGCGGCTACTGCCAGTCAGGACAGATCATGTCGGCCGTCGCGCTGCTCAAGACGACGCCGAATCCGACCGACGCGGACATCGACCGCGGCATGGCCGGCAACATCTGCCGCTGCGGCACCTACCAGCGCATCCGCGCCGCGATTCACACGGCGGCGAAGGAGCGTGCGTGATGATCATCGACAACATCTCCCTGAGCCGCCGCAGTTTCCTGAACGGCATCCTGTCCACCGGCGCGTTCGTCGTCGCCTCGCGCCTCATGTCCGACGATCTGCTCGCGCAGACCGCGCCGGCGGGCCCGGCGATCTTCAACACGAACGCCGACACGGCGCCGCTCCACCCGAGCGTGTACCTCGGCATCGAACCCGACGGCACCGTCTTCCTCGTCACGCACCGATCGGAAATGGGCACCGGCATCCGGACGTCGCTGCCGCTCGTCGCGGCCGATGAGCTCGACGCCGACTGGAGCCGCTGCCGCATCGAGCAGGGCGTCGGCGACACGCGCTACGGCGACCAGAACACCGACGGCTCGCGCTCGATCCGCGACTTCTACGACGCGTTCCGCGCCGCCGGCGCATCAGCGCGGTCGATGCTGATCACCGCGGCTGCCGCGCAGATGAGCGTCCCTGCCGCGGAGCTGGCGACGTCGAAGCATGAAGTGGTGCATGCAAAGAGCGGGAAGAAGATCGGATATGGGGCGCTGGTGGCGGCCGCGGCAAAGCTGCCGGTCCCGGCCGGAGACTCGCTGAAGTTCAAATCGAAAGGGCAGTGGACGTTCGTCGGCAAGGAGCGGCCGATCTACGACCTCACCCCGATCGTCACCGGCAAGGCGCAATTCGGCCTCGACGTCAGTCGCGACGGCATGGTGTACGCGTCGGTCGAGCACCCGCCCGTCGTCGGCGGCACCGTCAGGAGCCTCGACGACAAGGCCGCGCTCGCCGTGAAAGGCGTCTCGCAGACGGCGACGCTCGACGCGCCGAAGCCGCCGCTGCTGTTCCAGACGCTTGGCGGCGTCGCCGTGATCGGCAACAGCACGTGGGCCGTCATGCAGGGACGCAGGCAGCTCAGGATCGAGTGGAACGACGGTCCGCACGCCGCGCTCACGAGCGAGCCGTTCAAGAACGCGATGCTCGCGAAGGTGAAGCAGCCGCTGAAGGTCGCGCGCAACCTGGGCAACGTGGACGCCGAGTTCGCCAGAGGCGGCAAGGTGCTCGAGGCGGTGTACTACACGCCGATGGCCGCGCATGCGTCGATGGAGCCGCCCGCGGCCGTCGCCGAGTTCAGGAACGGCAAGGCAAAGATCTGGTGTCCGACGCAGAACCCGCAGGCCGTGCAGGACACGGTGTCGGCCGCGCTCGGCATCGACAAGAAGAACGTGATCTGCCACGTGACGCTGCTCGGCGGCGGCTTCGGCCGCAAGTCGAAGCCCGACTACGCGGCGGAAGCGGCGATTCTCGCCAGGCGTCTCGGCAAGCCCGTGAAGGTCGTATGGACGCGTGAAGACGACATCCATCACGACTTCTACCACACGACCGCAGCCGTCTATCACAAGGCCGTCGTTGACGCGAAGGGCAAGCCGACGGCGTGGCTGCAGCGATCGGTGTTCCCGCCGATTGGATCGACGTTCGGATCGCCGGCGCCGCTCGGCATCGAGCTCGACATGGGGCTCGTAGACACGGTGTACGACATCCCCAACATCCGCGCCGAGAACAGCGGCATGGACGCGCACGTACGCATCGGCTGGTTCCGCGCCGTTGCGAACAACTACCACGCGTTCGCCGCGCACAGCTTCGCGGACGAAATGGCGCACGCGGCCGGCCGCGACTCGCTCGAGTTCCTGCTCGACCTGATCGGGCCGGGCAAGGTGATCGACCTGAAGGCGCAGGGCGTGGACTATGCGAACTACGGCGCGCCGATCGAGAAATATCCGATCGACAGCCGGCGTCTGCGTCGCGTCCTCGAGGTCGCGGGCGACAAGTCGAACTGGGGCAAGCGCAAGCCGGGCAACGGCTGGGGCATCGGCATCGCCGCGCACCGCAGCTTCAACACGTACGTCGCGACGGTCGTCGAGGTCGAAGTCGACGCGCAGGGCCGCGTTCGCATTCCCCGGATCGATCAGGTCGCGGATCCGGGCGTCGTCATCAACCCGGATCGCGTGCGATCGCAGTTCGAAGGCGCCGCGGTGATGGGCGCGAGCCTCGCGATGTTCGGCGAGATCACGGCCACGAACGGCCGCATCGATCAGAAGAACTTCGACGGCTTCCGGGTCGCGCGCATGAACGACGCGCCCGTGCAGGTGAACGTCCACGTCGTCGAGAGTGGCAACCTGCCCACGGGCGTCGGCGAGCCCGGCGTGCCGCCGACGATCGCCGCGCTCGCCAACGCGATTTTCGCGGCGACCGGCAAGCGCGTCCGCGAGATGCCGTTCGTCAAGACGAAGCTGGTGTAGCGATGTAGTGCAGGCTTTCAGGCCTGCCCGATCCGGCAGGGCTGAAGCCCTGCACTACGCGACCAAGGAGCGATCGATGAAGAAGCAGATCGTCGCCGCCGCGCTGGCGTCCCTCGTCGCGATCGCCGCCGTCGGCGCCCAGCAGCCGCAGCGGCAGGAGCAGCCGAGCGCGACCGAAGACGCGGTCGCGAGCGGCGGACAGTTTCCGCTCGCCGCCAAAGCGGGTCAGGACAGCCACGCGAAAGACGTCGCGCCGCCAGGCGCGGTGAATCAGGGTCCGTACGACATGACGAAGTGGAAGTACGGACCCGCGTGGAACGCGCCCGCCGGGTCGAAGATCTGGAATCCGGTGAAGCTGAAGATGATGCAGGGCAAGAAGGTCACCGGCGGCACGCTCTTCGCCGCGAACGACGCGTCCACGTACTGCGCGTTCGCGAACGCCGGCTACGACTTCATCTGGACCGAGATGCAGCACGACGCGCACGACTGGAAGGAAGTGGCGAACATGTGGCGCACGTGTCCGCACGCCAAGGCCGTGCCCGGCGTCCGCGTCGCCTACACCGACGAGCGCGAGGAGCAGCACGCGCTCGACGCCGGCGCGCTTGTCCTCGTCGTTCCGACCGTTGACACCGTCGAAGAGGCGATTGCCGCGCGCGACTGGGCGTACTATCCGCCGCTCGGCAAGCGCAGCAATGGCGGCGGCCAGGCGTTCGGCGGCGACATGTGGGGCGGCGTGCCCGGTGGTTATCGGCAGACGATCAACGACAACCTCGTGCTTATCCTGATGATCGAGACGCTCGACGGCCTGAAGAACGCCGAAGCGATCGCGAAGGTGCCCGGCGTGACCGCGGTGTTCGCCGCGAGCGGCGATCTCGGCAACTTCTCGGGCTTCCGCCAGGGCAATCCCGACTACGAGCGCGCGATCAACATCGTCCACGACGCGGCGCTCAAGGCCGGCGTCCGGCTGTGCGGACCGCTCGCGTGGCGCGACCGTCCGGACTTCACGTGTTTTCAGGCCGGCAGCGAGATGGCCGCCATCACGCGAGGCGTCGCCGCGGAGCTCGGCAGCCTGAAAGACACGCAGGCCAAACCGGAAGTCGGGCCCTACGCCAGGTAGCGTCCGCCCATGCCGATTGCGTAGTGTCCGCCTTCAGGCGGACCTTGTAAGATAGCCGTCGTGAAGAAACTGGCATTCGCACTCGCGGTCGTCGCCCTCGTCGCGATGCCCGCGCTCGCGCAGGAAGGCCACCCCCTGAAGGGTTCGTGGCTCGGCACGTGGGCCGGCAACAAGATGCTCGGCAACGACGTGCTGGTCGTCATGACCTGGGACGGCAAGAACATCACCGGCACGATCAACCCGGGCACCGACAACCTGGCGATCAAGAACGCGTCGCTCAATCCCGAGGGCTGGCAGGTGCACCTCGAGGCCGACGCGAAGGACAAGTCCGGTCAGGTGGTGACCTTCACGATGGACGGGAAGATCGAGAACCTGCCGCTCGCCAACCGCATCATCAGCGGCACGTGGAAGGACAGCCGCGGCGACACTGGCGCGCTCAAGATCGGACGGCAGTAGGTGATCCTCCGCCTCCTCCGTTCGGTCGTCATGGCGTCGGCGCTCGCCGCCGTGTCGGCGACAGCGGTGGTCGTTGCCCACCACGAGATTCTGGCGAAGTTCGACAACCACAAGCCGCTGCGCATCCGCGGCGTCGTGACGCTGGTCGATTGGCGCAACCCGCACGCGCACGTGTTCGTGAACGTCAAAGCCGGCGAGCAGGTGACGAACTGGGCCGTCGAGCTCGAGAGCCCGATCGATCTCGAAGCGAACGGCTGGTCGAAGACGACCGTCCAGCCTGGCGACAAGATCGCTGTCGAGGGCCTCGCCGCCCGCGACGGCAGCCGACAGATGTGGGGCGCCATCGTCGTGACGACTGAGAACCGGCGGATCTTCTCCGTCGATCGCACGCCGCCGCCGATGCCGCTCGAGCCGCGTCCGACGCCGACGTGGCCGGACGGCCAACCCCGTCTTGGCGGCGCCACGGGCGGCGTGCAGGGCTACTGGGCGTTTCCGAGCGCGACTGCGCTCGTCGAAGACGGCGCGCACGTCGTGATGGACGAGTGGGGGCTGCTCAAGAACGTCACCGACGCGTCGAAAGTCGCGCCGATGCAGCCGTGGGCGCTGCAGCTGTACAAGGAGCGGCAGCAGCGATTTCTGCGCGACGATCCGATGTACCTGAATTGCAAACCGCCGGGCGGACCGCGTCAGTTCCAGCTGAGCCCCGGTGTTCAGTTCGTCGAGGATCGCGCGCGCCAGCGCATCTTCGTCCTGATCGGCAGCGGCAACAACAACTATCGGATCATCTACACGGACGGCCGCGGCCACCACGGTCAGATCGGCGGCGACGACGACAACCCGCTGTTCTACGGCCGCGCGGTCGGAAAGTGGGAGAACGGCGCGCTCGTCATGGACACGGAAGGCTTCAACGAGGACTTCTGGTTCACGAACGGGGGCCTGCCGCACACCGACCAGTTGAAGCTGACTGAAAGAGTGTCGCGCCCGAACTTCGACACGCTTCGATACAGCGTGACCATCGACGATCCCGGCGCATACACGCGCCCGTGGACCGCGAGCTGGACGCTGCGCTGGGTGGCCGGGAAAGACATGCCTCGGCACTTGTGTCAGGAGAATCGATCATGAGAGCGAGAACAATCCTGCTCGGCGGCCTCGTCGCACTCGGCGCACTGGCGTTCGGCGCGCCGGCATCCGCGCATCATTCGTTCGCGGCGGAATTCGACGCCGACAAGCCGATTACGCTGACGGGCATCGTCACGAAAGTCGAGTGGACGAATCCCCACGTGTGGTTCTACATCAACGTGAAGGACGAGAAGACGGGCGACGTCGTGAACTGGGGCGCCGAGATGGGCCCGCCGCACGGCCTGCAGCGCCGCGGATGGCGTCAGAACTCGATGAAGATCGGCGACAAGGTGACCGTCGCCGGATCGATGGCGAAGAACGGCAGCCACCGGATGAACGCGAGCAAGGTCACGCTGGCGAGCACCGGCCTGCGGCCGGGCGAGACGCTCGACGCCGCGTCGAGCGGGAGCGGCAACGTTGATCAGTAGCCGGCGACGGGCGCCGCGTAGTGCGGGCCTTCAGTCCTGCCGCCTGGCGACGACGTTCGCCGTGACGGCGGCCCTCGCCATTGCGGGCGTCTCGACGTCGGCGCAGCAGAACGACAGGCGCCCGAGCGTGCAGGTCGGCGTGCCGGCGGGCCGCGGACCTGGCGGGCCGGCGGAAGGTCGCGGACGTGGCCGTGGTGGTCCGCCGCCGGGGCCGGCGCCGCGCAATGCAGACGGTCGCGTGCTGCTCGGCGGCGCGACGCCGAAGGACAAGGGCGTCTGGCTGCCGGGCAACGGTGGCTTTCAGGGCATCGTCGATCCGAAGGACGTCCCGTTCCAGCCGTGGGCAAGAGCTGTATTCGAGGATCGGCAGAAGAATCAGCTCGAGCCGCACACGCGCTGCAAGCCGTCCGGCTTTACGCGCCAGTTCCTGACGCCGTACGGCGTCGAGTTCGTCGAGCTGCCGGAGATCCAGCGGATCTTCATCTTCGACATCGGCGGTCCGCACACTTACCGCGAGATCTTCATGGACGGGCGCACGCATCCCGTGCACCCGACGCCGACCTATTATGGCCACTCGATCGGCTGGTGGGAGGGCGACACTCTCGTCGTGGATACGGTCGGCTACAACGAGGGCTTCTGGATCGATCGCCGCGGGACGCCGACGACCGACAGGCTGCACACGATCGAGAAGTTCACGCGCACCAACTCGCAGACGATCAAGTACGAGTTCACGGTTGACGACCCAGGCGCGTTCACGAAGTCATGGTCCAGTGGCTTCAACCTGCGCTGGGAGAACGGCACGGAGCTCTTCGAGTACGTCTGCCAGCAGATGAACTACGCGCCCACGCTCATGGTCGGCGCCTCCAAGTCCGTCGATCGCACCAGCACGATCGTTCCGTAGCCACGAAGACACCAAGGGCACGAAGACGCACGAAGCACCCTCTCATGAAAGGGTAAACTTCGTGCGTCTTCGTGTTCTTCGCGTCTTCGTGGCTAACCCGCTACGGCAGCGCGAAGACGAAGATGTTCGGCGCGTTGTCCGGCGTGTACTCCGGCGTCTGCCGCTCGTCGGTCTGCGCCGCGAGTGACGGGCCGGTGATGATCGCGACATATTGCCTGCCGCCGACCGAGTAACTGATCGGATACCCGCTCGCGGCGGATCCGATGATCGTCTCCCACAGCACCTGGCCGGTGCGGTCGTCGTAGGCCTTGAACCGGCCGTTCGCGTCGCCGCCGAACACCAGTCCGCCTCCCGTCGTCACGAGCGACAGCGTGCCCGCGCGCTGCTCGTGTTTCCACATCGTCTTGCCCGTGTCTGCGGCAATCGCCCAGACAGTGCCGACTTTGTCGGCGCCAATCGCGAACTCGGGCTTCATGCTGATGCCGTACACTTTCGACGGATCGCGCTGATCGGTCGTTGTCGTCGCCGTCATGCAGAGGTTCTGCAGCGGCATGTACATCATGTTCGTCAGCGGGCTGTATGCGCCGGCCGGCCAGTTCTTGCCGCCGTTGCTGCCGGGACAGACGAACCGCTCGTCGTTCAGGTGCGTGAAGATCGTCTCCGGGTTGACCGTCACGGCTCCCGTCGTCGGATCGATGTTGCTGATCACGTTCTGCATCACCGTCGGACGCGCCCAGAGGAATTCGCCGGTCTGCCGATCGAGCGTGTAGACGACGCCGGTCTTGCCCGGAATGCCGGTAACCACCTTGCGCCGCTCGCCCGGCTTCACTTTCGGGTTGATCCACCGCACTTCGCTCGGACTCGGCGCGACCACGGTGTCAACGAGCAGCCGCTCGAACGGATGATCCATATCCCAGTGATCGACGATGTGCTGGTAGTACCAAACCAGCTTGCCCGTGTCGGCGTTCAAGGCGAGCGTGCAGTTGTGGAAGAGGTACTTCTTGTCGGCGCCCGCGAGGATGAACTTCGGCGCGGGAATCGTGACCGACGTTCCGAGAATGACGAGATTCAACTCGGGATCGTAGCTCGGCACCATCCACGTGCCGACGTGCCACCGTTGGTTCATCGGGATGCCGCCCCACGACTCGTCGCCGGGTTCGCCGGGTCCTGGAATCGTGTGAAACCGCCACAGCTCCTTTCCGGTCTTCGCGTCATGCGCGGTGACGACGCAGGAGTCGCGTGTGGCGTCGGGCTGACACTGACGGCCGGTGATCACCTTGCCGTTGGCGACGATCGGCCCGCCGCTCGTCGGGGCGCGCATGTGCGGATCGAGCACAGGCGTTTCCCACACGAGCTTGCCGGTCGCCATGTCGAGCGCGTAGATGAAGTTGTCGCTGCTCGAGTTGATCAGCGTCGTGCCCCACATCGCCATCGCCCGATCGGTCTTCGGACGCACGCCCTGCGGAAGCTTGCGCTTGTATTCCCAGATCAGATCGCCGGTCTTCGCGTCAACCGCCATGATGTCGTCTCCGGGGTTCGGGATGAACATCACGCCGTCGTGGACGAGAGGCGTGCCTTCCTGAATGCCGGCGGTGAGGCCGCGCGTCCAGACCATGCGGAGGTCTTTGACGTTGCTCTTCTTGATCTGATCGAGCGGGCTGAAGCCCCAGGTGTTCAGCGTCCGGCGCCACATCAGCCATTCGCCGGGACCGGGATTCTGCAGCATCGCGTCCGTCACCGGCGTGATCGTCGGGACCGGGCGGGCGGGAGCTGGCGGTTGCTGCGCGTGCACTGACACGAACGCCGCGGCGAGGAAGGCGAGCAGCAGACGTCTCATCGTGGGTCTCCTACCAGATGTGTTCACGACCATTAACGCGTCGGCGGGACGCGCTCGAGGTCGGCCGATGCCGCCTCGACAAGCCGCGTGAGGCGCGTCAGCGCGGCTGCGGCGCGCGCGACCTCCGTTTCCGCGTCGGCATAGCGTCCGTCTTCAATGCCTTCGCGCACGCCAGGAATCGTCTTCGCGCCGTAGCCCGTGTAGTAGCCCGGCGCATAGATCAAATGGCGATACCAGGGACGTCGATACAGACCGGCGGCGTCGGTGAGCTGAGATTCCGCCTGCCGCAGCTTCGCGTTGAGCGCGACGAGCGCGCTCCTGTCGGCGGTTATCCGGCTGCGCGACGCGGCAAGCGCTTTGTCGAACCGCCTCGCGGCGTCCCCGAGCGCGGCCGTCGCGTTGTCGAGCGGCGCGAAGTTGATCGCAGGAGGGACGGCCTCCTGCGTCGGCATCGGCATCGGATGCCGCGGATCGCGCATCGCGGCGAACACCCCGTCGGCGATCCGCCGGTTCCGCTCGCGAATCTCGTCCTGCTTCCGGCTCAGCAGGCTCTTCAACTCCCTGTCGTACTTCTGCACGGTATCCGCGAAGTCGGTGAATTCGATCGGGACGACGTCCGCGTCGGCGAGGCGCATCACGGCGGTGCCCGCGGTCTGCGCCAGCGCGCGGCCGTACGCGAAGTCGGTGTCGAGGAAGTGCGTGAAGAAGTAGAAGTCGTCGTAGATCGAGTGATAGATCCCGTCGTCGTCTTCGTCGTCGAAGCCGAGGTTGATCGAGGCGATGCCGGCGTGCTGGATGAACGGCGTGTAGTCGGAGCCTGACCCGAGCGCGCCAATCCGGAAGTCAGGGCGCTCGCGGATCTCCTTGCGCTCGTCGGCCGTACCCTTCGTGATGGCGTACGCCTCGCGGCGCTTCAGCACGCTCACGTGCGTTTCTGGATCCGTCACGTCGCGGGCGACGCCGTTGAGAAAGTGCTCGAGCGTGTGCGAGCCCTGCATGTTGAGAAAACCGCGGCCGTTGCCGTCGCTGTTGATGTAGGCAACCGCATGATCGCGCAGCTCGCGCTCGTGCTGCTCGACCCACTCGGTCGATCCGAGCAGGCCCGGCTCCTCGCCGTCCCATGAGGCGTAGACGATCGTCCGCTTCGGCTGCCAGCCCTGCTTCCGCAGTTCGCCGAGCGCGCGCGCTTCTTCGAGCTCGGGCGCCATCCCGCTGATTGGATCATGCGCGCCGTTCACCCAGCCGTCGTGGTGGTTGCCGCGGACGATCCACTCGTCGGGAAACGTGGCGCCGGGGATTGTCGCGATGACGTCCCAGAGCGGTTTCGTGTCCCAGTTGAACGAGACTTTGAGGTGGATCGTTGGCGATCCTGAAAGGGTCGCCCTGCCTGGGCCGCCTTGTAGGGCGGTCCTTTCAGGGCCGGCCCCAGTGCCAATGTGATACGGAATCGGCAGCGCCCCACGCCAATCGACTGGCGCCATCGGCCCGCCGAGCGCCGCCAGCAGCGGCTGCGCATCGTCGTAGGAGATCGGCAAGGCGGGGATCTTTGTGACGAGCGGCGACTGGCTCATCGGAATCCGTGGGGCCCCGGGCACGGATCCGATGTTGGGCGTCAGTGGATCGCCGGCGCCCGTGGCGAGATCCTCGACCGAGCCGCGCTGCACGCCGGCGCCCGGCCGCATCGGCCCGTTGGGAAACACCGCGCCGGCGTAGTAGCCGTCGTCCCGCGGGTCGGAGTAGATGATGCAGCCGACGGCGCCGTGTTCGCTGGCGATCTTCACCTTAACGCCGCGGAAAATCTGCCCGTACCGGACGATGACGATAGCGCCGCGTGCCGAGACGCCCATCCGATCGAGCTGCTGGTAGTCTTCGACGCGGCCGTAGTTGACGTAGACGAGCGGTGCGGTGACGTCGCCGTCAATCGAGTACGCGTTGTACGACGGCAGCTGTTCCATCTTCTGTCCCGTTGTCGGGTCCACGGACACGACGGGCTCGTCGAGCGTCGCGACGAACCTGGTCGGCGCGATCATCTCGAGCGCGCGTTCCTTCGGCGTGGGGAAGAGGACGTCGAAGCGTTCGACGTGCGCGTCCCAGCCCCAGCTCTTGAACTGCGCCAGCATCCAGTCGGCGTCGTCTTTGTTGTACGGCGAGCCGACGTGGTGCGGATGCGCGGCGAGCCGCTGCATGTCGGCTCGGATGTTGTCGCTCTTCACGGTCGCGCGGAACTGCTCGTCCCACGAGGGCGACTGCGCGACGAGGGACGCCGAAGCCACGAGCACGACGGCGGCGCTGACGATCTTTCGCATACCTTCAGTCCTTCCGATCCAGGTTGTCGGTCAATCCCTGCTGTAGCCGTGTCAGATCGACGGCCGCGACCGGGCTGTCGCCCGCGAGTGCGAGCGCGTGCGCGGCCGCGGCGCCCATCGCCATGCACGGACCCATCACGCGAATCGCCGACAGCGCGTATACGTCGCCGTCAACGGCGCGTCCGGCGGCGACGATGTTGTCGGCGTCTTTGGGGATCATGCAGCCGAGCGGGATGTAGTAGACGTGGTTGGGGGGAAATTGCTCCCAGTGCACGAGGTCCTTCGCGTCGTGCAGCTCGACCCACCAGGCGCCGCGCGCGGCTGCGTCCGGGGGCCTATGCCCGGCCGTGAGGTCGTCGAGCGTCAGCTGGCGCCGGCTCGCAATCCATCTCGTCTGACGAATGCCCGGATTGCCGTAGCTACGAATCCTGGCGTTCGCGAAGATCTTCGGGAACTCGGCGCGCAGAAACCGGACGACATTGTCCGCTTGCGCGCGGCCTTCGACGACCAGATGGCCGGTTGCGAGCGGATCGAGCGGCGTCTCGATATGCGTGACGTTGGCCAGCATGACGTTCTTGCCAGGGAAGTGCATCAGGAAGCCGTCGTGCCGGACGAGGCCGTATCGAGCGCCCGCCTCTGCAAGCCGTGCGTGGACGTCCGCGACGTTCATCGTCACGGCGGCGTCCGCATCGTAGCCTTCGACGAGGAAGTTGAGCGAGCCGTAGATCGGCGCGTCCGGCTGGCGGGTTTCGCAGCGGGCCTCGTAGGTGAGCGTCGCGTCGCCTGAGGCGTCAATGTAGCCGTTGGCCTCGACGCGCACACTGCCGAACCGCGTGGCGAACTCGACGTGCTGCACCCGCCGGTTCGCGAACGCCACGTCGGTCAGCACGGCTCCGACGATCGACGTCACGCCGGCATTGTCGATCTGCGTCTCCATCCAGCGCCCGAGCCGCACCTCGTCGTAGAGGAACGTCACGGTCTTCGTCATCGACGTACGGCGGTAGAGCGATCCTTCGGCCTCGAGGTCGCGGATGAGGTCGTCGGCGACGAGATGCGTGATCTGATACGGCGACGGGCCGTGCGTGTAGAGGCCGATGATCGTGCCGATGATCGATCCGATCGCCTGGCCGCCGAGCGCTGGAGCGGCGTCAACGATCACGACGCGGCGCCCGAGCCGGGCGGCTTCGAGGGCCGCCGTGATGCCCGAGATGCCGGCGCCGACGACGCAGATGTCGCAGGAGACGGCCGGCACGTCACGAGCCGCGGAGCGGCGGACCGAGCGGGCCGACATCGCCGAGGCCATGGAGACGTGAGTGTAGCTGAAGTCGAATATACAATTTGAAGGCTGTGTCCACGCCTCCACGCGTACGGTTTGCTCCTTCTCCCACCGGCTATCTCCACATCGGTGGCGCCCGGACGGCGCTCTTCAACTGGCTCTTCGCGCGGCGGCACGGCGGGGTGTTCGTGCTGCGCATCGAGGACACCGACGTCGAGCGATCGTCAGAGGCGATGGTCGAAGGGATTCTCGACGGCCTGCGCTGGCTCGGCCTCGACTGGGACGAAGGGCCGATGGTCTCGGGGCCGCACGCGCCGTACTTTCAATCGCAGCGTCAGGCGAAGTATCTCGCGGCCGCCGAGCAGCTCGTCCGGAGCGGGCACGCGTACTACTGCTACTGCACGCCCGAGGAGCTGAAGGCGCGGCGCGAACGCAACCCCGAATACAAATACGAGCGGACGTGTCTGCGGCTGTCGCGCGAGGAGGTCGCCGCGCGCGAGCTCGCGGGCGATCCGCGCGCGGTGCGGTTCAGAGTGCCGGACGGCAGCGTGCGGGTTGACGATCTGGTGCATGGCCCGATCGACTTCGACGCCGCGCTCATCGAGGATTTCATCATCCTCCGGTCCGACGGCCATCCCACCTATCACCTGTCCGTCGTCTCCGACGACGTGGAGATGGGGATGACGCACGTGGTGCGCGGGGACGATCACATCTCGAACACGCCGAAGCAGATTCTGTTGTATCGGGCACTCGGGGCGCCGCTCCCGCACTTCGCGCACGTGCCGCTGATCCTCGGCAGCGACAAGAAGCGGTTGAGCAAGCGTCACGGCGCGACGTCGGTGACGGAGTACGCGCAGCAGGGCTACCTTCCCGAGGCGATGGTGAATTTTCTGGCGCTGCTCGGCTGGTCGCCCGGCGCCGGCAATCAGGAGGTGTTCTCGACGTCCGAGCTCGCGGAGATCTTCGCGCTCGAGGGCATCAGCGGAGGCAACGCGGTCTTCAATCCAGAGAAGCTCGACTGGTTCAACCAGCAGCACCTCGCGCGCCTGGCGCCGCAGGAGCTGGCGCTCCGGCTCAAGCCGTCATTCGAGGCCGCTCATCTCTGGTCCGACGATCTGCTGACGACGCGTCACGCGTGGTTTTTCGCCGTGCTCGAGCTGCTCGTGTCGCGCGCGAAGCGCCTGCCGGATTTTGCGGCGCAGGGCGCGTTCTTCTTCCAGGATCAGGTGCGCTTCGACGAGGCGGCGGTCGTGAAGCACCTGCGCTCGGAGGGCGCCGCCGACCAGCTGCGCGCGCTGGCCGAGGCGTTTGCCGCGCTGCCCGAATTCGACGCCGCGTCTACCGAGCGCGCGCTTCGTCAGCTGGCGGAGGCGCGTGGTGTCAAGGCCGCGGCGCTCATCCAGGCCGTCCGCGTCGCCGTGACCGGGACGTCGGTCAGTCCGGGGCTCTTCGAGGTGCTGGCGCTGGTCGGGCGGGCCCGCGTGTGCGAGCGTTTGCTCGCGGCCGCGCGCCTCGTTGCGGCGCCGAGCGTGTAGCCAATATAATCGGAATTTCCCGCCAGTCGCGGCTCCGCACTGGGAGGTCGTCCAACGGTAGGACACGTGGCTCTGGACCACGGTATCGGGGTTCGAATCCCTGCCTCCCAGCCAATCGCCCTAACCAGCTTCAACTGAAGTACTTCCGCGCAATTCTTGCGTGAGTTTTTGTCGATGTGAGCGGGTTCCCACTTGGGTTTTGTGTGGGTTTTGTGCGAACTTCTTCTGGACAGCGTAAGACGTTGCGCAGGAAACGAATGACCGAACTGATGACACTCGAGGCTCTGGAGCGGGCTGACGCTTGGACGTTGCGGGAGTTTGCTCGACTCTGCTGCGGTGGGCCCCAGCGTCCTTTTGATCTGCTCACGTACGAATCCGCCAGAGAGTTGATTGTGCGTGCGGTCGGGGGTGGCGCGCTCCGCGCTACGCGGTATTGCGCCGAATCCCGTGAGGAGGCGATCGGGAACGCGTTTTACGAGGCCGATCTGCTGTTCGCACCGAGCGCGGTAATCGATTGGGCGCGCCGAACGTTTCCGTCGTTTCCGACCGCAGACGTGTTCGCCATAGAGACCCCCAAGCCGTTGCAGCTTAGCTTTGGACAACGGCTTGAGGCGCTGCGCGACGAGGCGCGATTGACGGTAGCGGAACTGGCGGAAGGGGTTGGGCTAGAGAAGACCAGCGTTGACGATCACCGCAGTGATCGTACGCTTCCTCGCCGGACCAACTTGCGACAATACGAGAGGTTCTTTAGCGAAAAGCTCGGTCGAAGAATTTCCTTCCAAGACTCTCTTCCCGGGTCGCCGGACACAAACGTCCCCTAAAAACCCCCGCGACGCCTGCCGTACGCCTCCCGTCGCGGTCTGCATAATTCGCGGTGGGGATGCAGACCACGTTATTGACTACGGCAGAGGCGGGTCAGCTGCTTCGCACCAGTTCGGAGAACGTCCGACGTCTCGCTCGCGCCGGCACGTTGCCAGTCGCTGCAATCGTCGGACGCGGTCAGCGGCTGTTTGAGCGAAGTGAAGTAGAAGCGCTCGCCTCAGAGCGCCAGGAGCGCGCCCGATATCGAACGATTCAGCGGCGGTTCACGCGCGGACTCGACGCTGGCGGTACTCGGGGAGCCGAATAACGGGTGGCTATTCGAAGTTGCACGCCTCTATTGCGACGTCGTCGATCATGGCGTTGCCGGTGTCGGCCCGGTGGCTCTGGTGTTTTCTGCTGTCGCAGGCGGACGCGCAGGGGATTGTGGAGGGATCCGTGTCCGGACTGGCCATTGCCGCGCACGTCAGCTTGAAAGAGTGTCAGCAGGCCGTCGAGATCTTCTGCGCGCCAGATCCGCATTCGCGAACGAAAGACGAGGGAGGACGACGCCTGGTCGAAGTGGACGGCGGCTGGCAAATCGTCAGCTACCAGAAGTGGCGGTTCAAGCTGTCGAAGGAAGAACGCAAGCAATACAAACGAGTGCACGAGCAGAAGCGTCGCGCGCGAAACAAGACCGCGGCAAGTCGGGTGACGGCGACCGTCGTGAATAGCCTGCGAGAGAAGAAGGAAGCCATCGGCGAGAAATCATGAGTGCGTGGACAGGTGTGGGCCATCCGTGGACAGACGTGGACGCTGTGGACACAAGCAGAAGCAGACGTAGTTTAAGGGGTGCAGCAAGCGCCAATCAGCGCGCCTCCGCAGCCGGCGGGGCTGTCGCGATCGAGGCGCCTGCGGCGCTCGATCGCGAGTTCAGGCGGCGGTTCGCTCCAGAGCAACGTGAACTCCCGGGACGCCGGCACGCGAGAAAATCGAGCAGCACCGTCCCCACAATGAGAAGGAGTAGCGATGAAGAAGAGATGGTTGGTCGCCGTGTGCCGGGCGAGCCCGACATTCTTGGCAAAACCTTCGGAGTTTCTCTCAAGACCGTCGTCTAGGAGTCAGCCCAGCTGGATCTGCGGTGTCGTGAGCGCCTCCACCAGAGACAACGCTTTCGACGTCGGCATGACGGAGTGGGGGCTGGGAAAGCTGGACGGACAGAAGCCTGGAGACGAGCTCATTAACTGGTATGTCGCCCCGTTGGAATAGGTCCGAGCCTCCGTCAATGGGGGCGCATGAGGGTAACAGTGGGCATAACGTCCTTGGCAAACCTTCCCGTCAGAGCAACAAGCGAGACAGGCGATCTGTCGCGACTGACTTACCGGGAGATCGCGCGCATGGTCGGTCGTTCGCCTTCTACAGTCTGGCGGCTCGTGAACGCCGGCCGGGAGACGACGCGAACTCAGGTGGAGCTGAAGCAACGATTCGCTCTGGTCTGCAAGCATCGATTTGTGGACCACGACAGTATTCGCCGTATCGCGGCGGCTCTGTCGGTCAGCCGCAGTGCTGTGGAGCGTGACCTTCGTCGTGCGCGTGACCTTGAAGCTATGGGCTTCGATCGCGAGCAGATTCTGGACTTCGCGGTGGTTGATGCCTTCTTGAGACGATCAGGGTCGGCAGAGAACGTTCAGCATGAAGAACGAGCAGGCGCATGTTAACACTGAGAAATGCCAAGGTCCCCGATGACAGCGCGCCACTCAACGAAGCCACCAAGGCGTTTGTGATGTTCTATCTCATTTACGAGGGGAACGGCACACGGGCGTATCAGGCTTCTCATCCGGGCTGTCGGAGCTATGGCGCCGCCCGTGCCGCAGCATCCAGATTGCTAAGAAATGCTAAGGTTCGTGCGCTGATCGAGCAGCGCCGCGAACGGCACGTGGCTCTACTGGGCGTGTGGCCTGCCGTTGTTAACGTCAATAAAAGTCAAGGTTCGTTCGCAGCCAGCGAAGCCACGACGCCCGAGCGAGACGAGCACTTACCCACGGGCGCGCGTGACGTTCTCGGAGTCGACAGTTCGATCACATCGACGATGCGTGGCGACGGTTGGCATGTGAGCCAACTTGGCTGGGTACGCACCATGTCCAGCGCAGTTGATGACAACGTGGGTCGCGTGCTGCGCGACTTCGACCCTTATCGATAGGGACGTCTCGAAACGAGGAAACGAATGATCTGCGCGCGCTGTCGCAAAGCTGGCGCTGGATTAGATTGCCTGACACTGCAGCGGGACACGGAAGTCCGCGCCAATCAGACGCATCGGTTCGATCTCTGTCGTCGGTGTTCGTCTGCAGTGCTGGCCGCGATTGCGAAGCCGCCCGCGCTTGAGCGGTTGAAGAGGCATGCGCCGGACGGCCCGCCGTTTCTCGGCCTGATGCTGGACGTGCCGACGGTGAAGTGTTTGCGGGAAGGCGCGGTGAATGCGCGGGCGCAAGTCGCCGCAGCGGAAGCGTTAGAAGGGATCGAATGACACTGGAGGTGTGGAAGGTGACACGCGCTGAATCGCGTCCCAACGGGGTTCTTTGCGTTCGACGGAGCAGTATCGGGCTGGAGGGTTACGCTCGACCAGAACTGGCACCAGGATCGCGATAATGGCGGATGTTTGATGACGGCGAGCGAGGCGACGAGGAGTCAATGATGACGGTGTGGTTAACGTTGAACCAAGCGGCGCAGCACGCGCAGGTGAATCCCGCGACGCTGTATCGAGAAATCAAAGCCGGACGGATCCAAGCGGCTCGGGTTGGCGGGCGGCGAGCTATCCGATTTCGGCCGGAATGGGTTGACGCCTGGTTAGAGGCTGCGGCTCGACCGGTGTTGGTCGGAGCCGTCGGTCTGCGATCCCCTCGCAGCTAGATACCGTGGTTAACGAGCACGGTATTGCCGTCTGAGCATAAACGCCAGTTCGACCCAAACGGCCTCAGAATCGCCTTGATTTCATTAACCGGACCAGCTCCGCGTTGCGCTTGTGGGTCGTGCGGTCCACCTATTGGACGGCTTGCGACCAGTCTGGCGCCGCAGGTGTCGGCACCGCGCCTGAGTGTCTCCTACCAAAGCTAAGCGCCACGCACGGCAACTCGAGTATGTCCGCGCGTGCGGTTTCTACAATTGACGGACCGCTCACGACGTCCCTGCCAACGCAATAGTTGCGTAACCAACCACATCGCCTTTGAGGTTTCCGCCCCGACACACCCGTACGGTCACTTCTGTGCCGTACCCCTATTGCGGTATTGTTCAATGATTTCCAATCATCCACAGTAGCCGCCGCATCGCTGCTCGATCGGCAACGTGAGTTCCATCGAGGCTACATATGTGCTCGACAACAACAAGAAGAAGTGTGTCGGCTGCTTGCGTCATAGTGATCGCGCTATGGGTTGGCGCCGCCGCAAACGGAGAACGCGCAGCGGAGAGCAGCAAAGCTGCCGGTGAGAGTGGCGGCATAAATGGAGCACGCAAAGTCGCCTTATCTCTTCAGGATCGATTCGACATTCACGAGCTGTTCGCGCGTTACAGTCAGGATCTCGATATGGGAACGAACAGCGTTCTCGGTCCGGACGATTTAGTCACGAACGTCTTCGCGCCGAACGCGACGTTCCACGACCCGTCCTTGTGCCTGATTGGGAGCGCAGAGCTCAGAGCCGGGTTGGTCAGCCACACGAGCCACGCCAAGAAGATGCAGCATTGGCCGATGAATATCGTGTTTACCGAGGGCTCAGGAGACCACGCTAGGACGCATACGTACGTCATCGTGTTCAGTGGTCGCGGTGGTTCGCCTGCGACATATCACGACACGCTCGTAAAGATCAAAGGCAAGTGGTTGATTCAAGACAGGGAAGTCTGGCGACAGGGCGCAGTGAAGCACGATCCGCGTTGTCCCACGGATCTCGAGAACTTAGAGCCGTAACTTCGAGTTCATCAATCGTCGGACTAGGGCGACAGCCCGGAGGAATTCTCGGTTATGAGTGCTATCCTCGCGTCAAGAATCCGACTTGTCGGAATCGCGTCTCTTGCATTCGCGCTTTTTCTCGCGGCGTACTCCGTCGCGTTCGCGCAGGGTAGCGCGTCTATCACAGGCGTCGTCAAGGACAGCTCCGGGGCAGTGCTGCCAGGGGTCACCGTCGAAGCGGCAAGTGCGGCGTTGATCGAGAGAGTGCGAACGGTCGTCACAGACGGATCGGGTTTGTATAGACTGGAAGCTCTGCGACCAGGAACGTACACAGTCACGTTCAGCCTCACAGGCTTTACCACGGTCAAACGAGAAGGAATCGAACTCGCAGGCTCTTTTGTCGCAACAGTGAACGCTGAGCTGAAAGTCGGCAGCGTTGCCGAGACCGTGACTGTTAGCGGCGTGAGTCCTATCGTCGATATACAGTCGACCGAACATCAGCAGGTGTTTACAAGCGCGGTGCTCGACGCCATTCCCCAAGGAAGGGTGCCGATTGATGCCGCGATCCTCATTCCAGGCGTTACAGAGTCCACTTTCTCGGCCGGACTTGCGCAGGATGTCGG
>CAZOIK010000107.1:0-2759 GCA_964579765.1 uncultured Bifidobacteriaceae bacterium
GATGGTCGCGGACTGCAGCGCCTCGAGCGGCGTGAAGCCGGCTTTGACGTACAGCTCGATCTCGCGGTGCAGGCTGAACCCGGGCACCGACTGGTCCGTGCCGGCGACGATCGGGATGCCGGCGCGATGCAGCGTGCCGACAATCGACAGATAGTCGTCCAGCCGGCGTTGGCGCAACTCCGCCGCGGTCGGCGAGGATCCGAACCCCGACAACGGCTGTTGCAGCTCCGGCGCGACGTGCAGGAATCCTGGCTCGAACGACTCGATGGGCTCGGTGAACGGCCGCGCGAGCAGCTCGTAGAGCGAGAGCGTCGGATCGAGCACCGTCCGGTGCGCCTTCATCAGCGCGACGATCTTCGAGGGGTCGGGATGCGCGACGGCGGCGACGTACTCCGCGTGGTTGATCTGATCCATGCCGGCGTCGATCGCCTCGAACGCGTCGATTCCCTCTGGCACGTGGCCGGTCACGGTCATGCCGAGCCGATGGGCCTCCGCGCAGATGGCTCGCATGACGTCGAGCGAGATGGAGCTGTAGATCTTCATCTGCACGAACCCGGCGTCGTGATACCGCCGCACGACCCGCCGCGCCTCGTCGGGCGTCGAGGCGCGAATCGCGCCCATGCCGTTGGGCCCGGGGCCGTCCACAATGCCCGCGAGCAGCATGCGCGGCCCGATGCCCTGGCCCGACGCGACCGCGTCGCGCACCGACGTGACGAACTCGAGCTCGTTGCCGACGTCACGGACGGTCGTTACCCCCGACGCGAGGTAGATCGGCCCCCACTCGACCTGCTCGAAGTGCGCGTGCATGTCCCAGAGCCCCGGGATGATCGCCTTTCCCGACGCATCGACGACCGTCGCGCCGGACGGAACCGTCACGCGCGCCGACGGGCCGGCCGCCGTGATCACGCCATCGACCACGACGATCGTGCTGTCGGCGAGCGGCGGCCGCTTGCCCGTGACGTCGATCAGCGTGCCGCCGGCGATCGCGAGCGCGTGAGCGGCGGGAGGGCTGACGGCCGACGCGGTCTCGGCCATCTCGGCCATGCCGTCGGACGCCGCGCGGGCCACGAGCTGCGGCACGGCGTCCTCGAGGCCAGGACGCACGGCCTCGAAGTGATCGAACTCCGCGTCCACGCTGACGAGCGCCTCGAGCGTGCCGCTGTCGTCGGCCCAGAGCGTCTCTCGCCCCCACAGCACGCCGCTGACGCTGTAGCGCTCGAACGTCAGCGTCCGCCCGTGGCTGCGGACCGTGTCGCGCCCGCGCGCCTCGACGTGCGCCGCGCCCTGCGGCGCCAGCGGAATCGACGCCGGCCGGCCGTGCAGGCGCCAGTAGCGCAGCAGCTCCATCTGCATCGACACGGGCGCGTAGCCCGCGAGCGTGAAGCTGCCCGCGGGAACGTCGGCGACGTCTTCGTCGATCGTTGACAGCCTGGCCGTGTCGCCCTTGATCGTGAAACGGGTCGGCGTGAGCGGCGCCAGAAACTGCATGCTCGTCTTCAACGCGACGTGCGTGCCCCGGTCGGTGAACGAGAAGTCGGAGGTGAGCGCAAAGCGATCGCCGTCGGGCTGAATCTGATACTGCTCGACGCCGATCGCCTGCTCGAACTTGAAGAGCGTGAACGTGCCGGTTTCAGCCGGGTCGCCGGCGGCGCGCGCGAACAGCCCGCATGCGACGACGGCTGCGGCCGCGACGAACGCGCGGACGCGTGTCACCGCGTGCGGCCGGAGGATCCGGACGGCTGCGCCGGCGGCTGGAGCTTCGCCGTCTTGCCGAGCGCCACGAGGTTCGCGAGGATCTGATACGCGCCGTCAACGCCGGCCGGCAGCTCACGCCACAGGCCGAGCCCGACGTAGACCCAGCGCCCTTTCCCGTACTGCGCTTCGACGAGCGCCCCTTTCTTCTCTCCGGGGTTGTATGGGAACGGATACGCCATCTCGAGCAGGTCCTTGTAGCGCGAGTCGTGATCGGCGCCGAGAAAATAAAGGCCGCGCTCCTGCACCCAGCCTTTCCACGTGTCGTCGTTGACACGGTTCGGTGCGTTCATCAGCGGGTCGTTCTCCGCCAGAATCTTCACCGGCGCGTGCTCGTCCGTCACGCGGTCGTTGCTGACCTTCGCCGGATACGGTCCGTACTGCGCTTCGTTGAACTCGAACTTGTTGTACTGCACGATCAGCGTCCCGCCGTTGTTCACGTAGTCGAGCAGCCGCGCGTTGTTGGCGCGGAGATCGGCGCGCCGCTCGTACGCGCGCACGCCGGTGACGATGGCGTCGAAGCGAGACAGGTTGCCCCAGGCCAGATCGTCCGGCGTGATCATCTCGACCTTCGCCCCGAGCTGCTCGATGGCGGGCGGCACCTGATCGCCGACGCCCATGACGTAGCCGACTGTCAAATTGGGAACGGTGTTCACGTCCACGACCTTGATCGTCGTCACCGCGTCGTCGTAGATGTGGCGGCGGTGGATGTGCGGGTACTCGATGACCTGGTAGCCGCGGCTGAACGTCGCGTCGCCCTGACGGACGAGGGCGCGGACGCGATATTCGCCGGCCTTCGTGCCGACGGGCGGTTTGACGAGGAAACGCAGCGTCTGCGACTCATCCGAGCGCGCGAGCGTGAGCGACTGCGTGGCGGGCGTGGACGTCCAGCCCTGCGGCAGGTCGAGCGACACGACGCTTTCGCTCGGGCCGGACTGGTCGTTCACGATCGTCACGCGCACCTCGCGCGTCTCGCCGCCTGCCGCCGGCAGAGGCGACGGCTGCGG
>CAZOIK010000108.1:0-6603 GCA_964579765.1 uncultured Bifidobacteriaceae bacterium
TCAGCGACCCGCAGGTCGGCGCGGTCTCCGGCGAGCTGGTGCTCGACGGCGAAGCGCGCGACCGCCGCGCGGAGGCCGAGCGCCGCGCCCTCGAGGATCGGCGCAGCCTCGACGATCGGCGCGACGGGTGGCGGCGATCGCCGGGGCAGCGCAAGGGACGCCGCCGCTGGACGATCCGGCGGGCGCTCCTGCAGTCCACGGTCACGGAGGGCGTCGGCCTGTACTGGCGCTATGAAAAACAGATCCGCCGCGACGAATCGGCGGTCGGCTCGCTCGTCGGCGCGACGGGCGCGATCTACGCGATGCGGCGATCGCTCTGGCGGCCGCTGCCGCCCGACACGATCCTCGACGACGTGCTGGCGCCGATGCGGTGCGTGATGGCGGGCCGGCGGGTCGTATTCGAGGAGCGTGCGTGCGCGTTCGATCGCGCCGCCAGCGACGCGCAGGCCGAGGGACGCCGCAAGCGGCGTACGCTCGCCGGCAACTACCAGCTCCTGTGGCTCGAGCCGCGGCTGCTGCTGCCGTGGCGGAATCCGGCGTGGCTGCAGTTCGTGTCGCACAAGGTCGGACGGCTGCTCGTCCCGTACGCGCTGCCGGTCGTCTTCGTGCTCAGCGGCTGGCTGGCGCGCGACTCGCATCTGTACGCCGCCGCGTTCACCGCGCAGTGCGGCTTCTATCTCCTCGCCCTGTACGGCGCGTGGATCGAGCACTCGACGTCGCAGCCCGCCGCGCTGCCCGCGCGCCGCCTCGCCCGCGTCGCGCTGATGTTCCTCGTGATGAACGGTGCGGCCGTCGCCGGCCTCGCCGCCTGGCTGACGAAGCAGAAGGTGTGGCGATGACGAAGGTGACTCATGAATACGCCTGAACATCTCGCGTTCAACTACCACGCGGACCGCGGCGCCGGCCGGCCGGCGATCGAAAAGACGTTCGCCACGACGGACGCCGCCGCCGAGCCGCGCGACTGGGGCTACCTCGGCCTGCTCGCGTTCACGACGGTGCTCCTGCTGCGCCCGCAGGATCGCGTCCCCTCGCTCGGACCGATGCACGTCGCCGAAATCTGCGCGCTGCTCGGCATCGGGCCGATGCTGCTCCACCGCTTCGCGCGGCGCCTGCCGGTGTTCCGCGTGACGCCCGAGACGACGGGGCTGCTCGTGCTCGGCGCCGCGATCCTCGCGACCGCTCCGTTCTCCATCTGGCCCGGCGGCGCGGTGGCGGTGTTCACCGACGCGTACTTGAAGATCGTCGTCGTTTTCGTGCTGATGATGAACACGCTGACGACCACCGAGCGGCTCGAGCGGATCACGTGGCTCATCCTCGTGTGCACCGGCGTCATCGCCGGGCTCGCGGTCCGCGACTACGCGCTCGGCCGGAACCTCGTCGAGGGCAACCGGCTCGCCGGTCCGGTGGGCGGCATCTTCGGCAACCCGAACGACCTCGCGATGAACATGACCACGTTCCTGCCGGCGACGATCGTCGTCGCCCTCTCGGCGCGGCGCTCGACGCCGCGGCGCATGACGGCGGGCGTCATCGCGCTGCTCATGGTTGCGACGATCGTCTTCACGAAGTCGCGCGGCGGCCTGCTCGGCCTGACGTCGGCGTTGGTCGCGCTCTGGATGATGAGCGGACGGCTCCGCGGGCGGCTGACGGTGCTGGCCCTCGCCGGCGTACTGCTCGCCGGACCGCTCATCCCGGCGTCGTTCTGGGCGCGCATGACGACGATCGTCAATCCCGAGGAGGACAAACAGTTCACCGGATCGCGCGAAGCGCGCGAGCTCGTCATGGGCGACGGGCTCAACACGTTCCTCGAGTATCCGGTCACCGGCGTCGGCGCCGGACAGTTCAAGAACTACAACCCGTCGGATCGCCAGGCGAAGTTCCTCGAGACGCACAACGTGCTGCTGCAGGTCGCGGCCGAGCTCGGCATCGTCGGCCTGCTCGCGTTCGTGTTCCTTGTCTGGCGCGCGGCGAGGGCCGCATGGACGACCGAGCGGCTCGTGCGGGACAAACAGTGGAAGGCGCTGTTCGCGCAGCGTGGAAAAGAAGACGACGCGCGCGCCCTGAGCGAACACACGATCGGGCTCACGGCCGGGCTGGTGGGATGGTTCGTCTGCGCGATGTTCGCGTCGGTGGCGTACAACTGGACTTTTTATTACGTCCTCGCGCTGCTCGTCGCCGCGCGCGAGCTCGCGACGGATCAGCTTCGCGCCACGGTTCCCGCCGCTCTGAAAAAGATTCCAGTCCGGGCGGCGGCTCTTTCCACATAAACGGCATGCGGCACGGACGTTTCCACGGACACGTCCGTCACTCCGCGCGTTTTCCGCAGCTCACCCGCGGCATCGCGATTGCTCATCGGTACGGCGGTTGAGGTCGAAGGTGAATCTTCTCTACGACACGTGGTACCGCCGGACGCGCTATGCGATCGCGAAGTCCGTTCACGCCGCGGACGATCTGCTGTCGCGGGCGCGGCGGGCCGAACGCCGCATCCTGTTCGAAGCCGCGTCGCCGCTCAGCCTCGCCGTGTTCCGGCCGGTGCTCACGCGCCTGCAGCGCGATCCGCGGATCGAGTTCTGGTTCACGACCTCGGATCGATCGTGGAACGCGGAACAGACGTTCCTGCAGGAAGGCATCGCCGAACGCGTCGCCGAGCCGGGGCAGATCCGCTGGATGAAGTTCGACGCCTACGTCAACGCCGACTTCTGGAACACGACGTGGCTGCCGCGCCACGTCCGGCGCGTGCACCTGTTCCACGGCGTCGCCGGCAAGTACGGACTCGACGCCCCGGTGGCGATTGCGCCGGTCGTCCGCAGCTTCGACCGCGTGATGTTCGCGAACGCCGATCGCCTTGGACGCTACATCGAGGCGGGCATCGTGGAGCCTGACGGCGACCGCGCGCAGCTCGTCGGCTATCCCAAGGTGGACTGCCTCGTGGACGGCTCCCTCGATCGGCGGCAGATCCAGGAGAGGCTCGGCCTGTCGCCGTCGCGGCCGACGGTGCTCTACGCGCCCACGTGGTCGCCCCATTCGTCGCTCAACCGCGTGGGGCCGGCGCTCGTCCCGGCGCTCGCCGCCCTCGACGTCAACGTCGTGGTGAAGCTGCACGATCGATCGTTCGATCCCCGATCGCGTACCGCCGACTCGCCCGACTGGCGCGAGACGCTCGATCCGCTCTGCACGGCCTCGCGGGTCGTGGCCGCCCGCGGGAGCGACATCGGGCCGTACCTCTACGCCGCCGACGCCCTCGTCACGGATCACAGCTCCGCCGGATTCGAGTTCATGCTGCTCGATCGTCCGCTGGTTGTGATCGACTGCCCCGAGCTCATCGCGCACGCGCGCGTGCCGGACGACAAGGTCAGGATGCTCCGGGACGCGGCGACCGTCGCCTCCGCGGATCCGCGGGCGATCGCGCGCGCCGTCGAAACAGCGCTCGCCCGTCCGGACGCGCACCGCGCCGAGCGGCGCGCCGCCGCGGCGCGGCTGTTCTATCGCCCGGGCACCGCGACCGCGCGGGCGGTCACCTGCGTCTACGACCTTCTCGGCCTCCACGCGCCCGAGCGTCTGCCGGCGACCGATGCGGCGCTCTCCGCCACGACAATCACCGCCACTTCCGGAACGACACATCATGTTTAGCCGACTCCGACTGTATGTACGCGCGCTCGCCGTGCTGGCCGCCGCCCTCGGGGCCGCCGTTCCCGCCGCGGCCGCCGACCAGGTGTACTTCTCGAAAGACACCAACGTCACGAACATCCTCGTCAACTACATCAACCAGGAGACGGTCCGCCTCGACATCTCCAGCTGGTATCTGAGCGAGCACGCGATTTCGCAGGCCATCGCGAGCCGGTGGGCCGCCGGCGTGCCGGTCCGCATCATCGGCGACCGCGGCGCGATCTTCGAGGCCGACCCGCACACCAAGTCGGAGTTCTACTGGCTGGCGAACCAGGGCATTCCCATCCGCCTGCGGTTCAACCCGACGTGGTTCCCCGAAATCGATCACTGGAAGGCCGCGATCTTCGTCGGCCAGAACACGGTCGAGTTCGGCTCGGGCAACTTCGCGCCGTCGGAGCTCGCGCCGATCTCCGCCGACAACTACGACGACGAGTCGGAGCTGTTCACGACCGATCCCGACGTCGTCAACGCGTTCAAGACCAAGTTCGACGTGATGTGGAACGACACCACAGTCGAGCCGGAGAGCATGATTCCCGGCCCGCCGTACCTGAAGAACTGGGACGACGCGTGCGCGAGCGACCCGACCGGCAACTGCGCGGACTACCACACGCTCTATCCGAATCCTGTGCCGATGGTCGTCAACACGGCGCGGCTCGAGCCCGACTACCCCACGCCGCCCGATCTGATCTGGGGCCAGGGCCCCGACTTCAACAACCGCGTCATCCAGGAAATCGACAACGAGTCGTCGAAGGTCGATCTCGTGGTGTACCGGCTCGAAGTGCCGGAGCTGAAGCAGGCGCTGCTGAACAAGTTCAACGCGGGCGTGCCGGTGCGCCTGATCGTAGACCCGCACCAGTACACCGACATCGTCTATCCCGAGTACTGGCTGACGCACGCCTACATCGACCAGCTGTGGGCCGCCGGCGTCCCGATCCTGCAGACCAATCACCTGGGCGTCACGCACATGAAGACGCTCATCACGTCGAACTGGGCGACCAACGGCTCGTCCAACTTCGCGCCGCTCTGGCAGCGCGACCACGACTACTTCATCTCCGCGGCGACCAAGCCGACGATCTACCAGGCGTTCGTGGACAACTTCAACGAGATGTGGAACGACACGACGCACTACGGCCCGCTCGTGCCGACGCCTGCCAACTCGGTCGATCTGACCGCGCCGGACACCTCGCCGCAGCCGAACGCGAGCGACGTGAACGTCGGCGTCACGTTCACCTGGGACACCGCCGCGTGGGCGACGAGCTACGACGTCTACCTGGGCACCAACGGCAGCAACATGCAGCTGGTCGCCAACGTCCCGGCCGTGCTCTCGATGAACCCGCCGTCCACGTATTCGTGGACGCCGTCCTCGCCGCTTCAGTTCGGGACCAACTACGTGTGGAAGGTGGTCTCGCGGACGTTCGCGAACCTCACCACGCCGTCCGACATCAAGACGTTCTCGACGGCTGAGAGCGGATCGCAGACGCCGACGACGCCTGCCGCTCCGGCGCCGAGCAACGGCGCAGGCGGCGTCAACACGGCGCCGACGCTCACGTGGACGTCAGCGGGCGCGACGTCGTACACGATCAACTTCGGCACGACGAACCCGCCGCCGTCTGCCGCCACCACCAACGCGCCGTCGTACGCGCCGGGGACGTTATCCGCGAACACGACGTACTTCTGGCAGGTCGTCGCGACGAACGCTGCCGGATCGACGAGCGGCCCCGTCTGGTCGTTCACGACGTCCACGTCGTCGCTGCCGAGCCCGTGGCAGAGCCAGGACGTCGGCGCCACCGGCCAGACGGGATCGTCGGCGTTCGCCGACCCGACGTTCACCATTCGCGGCGCCGGCGGCGACATCTGGGGCGGCAGCGACGCGTTCCAGTTCGCGTATCAGACGCTGAGCGGCGACGGCTGGATCGTCGCGCGCGTGACCGGCGTGCAGAACACGAGCCCGCTGGCCAAGGGCGGCATCATGCTGCGCGACTCGCTCGCGCCCGACGCCGCGCACGTCATCCTCGACGTCCGCCCGACCGGCGACATCGAGTTCATGTCGCGCGCGAGCGACGGCGGCCAGACCGCCTATCTCGCCGGCGCGACGCAGGGCGCGCCCGTCTGGCTGAAGCTCGCGCGCGGCGGCTCGACGATCACCGGCTCGATTTCGACCGACGGCACGACGTGGACGACCGTCGGAACGACGTCGCTGGCGTTTCCCGCCGCCCTCGACGCGGGGCTCATCGTCAGCAGCCACGACACGTCCACGCTCAACACATCGACCTTCGACTCGGTCTCGATCGTCGCGACAGGCCCGGTGCCGGGCACGCCGGCGTCGCCCTCGCCCGCCGACGGGGCGACGGCCGTCAACACGGCGACAACGCTGACGTGGACGTCGGCGAACGCGACCAGCTACGACGTCGCGTTCGGCACGAGCAACCCGCCGCTGACGGTCTCGACGGGGCAGGCGGCGGCGAGCTACTCGCCGGGCGCGCTCGCGACCGAGACGACCTACTACTGGCAGATCACGGCGCACAACGCGAACGGCACCACCGCCGGTCCGGTGTGGTCGTTCACCACCGCCGCGTCCGCGCCGACCGACAACGTCGTCGTCTACGCGTCGGACATCCCGGCGGGCAGTTTCCACGGGTCGTGGACCACGGCGAGCGACGCGACGGCCGCGGCCGGCATCGCCGCCGTAACGCCGGACGCCGGCGTCGCGAACACGTCGGCGCCGCTCGCGTCGCCCGCCGACTACGTGGACGTGACGTTCGACGCGCCGGCCGACACGCCGTACACGTTCTGGATGCGCGTGAAGGCCCTGGGCAACACGAAATACAACGACTCGCTCTACGTGCAGTTCTCGGACGCGCAGGTGAACGGGTCGCCGATCTACGCGATGAACTCGACGCAGGGACTCGTCGTCAACCTCGCCACCGACGGCAGCGGGTC
>CAZOIK010000109.1:0-2848 GCA_964579765.1 uncultured Bifidobacteriaceae bacterium
CTCGTCGCGAACCTTTTGACCGAGGGCGGCGGCATGGCCGGGTTCACCGCCGCCGACGCCGTCGCGCGCATCGAGGAAGCCATCGGGCGACGAGTGGACGTCGTCATGGTCAACACGGCCCGGCCGGCGCCCGACGTCCTCGATCGGTACGCGCAGGAGAACAAGTCGCCGCTCGAGGCCGGCACGCTGCCCGCGCATTGCGAGCTCGTCGGCGGCGAGTTCTGGACCGGCGAGATCGCCCGGCACGATCGCCTGCGGCTGGCGTTCGCGCTGTGGAGCGTCCTCTCACGCCGGCTGCTCTGCGATTGAGCGCGCCACTACGCGCGGCGATAGTCAGGCGCCGAGTTGTGTCGCGAGGTCGTTGAAGTCTGTCGCGACGAAGTCCCACGCGCCGGCCGACGTCATGGACGGCTCGCCGTTCGGGCCTTCGTCGGGACGCTGGACGAACGCGGTCTTGAACCCCACCGCCTGCGCCGCCGCCAGATCGTCCTGATGGGCGGCCACCATCATGATCTCCGACGGCGCGAGGTTCAGCAGATCGCTCGCCATGCGGTAGACCTCGGGATCCGGTTTGTAGTGCCTGGCCAGATCGCAGCCGAGCACGCAGTCCCACGGCAGCCCGGCGTGCTTCGCCATGTTCGTCAGCAGCGCGAGATTGCCGTTCGAGAGCGGCGCGACGAGGAACCGCTTCTTGAGCCGCGTCAGGCCCTCGACGGTATCCGGCCACGGCCTGAGCCGGTGCCAGACGCGGTTGAACTCGTCGGCTTCCTCGCGGCTCAGATTCGTGATGCCGAACTCGACGAGCAGCCGGTCGAGCATCATGCGGTGCAGCTGGTCGAGCGACGTCCACGGCAGTTCGCCGGTGCGGACGCGGTGCATCGCCGGCTTGTAGCCGCCGCGCCACACGTCGGCGAACTTCGCCCAGTCCACGCTCAGGTGTTTTGCGCGGCCGAGCGCTTCGCCTTCCGCGATGATCGTGCCGCGATGATCGACCGTCGTGCCGAAGACGTCGAAGGTCAGCGCCTTGATCATCGCTTCTTCTTTCTGGCGCGCGTGCCGCCGCGTTCGGCCTTGAGCTTCGCGGCCTTGTCGATGATCTCCGCCAGCATCTTGCTGCCTTCGCCGCTCTTGGTGGGCCCCTTCGAAATCCAGATGGCTGGCGTGTCCGCGGCGAGGATGTCCTCGAAGTCGCCTTCGCTCTTGACGCTCTTCGGCGCGAACGCCGCGATGTCGACGTCCCCGGCCCACTCGTCGCGGTGCTTGATCAGCAGCCAGTTCTTCCCGTCGTCGCTCCCGCTGCGCTTGCCGCCGCCCCAGCCGCGCGTGCGCACGAGCACCCACGATCCCTTGAGCTTGTAGCCGTCGAGCGTGAACTTGAGGTCGCCTTTCTTCAGCGCGGCATCGACGTCGTCAACCTCCGGCGTCCACGTGCCTTCGTCCCACAGCATCACGATGCCCGCGCCGTAGCCTTCGGGGATCACGCCTTCGAACGTGCCGTACTCGAGCGGATGATCTTCGACGTGCATCGCGAGCCGCTTCGTCGCCGGATCGAGCGACGGCCCTTTCGGCACCGCCCACGACAGCAGCACGCCGTTGTGCTCGAGGCGGAAGTCGTAGTGCAGGTGGCTGGCCAGGTGCTTCTGGACGCAGAAGAAGAGCGCCTTCGACTTCTTCTGCGGGATCGACGCGCCGTCGGGCTCGGGCGACTTCGTGAAGTCGCGCTTCCGGCGATATTCCTCGAGGGCCATGCGGCCGATCTTAGCGTAGGCAACCGTTCGTTGACATTCTCCGTCCACGCCATTACAGTAGCCAGCTATACATAGACAGCTATGCCTAAGCACGGCAACGATCGGCTCCAGGGCACGCTCGACCTCCTGATCCTGAAGATCCTCGACCGCGCCGGCCCGCAGCACGGCTACGGCATCGCGCAGCGGATCCATCAGGCCACCGCCGACTCCCTGCGCATCGAGGAGGGGTCGCTCTACCCGGCCCTGCAGCGCATGACCCACGACAGGTGGCTCAAGGCGCAGTGGGGGACGACGGACACCGGGAGGAAAGCCAGGTTCTACACCATCACCGCCGCCGGGCGGCGTCAGCTCGAAGAAGAAGAACGACGGTGGCTGACGCTCACCGAGGCCGTCAACAAGGCGCTGCGATTCGCGTGAGGTGCTGATGTCGCCCGTACGCCGCCTGTGGAACATCATCCGTCGCGCCCGGCTGGACGACGAGCTCCGTCGGGAGGTCGACATCCACCTCGCGATGATCGAAGACGAGGAGCGCGCGAACGGCGGAAGCGACGGCAGCGTGCGCCGGCGCGCCCGCGCGAGGTTCGGGAACGCGCTGGGCCACCGAGAGCGCGCGCTCGACGCCGTCATCGCGACATCGGCTGAAGGCCTCTGGAAGGAGACAGGATTCGCGGCGCGACGCCTGCTCCGCAGCCCCGCGTTCACGGCGGCAGGTGTTCTGACGCTGGCGCTCGCGATTGGCGCCAACGCGGCGATCTTCGCGGTCGTCGAGCGCGTGCTGCTGAATCCGCTGCCGTATCCCGACTCCGATCGCATCATCGACGTCGATCACGGCGCGCGGCGTCTGAATCTTCCGCAGGGCATGGGGATCACCCGCGGCTACTACTACCAGTACGCCGAACGGGCGCACACGCTCGACGCGATCGCGATCTACGAGACGACCGACGAGACGCTGACCGGCGACCGCGAGCCCGAGCGGATCGTCGTCACGCACGCGACGCCGTCCCTGGCGTCGGTGATGCGCGTCTGGCCGGCCGCCGGCCGCTGGTTCACCGACGAGGAAGGCCGTCCCGGCGCGCCGCCGCGCATCGTGCTGGCGCACG
>CAZOIK010000110.1:0-5869 GCA_964579765.1 uncultured Bifidobacteriaceae bacterium
GCACACCGCCCTGCCGGCGCGCGGCTTCTGGCGGCGGCCGCCGTCCTCGCCGTCGCGAGCACGATCGCCGCCGCAATCTGGGATCGCCTCGAGCCGTCGGCCGCGGTACTGGACGCACAGTACCGCACCGCGGGCGACTGGATCCGCACGCACTCTCGTCCGGACGATCGACTCCTCGTCTGGGGCGACTCGGCGCAGATCTACATATATGCGGATCGACTGATGGCCACGCGCTTCGCGTTCTGCAACTACCACACGGGCACCATCTGGGGCACCGGAGCGCTGCCGGGCGCTCCCGATCCGACGACACCCTCGCTCGTCGTGCCGCGCGCGTGGACGGAGCTGCTCGACGACATGACGCGGACGCCGCCGGCGTTCATCGCCGACGCCGCGGCCGGCGGCCTCCACAATTTCGCGGGACACGACATGACGAAGTACCCGCCGCTCTGGCACATCGTCCAGACGGAGTACCGCTACGAGACGACCGCGGGCGGCATCCGGATCTACCGGCGCGTTTTCCGTTAGGATGTCCTACGGTATCGCCGATGTCATTTCGCACCCTTGTTTTGTGTCTGGCTGTCACAGGCGTGTGCGCCGCGTGCAGCAACTCGATTTCAACGCTTCCCGCGCCGACGACGCCCAGCACGCCGGCGATCACGGATCTCACCGGCCGCGTGGTGGACGCGACGACGGGCGCGCCGCTCGCCGCGACGCTGACGCTCGTGGACACGTCGGCCAACGTGCAGACGGCGGCCACGGACGCCAGCGGCGCGTTCCGGTTCCCGAATCTCACGTCCGGGACGTACTCGCTGCAGGCGACCGCCTCGGGCTACCTCGTCTCGACCGCGACGCTGACGTTTCCCGTGTCGAGCTACACGGTGCAGATGTCGAAGGTCGGAACGGCGCCGGTGACGACGCTGCGAGTCGATGTCAGCGGCCCGTCGTCGGTGGTTGTCGGCGGCACCGCGCAGTTCACGGCGAAGGTCGTCTACACGGACGGCACGAGCAAGGACGTCACGAACGTCGCGAAGTGGGCGTCGAACGTCACGACCGTGGCGACGGTCTCGACGACCGGCCTGGTGAAGGCCTATTCGGTCGGCTTGACGGACATCACGGCGGCGTTCCAGGACGTCTCGGGCACGGTCACCATCGCCACGACGGCGCCATAGCCGGATTCGGCCACGAGGTCGCACGATGAAGAAGATCTGCTGCGCGCTAGCCGTCGTCACGGCGCTCGCCAGTCTGGCGGCGGCCCAGACGACCGAAGAGCTCAACACCGACGGCCGGAACACCGACAACGTCACGACCGAGAGCATGGGCCTCGCCCGCAAGAGCTACAGCCCGCTCAAGCAGATCAACACGTCCACCGTCCGGAAGCTCGTGCCGATCTGGAGCACCGCGCTCAGCAACGATCAGGGCGAGCTCGCCGCGCCGACGGTCTACGACGGCGTCATGTACGTCGTCAACGGCCGATGGACGTTCGCCATCGACGTCGCGACGGGGCGGCAGATCTGGCGCACGCCGGTGAAGCTCGAGCCCGGCGTCACGCGTGAAGCCGTCACCCGCGGCGCGGCGACGATCTACAACGGCAAGCTCTTCCGCGTCACCGTAGACAACCACGTCGTCGCGCTCGACATGAAGACCGGCAAGGAGATCTGGAACCAGAAGTTCGCCGACGCGAAAGAGGGCTACTACGCGACCAGCGCGCCGATCGTCGCCAACGGCGTGCTGATTTCCGGCATGGCCGGCGGCGAGTCCACGACGAGAGGGTTTCTCATCGGATGGGATCCCGACACCGGGCGGAAGCTGTGGACGCGCTACACCATCCCCGCGCCTGGCGAGCCGGGGTCCGAGACGTGGCCGAAAAATTCCGACGCGTGGAAGTACGGCGGCGGGCCGACGTGGCGTTCCGGCTCGTACGACCCGGAGCTCGATCTCGTGTACTGGGGCGTCGGCAACGCGGAGCCCTACGATCCGCGTCCGCGCGAGGCGCTCGACAGCCTCTACACGTCGAGCGTCCTGGCGATCCGTCCGAAGACCGGCGAGATCGCGTGCTACTACCAGTACACGCCGAACGACGTCTACGACGTGGACGGCAACGACGAGCAGGTGCTCGCCGACATCCCCGTCGCCGGCCGGATGCGCAAGGTGATGATCCAGGCCAACAAGAACGGCTTCATGTACGTCGTCGATCGCACCAATTGCACCCTGATTGCCGCGAATCCGTTCGTCAAGGTGAACTGGGCGTCGAAGATCGACCTCGCGACCGGACGCCCCGTGCTGACCGACGTCTACAAGCGGTTCCTCGCGGGCGAGGAAGTGGAGATCTGGCCGTCGCGCGGCACCAACGCGGTGCCGATTGCGTTCGACCCGAACACGCGCCTCATCTACGCGACGACGTGGAACGTCCCGCGCGTGCAGAAACTCGTGATGACGCCGGCGCTGCGGGTGATCGGCGGCACGACCACCGGTGTGACGGCGCGGCTGCCCGAGACGACGCCCGGCCAGCCGCTCGGATTCTTCGCCGCGATCGATCCGCTCACCGGCGTGCGCAAGTGGGAGATTCCGCTGACGGATCTGCCCAGTTCCGCCGGCGTGCTCGCGACGGGCGGCGGACTCGTGTTCACCGGGAAGCTGAGCGGCGAGTTCGTCGCGCTCGACGAGGCGACGGGGAAAACGCTGTGGCAGTTCAAGACGGGCTCGAGCATCAACGCCACCGCGATCACGTACACGCACAACGGCAGGCAGTACGTCACGGTGGCGTCAGGGCTCGGCGGCGGACTCGCGACGCGGTACGCCGCCGATAAGGTCCCGACCGGCGGATCGATCTGGACGTTCGCGCTGATGCCGTAGGCGAACGCGGGCATGAAAGGCCCGCGCTACTGGCCCGCGCTACAGAGCTACGGATTGACCTCGCGCGGCATCGGGCGATCGGTGTTCTGGAAATCGCCCTTCTCTTCGCCCGTCCACGAGACGTCTTCCGCGCCCGTCTGCTCGAGAATGCGCCTGGCGCGATCGGTCCACTCCGAGTTGTCCGAGTGCACGGACAGCAGGATGCCGCCCTTCTTCACCCGTCCCTCATAGCGCTTCGCTTCGTACTCCGGAATGCCCATTCCGATCAGCGCGCCGGCGATGCCGCCGACGATGCCGGCCGCGCCCGCGCCCGCGAGCGCCGCCATGATCGGCCCGGCGGCGATGAACGGGCCGAGCCCGGGAATGGCGAGCGCGCCGATCCCCGCGAGCCATCCGAGCGCGCCGCCGACGACGAAGCCAGTCGTGCTGCCGGCCGTCGCGGCTTCGGAGGCCTTCGAGCCTTTTTCGAGCTTGAGGTCCTTCGTCCCGAGGTTCTCAGGAAGCAGCACCGAGATGTCGGTGTTGCGGAAGCCGCTCGCGCGCAGCGACTCGACCGCGCCGTCCACGGCGCCGCAGGTCGGATAGATGCCGAACACTGCCGTGTTCTTTCCAGCCATGTGTCTCGTCTCCTCCACGTTATCGGGCAATCGTCAGCTCGTTCGCCACCTTGCGCCGGCCGGCGACCTCGATCGCCTTCGCCGTCACCGCTTTCCGTTCGCTCTCGTTGCGCACCGGTCCCTTGAGCGTCACTTCGCCGTGCTCGGTGATGATCTTGACGTTGTGCGCGTAGGTCGATAGATGCCGGTCCGCCATGATGGCGCGCCGGATCTTCTGCGTGATCTCGAGGTCGCGTCGATCGTTCTGCTGCGTGTCCGCGTTCAGGGCGTCGGACCGGTTGACGCGCGTATTGTCGGGCCGCGTGTGGGCCGTGTTCGTCGGCGGCGTCTGCGCGAGGGCGGGCCCGGCGACTCCCAGACTCAGCCACAACCCGGCGGCGATTGCCGCGTGCATGCGATGCATGACTTCCTCCTCCAGTCCTGGGGGAAAGGTGCAAGCGCTACGCCAGCAAACGCGCTACACTGCGCACCGCCAAGGAGACCTCATGCGCATCACTCGCACATTTGCCGCTGCCTCAGCCGCGTGGGCCCTCGCCGTCGCATGGCCGTCCGCCGTCCATGCTCAGGCGTTCGCCGATCTCAAGAGCTCGCTCGTGGACTACACGATCGCCGACGCCGCGCCGCGCATGGCCTGCGACGCCCTCGCGGCGGCGTTCAAGGACAAGACGATCGTCTCGCTCACGACGACATCGATCGACGCGGCCGGCGCCGCGCCGGCGCACTGCCGCGTGAGCGGCGTGCTCTCGACCGAGATCGGCTTCGAGGTCAACCTGCCCGCGAAGTGGAACCACCGGCTCTACATGATCGGCAACGGCGGCCTCGCCGGCGAGCAGCCCGACGATCCGGGACGCGCCGCGCAGCGCACCGACGCGCTCGCGCACGGCTTCGTGATGGTCAGCACCGATACCGGCCACAACGCGAAGAAGGAGGCGCCGGGCGTGTTCGCGCAGCGGAATCCGCCGGCCGCGATCGACTATGCCTACCGGGCCGTGCATCTCACGGTCGATACGGCCAAGCGCATCGCGAACACCTATTACGCGATGCGCGTCCAGCGCGCCTATTGGAACTCGTGCAGCAACGGCGGCCGCCAGGGGCTGATCGAAGCCCAGCGCTACCCCGCCGACTTCGACGGCATCGTCGCCAACGCGCCGTGGGTGGATCAGACCGGCTTCACGATCGGGGCGATCTGGAACGAGCGTGCGCTCAGCGAGGGCCCCGCGACGCTCATCGACAAGCTGCCGCTCGTCACCAGGCGCGCCATGGAGAAATGCGACAAGCTCGACGGGCTGGCCGACGGCCTCATCGACGATCCGCGCCAGTGCGACTTCGATCCGGCGCGCGACGTGCCTGAGCTCACGCCGGCCGAAGCCGCGACGCTGAAGAAGATCTACGGCGGTGTCGTGAGCAACGGGAAGCCGTTCTTCCCCGGCTACATGGTCGGCAGCGAGAACAACGGCGGCTGGTCGAACCTCATCATCCCGGTCGCGCCGGGCCGCAAGCCCGCGGACTTCTCGCTCGCCGAAGCGACGATGCGCTATCTCGTGTTCGATCCGCCGAAGCCCGACTGGAATTACGAGACGTTCGATTTCAATCGCGACGTGACGCTCGTCGATCGGTGGGGAAAGATCGCCAACGCGAAGAACCCGGATTTGTCGGGCTTCCGCAAACGCGGCGGCAAGCTGATCGTGACGTACGGCTGGGCCGACGCGATCCTGCAGCCGATGATGGGCGTCCACTACTACGAGCAGGCGGTCGAGAAGAACGGTCCGGACACGACGCAGTTCTTCCGCCTGTTCATGGTGCCCGGCATGGCGCACTGCGGCGGCGGCGTCGGTCCCGACCAGAACGACGCAGTGTCCGCGGTCATCGACTGGACGGAAAAGGGCAAGGCGCCCGCGTCGATCGTCGCGCGGAAGATCGTCAAGGGGCAGGTGACGCGCAGCCGTCCGCTCTGTCCGTACCCGCAGGTCGCGCGCTACAAGGGCACCGGCAGCATCGACGACGCCGCGAACTTCCAGTGCGTGGCGCCTAAGTAGGGCGGGCCGCCCTACGTTTCGCGTTCAGCGCGTGTCCACGAGGAAGTCGGCGAAGCGCCGGCGGACTTCGGTGAACGTCACGTCGAGATCGACAATCGTGGACCACGACGAGTCGGCGTAGGCCGGCTCCTGCACTTCGACGACGGCGCGCGTCTGCGGATCGACGCCGTGCAGCACCGCCTGGCCCGGCACGACGACGCGCGCGTCGTCCACTCGCGCGGGAAACGTGCGCAGGACGGCGCCACGCGGGCCGATCTCGACCATCTGGCCGTGCGCGGCGTCGCTCGCCACGACGCCGCGTCCGTCGAGCGCCTCGAACGGCGCCGCGCTCGTGTCCATGGTCCACACCGTCGTCCCCGCCGT
>CAZOIK010000111.1:0-4023 GCA_964579765.1 uncultured Bifidobacteriaceae bacterium
CCGAGCTCGGCGCGCTGCTGACGTCGCTCGCGCGTCAGGGACGCACGCTCGTCATCGCCACGCACGACGAAGCGTTCGCGCGCACGTGCGCCACGCGAACGCTCCGGCTGATCGACGGACGGCTCGCGTAGCAAAAGGTTCCACAGGGTTCCAGGGGTTCCAGAGGGCTATCTGATGTTCTTCGCGACCGCCCGCGCGATGAGGTCGTAGCCCGCCGCGTCGGTGTGCCAGTTGTCGGCTTGCATGTACAGCCGGCCGAAGGTCTCGACGGGCAGATACATGGGACCGCCCTCGGGCGGCGCGGCCACCTGTATCTCGCGCACGTGCGGAATGTCGAGCCCCTCCCACTGTCCGGCTGCGCCGCTGTTCGTGTAGACGTACCGCACGCGCGTGCCCGCGGGCAGCATCGCGCGGTACGACCAGACGCGATCGCCCGCCCGCTCGTCGCCGCCTGTCCCGTCGTCGTGCATGGCGATCGTGTTGGGCGAGAAGTTGCCGAGCGCGGGAGCGTTGCCGACGATCGACAATTGCGTCGAGACGGCGTACGTGCCCTGATACACGCGGAAGACGACCGGCACGGCGGCGGAGGCGTCGGCGGAGCCCGTCGCGAGCGACGCGCGTTGCAGATGGAACCGCGCTTCCAGACCGCGCTCGATGTTGGCGCGGGCGTCCGCGACAATCTGCAGGCTGTCCACGAGCGGCACGTGTTCGTCGCGTGAGATGGCGCGGAGCACCGGCCGGTAGGGACTCTCGGCCCAGAGCTCGTTGTCGAGCAGCACCGCGCGCGCGCCCTGCGCGCGTCCGAGCGCGATCATCTCGCGCAGGTTGCGGTCGTAGTCCGCGGGCGAGACGCGCGTCCACGGCTCGATCTCGTTGTAGTCAACGGTCGCGTTGCTCTTGCCCTGGTCCGTCTTGGCGTCCGCCTTCAGGAAGTCGCTCATGTTCTGCGGGCGAAACCGCAGCGTCAGCGCGAAGTACTTCAGCAGCGCAAGCGTCTGGCTGTGTTCCGTGACAGCCTTCACGCGATCGGTCCAGCGGACCGGCCCCGTCGTGGCGACGTCCTTGTCGCGATAGCCGTCCACGTCGGAGTCGTTCATCGCGAAGCCGATGACGAGCACGTCGGGCTTGAGCGCCAGCACGCGCGACTTCAGGAGCTGCAGCCCCTGATACGACGAGTAGCCGAGGACGCCGAAGTTCATGACTTCGGGAGGCGCCGGCGACGAGGCGTCCTTCAGGAGCGCCGCGAGGCGCGCCGGGTAGGTCTGGTCCTGATCGACGTTCATGCCGAACGTCCACGAATCGCCGATGCACGCGATGCGCGGGACGCCGGCACGCTTCGCCGCCGTGAACGGCGCGCTGCGAAAGCCTTCGTCGTTCAGCGCGATGCGCCAGACGGGGTTCGAGCGGAACGCGGCCGGCAGCCAGGGCAGAAACCGGTGCAGCAGCGCCAGCCGGTCGCTGTCCTTCCACACGGGCGTGAAGATGTCCACGTAGGTCCGGCGCGCGTTCGGGATGTTCTTCCAGATCAGCACGGGATCCGGATGCAGGATGAGCATGTCGTCGAGCCACGGCGGAATCGGCCCGTAGTCGTCGCCGACGACGTACGGCAGCGGCACGTAGCGGACCAGCGCGTTTCTCGCCGCGTAGACGACGCGCAGGCCGCCCTCCACGATCGCGAAGAAGATCAGCGTGGTGACGAGGCTCTTCGCCACGGCCCGCAGTGCTCGCATCACTTCCTACTTCACGGAGATGCCGGCGCCGAACGTCAGCAGCCGCGTGCGCGGACTGCCCGCGCCAAACGCCGACACGCCGCCCGGCTGGATTTCGTAGATGCGCACGTCGAGACTGAACGCCAGATGGCGCTTGATGAACCACCGCGCGCCGCCGCCGTAGTTCGCCGTCGGCAACGACTCGGTGTCGGCGCTCGTCTCGGGCGCGCCGGTCTGGTGGAGCGACCATTTCGATCGCCCGAAGCCGCCGCTCAAATAGCTCCAGCCGTGTCCCGTGCCGAAGTTCAGCGACAGCTCCGACTGCATCGTCGTGAGCCGCTCGTCTGCCGGCGCGAGCCCGGACAGCGGGTCCGGTGAGCTGCTGGAGCGTCCAGTCATCAGTTCACCGCCGACGCCGAGCGTCACGCCGTGATACTTGAACAGGTACACGTGCGCGCCGACGCGCCCGCCGATGCCCGCGCCGGGCAGCTGCGTCACGTTCAGACCGCGGCTGTCCGCCAGCTGCTGCGCGTCGTTGGGAAACACGGGGATGACGCCCTGCAGATCGACGACGACATGCGGGAGTGGAGGCGGAGGTTCCTGCGCCGACGCCGTCTGCGCTGCCGAGGCGGCAGCGACGGCGACCGACACGAGCGCGGCGCGAAGCATGCGAGACCTGGAATTGTACCGCCAAATCGCACGTCATCCGGTAGCATGAGCACCATGACGGCCAAGATGTTTTCCGACATGTTCGTGCTCGGATTGCCCATCGGCGAGAAAATCCTGCGCCCCGTTGCGGTGTACGTCTTCCTCATTGTCGGCCTGCGGCTCGCGGGCAAGCGCGAGACGGCTCAGCTGAACCCGTTCGACCTGGTCGTGCTCCTGACGATCTCGAATACCGTGCAGAACGCCATCATCGGCGACGACAACACGGTCACCGGCGGCGTCATCGGCGCCGCGACGCTCCTCCTCGTCAACTACGTCGTCGTCCGTTTTCTGTATTCGCACGAGAAGCTGGATCGCCTCATCGAAGGCGAGCCGGACGTGCTGATCGACCACGGCGAGCTGCGCCTCGACCGTCTCAAGGGCGAGTTGATCACGCGCGGCGAGCTCGAAGCCGCGGCGCACCGGCAGGGGTTCGACTCGCTCGACGAGATCGAGCGCGCGATTCTGGATCCCGGCGGCACGATCTCCTTCCTCGCCAAGCGGCCGACGCCCGACGACACGCGGCACCGCGAGATCATGGCGCGCCTCGACGCCATCGCCGCGCAGATTTCGGCGCTCAAAACCGCGCAGGGATGACCGCGACGACGCGCGCGATCCCGATCGAGGCGGTGAGAGACGCCGCGCGGTTCGTGTATCGCGCGGCCGTGCGCACGCCGCTCGTCCGCGTCGATCTCCCCGACGCGCCCGCGGGGATCGAGCTGTACCTCAAGCTGGAGACGCTGCAGCCCACCGGGTCGTTCAAGATCCGCGGCGCGGCGAACGTCATGCGCCAGCTCGCGCCGTCGGAGCTGGCGGACGGCGTGTGGACCGTCAGCGCCGGCAACGCTGCACTTGGCGTGGCTTATGCAGCTCGTCAGTCCGGCGTGCCCTGTTCCGTGCTGGTGGTGGACACCGCACCGGCGGCGAAAGTTGACGCCATCCGTCGATTGGGCGCGTCCGTCGTGCGCGTGACGTACGATGAAGCGTGGGCCACCGTCGAGCGTCATACGTCGGATCGCATGCGCGGATACTTCATTCACCCGTTCGATGACGACCGCTTCATCGCGGGAAACGCCACGCTCGCCCTCGAAGTCTTCGACGATCTGCCCCAACCCGACGCCATCGTCGGGTCCGTGGGCGGCGGAGGCCTGCTGGCCGGCGTCGCCGCGGCGGTGGGCGCCCTCCGGCCGCAGACCAAAGTCTTCGCGGCTGAACCCGAATCGGCCGCGCCGCTCCACGCGTCGCTGGCCGCCGGCCGCCCCGTCTCGTTCGAGTCGTGGCGCGCGTCGTTCGTTGACGGCGCCGGCGGGAAGTCGGTGCTCGACACCATGTGGCCGCTGCTGCGTCAGGTGACCGCGTCGATTGTCGTGCCGCTCGCCGACGTCGCGCGCGCGATGCGCGCAGTGGCCGAGCGGGCGCACGTGATTGCCGAGGGCGCGGGCGCCTGCGCCGTCGGCGCGGCGCTCAGCGGACGCGCCGGCACGGGCAAGGTGGTCGCGATCGTCTCGGGCGGCAACGTCGATCTCGCACGTTTCTTCGAACTCACCACATCACCCACTCACCCAATCACCACATGAACCGTTACTCTTCCTTGCCTCCGCGTCCCGAT
>CAZOIK010000112.1:0-39911 GCA_964579765.1 uncultured Bifidobacteriaceae bacterium
TCGGGCAGAAGCCGTCGAGGCTCTTGCCCTTGAACCACTGGAGGTGCCGCATCTGCAGGTCGCGCGCGGACACGTCGTTGACAATCGTGTAGCCGAACACGTGCTCGAGCGCGCGGGGTCGCGTGATGTTCTTGCCGCCCACGCCGATGACGACGCCGAGCTCGACCTCGTAGTCCACCTGCTGCGTCACGTCCGGATCCCACGGGATCGGCGCGAACGGTCCGTTGACCGTCGTCGGCGCCTTCGTGAAGAAGACCGGATGCTCGGGCATCTTCGCTTCACGGCCGCGCGCCTGGGCGCTCTCCTTGACGTGGCTCGAGTAGTTGAGCCCGAGACAAATGATGTTCTTGGCAGGGCGGCTGATCGGCGCGTGCCAGTGGACGTCGGCCGCCGCGTGTTTCGCCGGCGCCGGGACGTCGCCCGACGCCGCCTGCTCGATGCGGGCCGCCAGACGCGTCCACGCGTCGCGGCCTTCGCGAATGAGCTCGAGCAGCGTGCGCGGCAGCGCCCCGCTCGGTGCGCCGAGGAGGATCTGGATGTCGAAGACGGTGGCGAGGTCGGGGGTGAGGACGGCGCCGAGTCGTTCGGTCGGATCGGTCTTGAGAGAAAACGTCGCGTAGCGCATGAGCCAGAAACGATAGCACGGCGTCCGCGATCCAGTTATACTCGCGCCGGTTTCCGCGACGGAGGCCTTCGGGCCGGAGGTCAGGCATGACACGCAGGCGACGGCTCCTGACGGTGGCGATCGGCGTGGCCATCACGCTCGCGGCCGGCCGTCCGGCGCTCGCGCAGATGGATTTCGCCGGCGAATGGCAGCCGGTGCAGGACGAAGACAACACCGGCAACCCGTACGTCGGCGAGTTTCTCGGCATCCCGATGAGCCGCGCCGGTTCGCTGCGAGCGCAGGCATGGAACGCGTCCCTCTACACGCTGCCTGAATGGCAGTGCCGGCCGCACGGTGCGATGTACATCACGCGCGGACCGTCGCAGCTCCGCATCTCGAAGGAAATCGACCCGAACTCGCGGCAGATCACGGCGTACCACGCCGAATGGCTGCGGTCGGTCGACAACGCTTACTACATGGACGGCCGCACGCGCCCGCCGGCCCTCGCGCCGCACACCTGGGGCGGCTTCTCGACCGCCGAGTTCATCGGCGACATGCTCAAGATCACGACGACGCACCTGAAAGAAGACTACTACCGGCGCAACGGCGTGCCGTCGAGCGACGAGGCCACAGAGACGCAGTTCTGGATCCGCCGCGGCGACATCCTGACGTGGGTGACGATCGCGTACGACCCGATCTACCTGTCGGAGCCGATGATTCGCGCGAGCGAGTACCGCTGGGCGCCGAGCCAGCAGCTTCCGCCGTATCCCTGCACGCCGGTCGAAGAGATCGATCGGCCCAACGGCGTCGTCCCGCACTATCTGCCTGGCGAGAACCCCTTCCTGAAGGAGTTCGGGCAGAAGTACCACATTCCCACCGAGATCACGCTCGGCGGCGCGGCGAGCATGTATCCGGAAGACGCGCGCAAGCTGGAGCGCCAGGTCAACGGCGGCAAGTGACGACGAAGACAACGATCTCCGCGTTACTCGTCATCTCTGCGTTCGCGCTTTCACTCGATGCGCAGCAGGCGCGCATCGACACCATCCCGGTTCGCGGCCACGTCTATTTAATAGGTGGCGCTGGCAGCAACATCACCGTCTCTGCCGGACCCGACGGCGTCTTCCTCGTTGACAGCGGCACGGCCGCGAATGCCGACGCCGTCCTGGCCGCGGTCAAGGCGCTGCAAGAGCGGCTGCAGCTCGCGCTCCCTCCAGCGCCGAGGTCCGGCGCGGAGACGGTGGCCGCCACAAACCTCGAGCCGTTCGCGCGGACGATGGCGCCGCCCAAGCCGATCCGCTACATTGCCAACACCAGTGCGCTGCCGGATCACACGGGCGGCAACGAGAGGATCGCGTTGGCGGGAAGGACGTACACCGGCGGCAACGTGACCGGCGAGATCGGCGGCGAAGGCAACGCGGCCGCGATTCTCGCCCACGAGAACGTCCTCGCGCGCATGAGCGAGAGGAAAGCGCCGTCGAGGGCGCTGCCGACCGACACCTACTTCGGCAAAGTGCAGAAGCTGCCATATTTTTTCAACGGCGAGGGCATCGAGCTGCTCAGCATGCCGGCCGCCGCGACCGACGGCGACAGCGTCGTCCACTTTCGCGGCTCCGACGTTGTCGCGACGGGAGAGATCTTCGACTTCACGCGCTACCCGATGATCGACCTCGCGAAAGGCGGCAGCATCCAGGGACTGCTGGCGGCGCTCAACCGCCTGGTCGAACTCGCCGTCCCGGAGTTTCGATCCGAAGGCGGGACGTTCTTCATCCCCTCGCACGGGCGTATCGGCGACATCGCCGACCTGACGTACTACCGCGACATGACGACCATCATCCGCGATCGCATCCAGGATCTGATCAAGAAGGGACGCACGCTCGATCAGGTCAAAGCCGCGCGTCCGACCGAGGATTGGGACGGCCGCTTCGGCCGCGACGCGTCGTGGACGCCTGACATGTTCGTCGAGGCGATCTACAAAGGACTGACGATGCCCAGTGTGGGGTCCGGCCTGAGCCGGACTGACAAGAAGTGAAGCGGCTCGCGGCGGCGTTGCTCATCCTTGTGATCGCGCCGTGCGGGTTTGCGCGTGGGCAGGACCGCGGACGCGGCGCGGCGCCGGCCGGTCCCGCGCCGACCGCGAAGCAGCGTGCGCCGATCGATCTCACAGGCTATTGGGTGTCGCTCGTCGTTGACGAGTGGCGTTTCCGCGTCACGCCCCAGAAGGGCGACATCGCGTATCTGCCGCTGACGCGCCAGGCGCGCGACATTGCGAACGCGTGGGACCCGGACAAGGACAAAGCAGACGGCAACGCGTGCAGAGCCTATGGCGCGATCGGCGTCATGCAGAGGCCGGGACGGCTGCATATCATCTGGGATGGTGACAACGCGCTGAAGATCGACACCGACGCCGGCACGCAGACGCGCCTGCTGCACTTCGGTGCGCCGCCGGCGCAGCTCGGCGCGCCGACGTGGCAGGGCTACTCGCAGGCGATCTGGCAGGTGAACGGGCGGCTGCTCATCGATACGGGAGGCACCGGCTTCGTGCCGATCAACCGCGTCCAGGGCGCGACGCGCGGCGGCCAGCTCAAAGTGACGACCACCAACATGAAGCCGGGGTACATCCGGAAGAACGGCGTGCCGTACAGTGGGAAGGCCGTGCTGACGGAGTACTTCTCGCTGCTGTCCGGCCAGCAGAACGATTCGTACATCGCGCTCACGGCGATGGTTGACGACCCGACGTATCTCACAGGGCAGTTCATCCGGACGTACACGTTCAAGAAAGCCGCCGACGCCAGCGGGTGGGATCCGACGCCGTGCTGGCCGCGGTAGCTGACGTAGGGCGGGCCTTTCAGGCCCGCCGGCGGCCCTAAAAATCCGCCCTGGCACGAGGCTGCTATGAAGAAGGTTCTCATCGCGTCGCTCGCGGGGATGTCGTTGTTCACTGTCGCTCTCGTCGCGCAGCAGAAGAAGGCCGCGACGCCGGCGCAGGAGTGGCCGACTTATAACCACGATCTCGCGGCCACGCGCTTCTCGCCGCTGACCGAAATCAACACCGGCAATGTCGCGGCGCTGGCGCACGCGTGGACCTACACGTTCCCCGCGCCGCCCGGAGGACGCGGACGCGGTGGCGGCTTGCTCGGCGGCTCCGAGGCGGTCCCCATCGTTGTCGGCGGCGTAATGTATCTCCCCGTCAACGACTCCGTCGTCGCGCTCGAGGCCGACACGGGCAAAGTGATCTGGCAGCGCGATGTGCAGGGTGGCGGACCTGGGGGCGCCGTGTCGCGCCGCGGCGTCGCCTACTGGCCCGGCGATCGCAATACGCCCGATCGCGTGTTCGTCACGGCTGGACGCCGTCTGCTCTCATACGACGCCGGCACGGGCAAGCCGTCGGAAGGCTTCGGCACAAACGGCGAAGTAGACATGGTTGTCGGCTACGCGGGCACGCCGACGATCTACAAGAACGTCATCATGGTCGGCGCGAGCGTGAACGAAGTGCCGCAGGGGCCGCCCGGCGATACGCGCGCGTTCGACGCCGTCACCGGCAAGAAGCTCTGGGACTTTCACACGGTGCCGCGTCCGGGCGAAGCCGGACACGAGACGTGGCTCGACGACGGGTGGAAGGATCGATCGGGTACCAACACGTGGGGCTTCTCGGAGAGCGTGGACGAGGCGCGCGGGATCGCGTATCTGCCGATTGCGGGACCGGCGTCCAACTACTACGGCGGCGATCGCCCCGGCAATGATCTTTTCGGCAACTCCGTCGTCGCCGTTGACATCGCGACCGGCAAGCGGCTCTGGCATTTCCAGACCGTGCATCACGACATCTGGGACATCGACATGTCGGCGGCGCCCGGGCTCATCGACATCAAGCAGGGCGGCCGTACGATTCCAGCGCTCGCGACTGTCGGCAAGGACGGCCTGATGTTCATTCTCGATCGCACGAACGGCAAGCCCGTCTTCGGCGTCGAGGAGCGGCCGGTGCCGAAAGGCGACGTGCCGGGCGAGTGGTATTCGCCGACGCAGCCCTTCCCGGTGAAGCCGCCGCCCCTCGCGAAGAACAGCTTCAAGAAAGACGACATGGTGAGGGCGGCGGATACCAACGCGGTCCACGTCGCCAACTGTCAGGCCCTGTGGGATCGCAGCGGCGGGTTCATCAACGAGGGGCCGTTCACGCCGTTCATGTATCACGCGGAGGGCACGCCGCCGCGATCGACGATTCAGTTTCCCGGTGGCACGGGCGGGGTGAACTGGGGCGGAACCGCCACCGATCCGCGCACCGGCTACATTTACGTGAACGCGCACGACACGTCACTCGTTGGCTGGGTGGAGAAGACGAAGCCGGGCGTCACGTACTCGTTCGACGAAGCGGGCGCGCATCTGCCCTACGACCGTGCGTCGGTGGACGGCGTCGGCCCGTTCCACACGTTCTCCGCGTCGGCGGGGAAGGACGCGAACGGCCGTGACGTCATTCTGCCGTGCCAGCGTCCGCCATGGTCGCGGCTCGTCGCAGTGAACGCGAACACGGGCGAGATCGCGTGGCAGACGACGCTCGGCGTGAACGACTTTCTGCCGCCGGGCAAGCAGAACGTCGGTGGCAGCGGCAGCGCCGGTCCGACGGTGACGGCCGGCGGGCTCGTCTTCGTCGGCGCGACCGACGATCGCCGCTTCCGCGCGTTCGACTCGAAGACGGGCAAAGAACTGTGGGCGACGAAGCTCGACGCGTCCGCGAACGCAAATCCGATGACGTATCAGGCGAAGAACGGAAAGCAGTACGTCGCGATCGTCGCGACGAACCAGATCGTCGTCTTCGCGCTGCCGTAACTGAGCAACCTCGAAGGCACAAAGTCGACGAAGGCGGCCCTGAAAGGGCCGCCCCACGTGATCGACTACTGTCCGCCTTGACCCTTGGACGCGCCCTTCTCGAAGGTGTCGCCGCTTCCGTTGAACGCGGGGACAACGGGGCCGGTCGTGATCTGAAGCGCCTGCGCGAGTGTCGGCCCCGCCTGGCCGCGCGGCAGCAGGCTCGGACCGGAGCGCATGAACGCCTTGGCGACGTTCACGTTGCGGTCGAACAGGACGCCGATGAAGCAGTTGCTCATCTCATCCCAGTTCTGCGGGCCCCACACGATCTTCTTCGTCGGATCGGGGTTGAAGCGGTTCGCCGGCGAGTTGTCGAAGTGCGAGATGAACCGCAGCTTCGTCCCTTTCGGCAGCTGCACGGGCTCGGCGTACTGGTAGCCCATCTGCCAGTCGAAGTCGAACTTGCCCTTGAGCACGGTCTTCTTCTCCTGATCGGGCGTGATCACCTGCAGCTCGAAGTCCTTGCCGCGAAGGTGCATGTGCGGCTGCGCGTAGACGAGTTCGCCGGGCGCGCCGAGCGTCACCTCGCTCACGACTTCGGCGTTGTCGTCACCGGCGGGAATCGCGAGGTTCGCCGCGGTCGGACCCGCATGGAAGTAGTAGCGCTTCTTCGGGTCCACCTTCGCGAGCACGAGCCCGAGCTTCGAGACGTCGGATTCAGGCTTGCCGGTCGCCGTGTAGTGCATCTCGTAGACGAGATCCGATCCCTTCGGCACGAACTTCGCCGCGCCTTCCATGTCGAAGCGCTGCGGGCCGAGACCCGGATTGAACTTGCCGAGGATGTCGTTGCCTTCTTCAGGGTTGTTGCGACCGATGATGTCGCGCTGGGTCTCGAGCTCGTAGGCGTCGCCCGGGACGGCGTCCTTCATCCAGTTCGAGTTCGGCGGCCGCACCCACACCTTGCCGTGGTGGAGCACCTTCGGATTGCCCGGCCGCATCTCCGCCGCCGTCACCCACATGTCTTCTTTGAAGTTCGTCTTCACGACGATGTACTTGTAGTTGATCGTGCCGCTCGCCGGCAGCTGGAACGGCTTCGGCATCTCGATGACGATGTCCGGCTTGATGTTCCAGCCGTCTTCGAAGTGCTTCGCGGGCGGCGCATCCTTCGGGTTACCGGCCGGCGCGCCGGCGTCGGCCCACGCGCTGAGCGTCGCGATTTCACCCGAGCTGAGCTTGCGCTCGTTCGAGAACAGGCCGTAGTCGGGATCGGCGAACCACGGCGGCATCTGCTTCGCGAGCGTCTTTGTCTTGATCGCTCGGGCCCACGGCCGCGCCTGCTCGTACGTGAGCAGCGCCATCGGCGCGACCTCGCCTGGCCGGTGACAGCTCTGGCAGTTCTCCTGGAGGATCGGCAGGACGTCTTTGTAGAACGTCGGCGGACTGCTTTCGGCCCACGCCGACGCGGGGCCCACGGTGGTGATGATGGCCAGGGTGCCGAGCGACATCCACAGGGCTCGCATATCGCCTCACTTTTTGCACTGGCGGCGGGGCCTCACCCCCGCCGCGAACTTACGCTGAGCCGCTCGCTCCCGCTCGCGGCTGGCCGCAGGCGCCGCTCACGCGCCCCTGGCGTCGATCCACGGACGCATGGAAAGTATAATGCGCCGCGGGAGGCGCCCGTGCAGCTTCGATCGATGTTTTTCGCCGGTGCAGTCGCGGGAACCGCCGCGCTGCTGGCCGTCGCCGGCCACGCGCAGAAGCCGGACCGACAGGCCGGCGACTGGCCGATGTACGCCCATGATCTGGCCGGCACCAAGTTCTCGCCGCTCAAGCAGATCACCGCGGCGAACGCGGGCACGCTGCAGCCGGCCTGGAACCTGACCCTGGTCGAGCGTCCCGAGGGCCGGGGCCGCGGCAGAGGCGCGGCGGCCGCCCCGTCCAATCCCGAGGTCACCCCCATCGCCGTCAACGGCGTGGTGTACCTGCTGTCGGCCGGCAACCGAATCACCGCGCTCGACGGCGCCACCGGCAAGGAACTCTGGCGTTACCAGATCGACGGCGAATCCACCGGACGCGGCGTCGCGTACTGGCCCGGCGATCGCACCAACCCCGAGCGGATTCTGTTCACGGCGAGCGCAGTGAAGGCCGCAGGCCCCGACGCCCCGGCGCGCCTGATGGCGCTCGACGCGGCGACCGGCAAGCCCTCCGAGGGCTTCGGCACGAACGGCGTCGTCGAGATCGGCGTCGGCTGGAACGGCGTGCCGGTGGTGTTCAGGAACCTCGTCCTGCTGGGCGCGACGGTTGGCGAAGTGCCAGACGGCCCTTCGGGAGATACGCGCGCCTTCGATGCGCGCGACGGGAAGAAGCTCTGGGAGTTTCACACGGTGCCGCAACCCGGCGAACTCGGCCACGAGACGTGGCTCGACGACGGCTGGAAGCATCGATCGGGCGTGAACATCTGGGGCTGGTACATGACGGCGGACGTGCAGCGCGGCATCCTCTACATGCCGATCGCCGGACCCGCCGCAAACTATTGGGGCGGCGATCGGCCCGGCAACAACCTGTTCGCCAATTCGATCGTCGCCGTGGACGCGAACACCGGCAAGTACAAGTGGCACTTCCAGACCGTGCATCACGATCTCTGGGACTCGGACATGCCGTCGCCGCCGACGCTCGTCGATATCACACAGAACGGCCGCACGATTCCCGCGCTCGCCTCGGTCGGCAAGACCGGCTACATGTTCATCCTCAACCGCGAGACGGGAAAGCCGATCTTCGGCGTCGAGGAGCGTCCGGTGCCGAAGGGCGACGTGCCGGGCGAGTGGTATTCGCCGACGCAGCCGTTTCCGGTGAAGCCGCCGCCGCTCGTCCGCGTCGAGTTCAACAAGGACCGCGACATGGTGCGTCCCGAGGACACGTCGGCCGATCATGTCGCCGCGTGCGAGGCGCTCTTGGAGAAGAGCGGCGGGTTCTACAACGCCGGTCCCTTCACGCCGTTCCTGTTCCATGAGGACGGTGCGCCGCCGAAGTCGACGATTCAGTTTCCGGGCGGCACCGGCGGCGTGAACTGGGGCGGGCCGGCCGCCGATCCGAACACGGGCTTCGTGTACGTCAACGCGCACGACACGTCGCTCGTCGGGTGGATCGAGAAGAAGAAGCCGGGCGGCAACTACGGCCGCGGCACCGAAGGATCGAAGCAGCCCTACGATCGCGCCAGCGTCAACGGACCTGGGCCGTACTTCTCCTTCAGTGCGCCGATGCGCGACGAGACCGGCAAGGTCGTCGCGAACCTGCCGTGCCAGCGTCCGCCGTGGGCACGGCTCGTCGCCGTCAACGCGAACACCGGCGACGTCGCGTGGCAGGTGCCGCTCGGCCTCACGGAGGCGCTGCCCGAGGGCAAGCGCCACACGGGCGGCAGCGGCAGCGCCGGGCCCATCGTCACGGCCGGCGGCATCGTCATCGTCGGCGCGGCCACCGATCGCCGCATCCGGGCGTTCGACGCGAAGACCGGCGCGGAGCTCTGGGCGGCGAAGATGCCCGGCGTCGGCAACGCGAACCCGATCACGTATCAGGCAAAGAACGGGAAGCAGTACATCGCGATTGTCGCGACGGATTCGCTGCAGGTGTTTTCGCTGCCATGACCGCCGTCATCTTGTCGCTTCTAATGCTGCTGGCGCAGCAGCGCGGTGGCCGCGGCGCACGCGGCGCCGAGTTCGCCGGGCCGCCACAGGGCCCCGGCGACGCGCCGATTGTCGAGACGCTCGGCTGTCTGTCGGGCACGAACGGCGGTTGGACGTTGACGAGCGCCACCGAGCCGCAGAAAGCCGGTCCAGGTTTCTCGAAGGCCGATGATCTCAAGGCGGCCGAAGGCCGGCCGCTCGGCTCGCTGCGACTGGGCCTGATTGGCCTGATCGAGATGCACCCGGACCAACACAAGGATCACAAAGTGCTCGTGAAGGGGCTGTTGATCGAAGACGCGTCGGGGCGGCGGCTGAACGTCACGTCGCTCGCGACGGTGAGCGAATCATGCGCAAAATAGCAGCGACGTTGCTGTCGATGGCCATCTGCGCGCCGGCGTTCGCGCAGCACTCGGGGGCGCCGAGCGGCGCGCCGAAGCGACAATGCCTGAGCGACGCGGATCTCGAGCTGATCGCGACGCTGAAGGCCCTGACGCGGCCCACGCGGCCCGACGATCCCTCGCCGCCGTTCAATCCGGACTACTTCGTCGGCACGTGGGCGATGGAGTACGAGGCGCCTGACACGCCGCTCGCCGCGGCGGGCATGCACACCGGGACGGCGACGTTCAGGCACGTTGACGGGTGTTACTACGAAGGTGAACTGAAGGCGATGGATCCAGACGGCGCCGGTTATGCCACGACTATCCAGGTCATGTACGACCCGATCGCGAAATACCTGACGTGGATCGAAGTTGACAGCCGCGGGTACACGCTGTTCAAGCCAGGCACGATCGGCGCCGACTCCGGCGGCTACTTCACGCACTACTTCGAGACGCAGGCGTTCAGGGCGTCGAAGAACGGCCCGGAGCTCCACGTCAAGGGGAGCACGTTTCTCGCGTCGCCGTCGAACTTCAGAATCCGCCGATCGCTGTCGGTGGACGGCGACGCTTACATGAACATAGGTGAGATGTGGTTCCGAAAACGATAGCGCTCGCCCTCGCGTGCCTCGTCGCGGCGCCGCTCGCGCACGCCGCCGACGCGCCGACGTTCAGCAAGGACGTCGCACCGATTCTTTACACGCACTGCGTCGTCTGCCATCGGCCCGGCGAGGTGGCGCCGATGTCGCTCATCACGTATCAGAACGTGCGGCCGTGGGCGCGGGCGATCAAGAACAAAGTGGTCGCGCGCCAGATGCCGCCGTGGGGGGCGAGCCCTGCGAGCATGAGACTCGCGAACGATCGCAGCCTGCCGCAGGCCGACATCGAGACGATCGTTCGATGGGTGGACGGCGGGGCGCAGAAAGGCGACGACGGGGATCTGCCTCAGGCACCGACGTTCCCCGACGGCGGGTGGGCGTTCGGCACGCCGGACGCGGTCATCGATCTGCCGATCGAAGTGAACGTGCCGGCGACTGGCGAGGTGCCGCAGACGTCGTACTTCGTGAAGTCGCCGTTTCCGACCGACGTCTGGATCCAGAAGATGCAGGTCCGCACGAACAACCCGGCGATCGTGCATCACGCCACCGTCTTCGTCCGCGAGCTGCCGGACGGCACGGTGCTCAAGAACGGGCGCCCGGTGCTCCCCGACGGCACCGTCAGCACGCAGAACGGCGTGAACGCCGGGTTGCCGCCAGGCGCCGGACCGGGCATCCGGCTCGTGTCGTACGTGCCGGGGCGCGGCTGGGAAGCGTACGCCGACGGGGTAGCGCGCCGTCTGCCGAAAGGCGCGTACATCGAGATGAACATGCACTATCAGCCGTCTGGCAAGCCGGAAAAGGAACGCGCGCAGTTCGGCATCTGGTTCTCGAAAACGCCGGTGCACTACGAAATGCAGAACGTCTCGTCGCTCGATCGCGGCACGACAATGGTCAACGACATGCCGCTGCCGACCGAGCGCATCCCGAACATCCCGGCCGGCGCCGAGAACTGGAAGATCACCGATTTCAAGATCTTCCCCGAGCCCGCGACGCTGTACGCGATGTCGCCGCACATGCACCTGCGCGGCAAGGACATGAAGTTCATCCTCACCTATCCCGACGGCCACGAGGTGCTCGTCCTCGACGTGCCGAAGTACGACTTCAACTGGCAGCTCTACTACGAGCTCGCGACGCCGCTCGAGATTCCGGCTGGCAGCAAGCTCACGGCCATCGCGCACTACGACAACTCGCCGAACAACCGGTGGAATCCGGCGCCCGATCGCGAGGTGTTCTGGTCGGAGCAGAGCTGGGACGAGATGTACAACCCGCAGATTCGCTGGACCTGGGATTTGCAGGACCTGAGTACGAAGTAAGAAATAAGAAGTCAGAAGTTGGAAGTGTGAAGACGTTCGACGCCCGCACTGTCGAGCGCTGGCGCGCGTGGCTCGAGAAGAACCACGCGACATCGACCGAGATCTGGCTCGTTTTTCATAAACGGCATACCGGGCGTCCGTCGGTCGATTACCTGGATGCGCTCGACGAGGCGCTCTCTGTCGGCTGGATCGACAGCCTCATCAAACGCATCGACGACGCGCGCTACGCGCGCAAGTTCACGCCGCGCACGTCTGGCAGCAAGTGGTCGGCGGTCAACTGCCGGCGCTATGCGGATCTCGAGAAGGCGGGCCGGTTGAAGCCGGCGGGGAAAGCACGATCACCCGAGGCCGGCGGCCGCGACGCCGGAAAGCCGAACGTCCCCGACAAGATACCGGCCGGAATTGCGAAGGCGCTCCAGGCGTCACCATCGGCCTGGCGCTTCTTTCAGACGCTGACGCCGCGCGAGCAGCGGATGTACTTTGGCTGGATTCACATGGCGAAGAAGGACGGGACGAGAAAGCGCCGTCTCGCCGAAGCAATCAAGCTCCTGTCGAAGAAGCAGAAACTCGGTCTGAAGTAGTGCCGGCCTTCAGGCCTGCCTGTCTTCCCGCCAGATGCCGAGAGATTTCTGCGCGGGGCGATCGGAGAAGCTGAACAGCACCGATTCTTCATCCGCCTGATGCGACACCGCGTGCCAGGAGGGGACGACGAAGATGTCGCGCGGGCCCCAGGTGAACGTCCTTCCGCCGACCGTCGATGTGCCGTGGCCTTCGACGGCGCAGACGATCGTCGCATCGGTCGAGCGATACGGCGAACCGGCGAACCCCCGCGGTAGCAACTGCAGCCACGCGCCGATCGTCGGCAGGACGGACCGCCCCGTCTCGGGACTGAGGTATTCGCGCTTGAAGCCGTGGCGCAGATCGACGGCGCCCGACCTCGCCATCATCCCCAGCGCCTCGCGATGCGGCGCATAGGGGTATTTGAAGTGCTCCTGCTTGTTTTCGTGTTCTTCGTGGTTGAGATGTGCTTCGTGCTCTTCGTGTCTCTCGAAGAACGAGGTGTCGAACATGTTCACGGTGGGGATGTCGAGCCCGTCCAGCCACACGACGGGCTCGCTACCGGGATTGCCGTGCGCGTGAAACGACCAGAACGGCGTCAGGATCACGTCGCCGGGCTCCATCGTCAGGCGCTCGTCGTTGACGGACGTGTACGCGCCGCTGCCTTCGAGGACGAATCGCAGCGCCGAGGCGGAGTGTCGGTGGCTGTGCGCGACTTCGCCCGGGAGAATGAGCTGCAGCCCGGCATACAGACTCTGCGTGATGCGCGACATCCCCGGCAGTCCTGGATTCTCGAGAATCAGCACGCGCCGCTCGGCTTCTTCGGCCGTGACGAGCCGTCCGGCTTCGGCGATGAACGGCCGCAAATCGTCGTAGTGCCACAAGGCCGGCTGCACCGCCGTCCGCGGATCGGTGCGGACGATGTCGCTGAGGACTTCCCACAGCGGCGCCGCGTTCATCGCCCTGAGCCGCGAGTAGAAGGCCTTGCGCTCGGCGGTAGCTTCCATATTCACGAGGTCACGAAGACAAAGCACACCACACGAAGCGAGACACGGGCCTGCTGCGCAGGCCGACCGCGTCGAATTCGCTCCGCGGTTACTTGGGCCGGTACGCTACGCGTGCGACTTCCGAGATCGGCACCGGCGCGACGGTCGCGCGAATTTCGGCCTGTTTGTGGCGCTCGACCGTCGGCTTCGTCGTCCCGCGTCCTTCTTCCCCCCACACAATCGTCACTTCCGTGCCCGGTGCCGCCTGGTCGTTGTTGACGATGCCGAGCGAGAGCCAGGAGCGTTCGTTGTAGCTGTAGCCGGTGTACGTCGAGAGGCCAATCGCCTTGCCGCTCTTCATCACGCGGTCGTACGGCAGCGTCGCGTAATTGGCGAGCGGCGTGTCGATGTACTTCGTAATGTCGCCGTCATCCGACATCGTCTTGAACGCGCGCGCGACGTCGTCTCCGTTCCAGAGCAGCGTGACCTTCTGGTGCGACGGATTGGCGGCCATGCGTTCGAGCGCGGCGCGCCCGATGAAGTCGTGGTCGAACTTCACAAACGGTCCGTAGCCGAGATCGTAGGGTGTCAGGTAGTAGTCGGCGATGTTCCGCGACACGAAGCTGCCGCCAAGCGACGCCATGGCCTCATAGCTCCGGCCGGTGAGCCACTGCCGGTACGCCTTCATCTCGTCGCCGGTGTAGATGGCGGGCAGGGGCGAGGGAATCCAGCCGGACTCGAGGCAACTCGTCGGGTACGTGCGTGCGCCGACCTGACGCAACCCGAATTCGCGGCCGGCCTCGACGATGGCGTCACGGACGGCATCGCCGTGTTCCCATGCGCCGAACAGCTCCCAGCCCGGCTGGCCGACCATGCCGTGACGCAGCGCATGAACCGGATGTCCCGCGATGGTGAAGAGATCCATCGTGAAGAAGCGCACCTCGGGCACCGGCTTGCCGAGCACCTTCTGCATCACCTTCAGGGCGTTGGGACCCTGGACCTGAAAGCGGAACGTCTTGCGCCGCCCGTTGTTCTGCGCGGTGCGCTCATCGCGCTCGGCTGTCGCGTCGTACTTCCCGGTCTCGACGTTGAACTGCACCCAGTTCGCCGCGGGCGGACGCCCGACGAGGTTGAAGCGGTGCTCGGACAGGTAGAACAGAATCGCGTCGCCGATGACGTACCCCTGGTGGTTCGTCGCGACGAACTGCTTCGCCGTGTTGGGTCTGAAGTTCTTGAAGCTGTTGACGGCGAGATCGGACAGCACCCTCAGCGCGTCGGGCCCTTCGACGTACAGGTCGGTCATGTGGTGCGATTGATCGAACAGCGCGCACGTCTCGCGCCACGAGCGCTGCTCGTCGCGCCAGTTCGTGAACTCGTGACGCACGACCGGAAACGCATACGGTCCGATTTGCGAATTGCGCAGCATCTCGACGGGGTTGCTCACACTCTGCAGTGCCTCTTCCAGGTTCCGATAGGTCATGACGGTCCGCTGTCTCCCTTGAATGACGATCGTGCGCGCCAACCGCATATAATGGCAGGCGTTTTGCCGGACTGTTATACCAGATCAAGGAGCCTGGATTGGCCTACATCTTCCATCAGGACGCGCTGCCGCGCCTCGAGGGCGCGACCGGCGGCCGCGTGCGCACGTTCTTCGTGAACAAAGAGCTCGCCAATATCGACGACATGCTCGCCGGCGTGATGACGTACACGAAGGGGACGGCCTCGCCGCTGCACTATCACGAGGTTTGCGAGCATTTTTATTTCATCATGGACGGCAACGCGCAGGTCGAGACGCCGGAGGGCGTGCAGCCGGTCGGGCCGGGCACGATGATCTTCATCCCACCGGAGCAGAAGCATCGGCTGCGGGCGTTGACGCCGCTCTTCTACTTCGAGTTTCAGGCGCCGAACCGCTTCAAGACGCACATCCTCGAGGGGACGGACGACGACCTGCGCTGGATCCGGAAAGAGGGCGGCGCGGACTGGATGCAAACTTAGAAACGATGCCAAATACCTATATCGACACGAACGCGCTGCCGCACACGACGGTGGCCGGATCCGGCGAATACGTCGAGGTTCTCAACAAGGCGCTCTGCGGAGCAAAAAACGTCGTCGGCTCGCTGCGCTGGCTGGGCACGGGCGACACGTACAACGTCGTATGTGACGCGAAGACGAATCAGCTTTTGTACTTGATGGAAGGCGAGGGCACGATTACCCTCAACGGGAAAGATCATCAGGTGGCCAAAGGCCATGGGATCTACCTCGGCCCGACCGAATCTGCGCGGATCGCGCAGCGCGGAACGGCGCCGCTCAAGCTCTTTCAACTCGTCGTCCCGAAGTTCTCGTAGCGCGGCTCTTTTGGAGCCGCGAACGTAGGGCGGTCCTTTCAGGACCGCCGGAGGTGCCAACAATGACGACTCGTCGCGCGGTATTGAAGGGCAGTCTCGTCGCCGCGGCTGGACTGGCGGCGTTCGGCGTGCCGGAGTGGGCGATGCCCGCCCTGGCCGAAGGCGAGACGGTCGTGCCGTTCACGGACATCCCCGCGAACTTCAACACGAATCCGAGCGCCGTCGTCCGCATCTTCGACATTCGCAATCTGGGCGGCGTCACGCCGAAGGACCAGTTCTTCACCACGCAGCATTACGGCCATCCTCAGATCGACCTGACGGCGTTCCGCCTGAAGATCTCCGGCCTCGTCGAGCACCCGAAAGCCTACACGGTGGACGAAATCAAGGCGATGGGCCGCGACGAGATCGCCGCCGGCTTCGAGTGCTCGGGCAACGGCCGCGGACGCGTGCAGGGGCTCGCCAGCAACGGAAAGTGGACTGGCGTGCCGCTCAAGAAGGTGCTGAAGGAGGCCGGGCTGAAGGACAACGGGCACGAGGTGGTGTTTTTCGGCGCCGATCACGGCGAGGAAGAAACCGAGTTTCGCAACACGAAGATCAAGCTCGATCAGCACTTCGGCCGGAGCCTCTCGCGCGAACGGGCGCTCGGCCCAGAGCCGATGATCGTCTACGCGCTCAACGGCGAGCCGCTCACCACGCACCAGGGCGCGCCGCTGCGCCTGCTCGTGCCCGGCTGGTACGGCGTCGCGAACGTCAAGTGGCTGTCGCGTATCCACGTGCAGGAGGATCCGTTCCTCGGCAAGTACCAGTCGCGCTGGTATCGCACGGTGCGCGAGGAGACGATCGACGGCGAGACGGTGTGGGACGAGACCTCGGTCACGCACATGCGGCTCAAGTCGGTCGTGGCCCGCGTGACGAAATCAGGGAGTGACTGCACGATCACCGGGTTCGTGCTCAATGACGGCACGCCGCTGAAGTCGGTCGAAGTGAAAATCGACGATGGCCCGTGGCAGGCCGCGACGCTGCAGCCTCAGGCGGGGAAGTTCGCCTGGAAGCTGTTCACGTATACGTGGAAGGGCGCGACGCCCGGCGCGCACACGATCGTCTCGCGCGCGACTGATCGCGATGGCGGCGTGCAGCCGGAGCAGATCCCGGACAAGAAGACATTCCTCGAGGACAACAGCCAGTACCCGCGCAAGGTGACGATCTCCTGACGCGATCCGCAAATGCGGTCGTGACGAGGCGGCCCGCCGGGGCCGCCTTTTTCATGTACGTCAACGAGTTGTCGGTTTTCGTCACACACAATATTGTGACACCGCGAACAAGATAGACCGGCCGCGGGCGCATTCGACGATCTGACGCGCGCAAACGCGCCGCATTTTCACGGACGCGAGCCCGCACCCGCTTGTGGACTCGCGTTTGCAGCCCTCCTCCATCGCACCACCAGCGTAGTCGTTTCGATGCGTTGAATCAGCCGGCGCTCCTACGTGCGTGCGCGCGGATCGGACGTTGTGTGCTTTCGCACGCAGGGCGAGGCGAATCGAGTTGGAGGACTCATGCGACGAATGCTGTCAGCGGCCGGACTGAGTGCCTGTCTCGTCTTGCTCATCGGCCTCACGTCCGTGCACGCGCGTTACTCGCCGTCGTCGGCGGCGGCGACGACGCTGTCGCCGTATTCCGGTACGCCCGTGTCGATCCCAGGCACGGTACAGGCGGAAGACTTCGACAACGGCGGTGAGGGCGTCGCGTACCTCGACACCACACGTGGCAACAGCGGCGGGGCGTATCGGAACACCGACGTCGATCTCGAGCCCGCCAGCGGCGGCGGCTACGACGTCGGCTGGATCGCCACAGGCGAGTGGCTGAACTACACGGTCAACGTGACGACCGCCGGCGCGTACACCGTCCAGGTGCGCGTCGCGTCGCCGAGCGGCGCCTCGATGCACGTCGGCTTCAACAACAGCAGCAACGTGTGGCAGGCGGTGGCGGTTCCGGCGACGGGCGGATGGCAGAACTGGACCACCGTGTCGTTCGCGACGACGCTGGAAGCCGGGACGCAACAGATGACGCTGCTCGCCGACACGAGCAACTTCAACATCGACTGGGTGACGATCGCGAGCGGCAGCGGGGGGGCGCCGACGCCGATCGTGACGTCCATGCCTGCGCCTACGCCAGTAGTGCAGCAGAACACAGTAGCCGTGCCGAACGTCGTCGGGACGACGGCGAGCGCGGCAGTCACGGTGCTGAGGGCGGCTGGTTTGATGCCAGGTCGGCTGACCAGGCAGGCGAGCACGGTCGCGTCCGGCTTGATCATCAGTCAGAATCCTGCCGCCGGCGCGCAGGTCGCCAGGAGCACGAGGGTGACGGCCGTCGTCTCAACGGGGACGCCGACGACCGCGTCCAACCCGCCGCCCCCACCGACGCCGTTGGCGCCGACGCCGTCCACGTCCACGCCACCGCCGTCCACGCCGCCGCCGTCTGCGCCGACGCCGTCCACGCCCACGCCGGCGCTGACTCCAGATCCGCCGCCGCCGCCGACGCCGGGCGGGCAGATCCTCCTCGAGGACTTCTCGTCACTGCGGATGAATCACGACTCGCCGGCCACGCCGCTGTGGCAACCGTACCTCGGCTCCAGCACGACCGGACCGCACCAGTCGGGCAGCGTGATGAACAACCTGTATCACCTGCTCACGAGCACCGGCGATCAGCCGTACTGGGAGTTCCTGCCCTATCCGTACAACATCGCGACCGGGTTCGCGAAGGGCAACGTGCGATCGGGCACGTGGAATCCGAATGTCAACCGGATGACGTTCTGGATGCGGACGTCTGCACGCGTCGCGCGGAAGCCGGGCGGCGACCAGACGGCCGAGATCGGCACGTACTCGAAGAAGAACGACGGCCAGGCCTCGAACCAGGGCGATCACTACTACCACTATCTGTGCGCCGACTGGTGGCCGAATCGCTGGATGCTCGTCACGCTCAACCGTCAGGTACAGCACAAAGTCGGACAGGATCCGAACACGAACTGGCCGGAGAACCCGACGGCGTCGGGCGGCTGGAACTACTTCGACGGGCTGACGCGGTTCTACTTCACGTCGGAGTACGGCGACCCGAACATCTGGGGCAACCAGACCTACGACTTCGCCGACTTCGAGTTCGCGCAGGTTGACGGCGAGCCCGACGCGCTCGTCGCGTCCGTGACGGCTACCTACACGGGTGATCACTACGAGCTGTCGTGGCAGGGGCCGAAGAACACAAACCAGGGGTATACGGTCAGCTATGCGACGAGCTCGATGCACGCGGGCGCGACGGGCACCAATGGCGGGACGGTGAACAACCCCGGCAACGCCTACCAGGGCACGTTCTGGGCGTCGCCGTCGATGGCGCAGCCGGCCGACGGGATGTACTTCGCGATCCAGCCGCTCGGGTCCAGCACGTTCACCGAGATCTACCTGCCCAACCGGTAGACCTGATCATGTAGGGCGGCCCTGACAGGGCTGCCCTACATACTTGCTGTGGGGCTGTTCGATTGTAGGGCGGCCCTTTCAGGGCCGCCGCTACGCGAGCGACTCGAGATCGCCGCGCTGGCGCTTGATGCGCGACGCGTGGTCCTGCGCGAATCGCGACACGCCGGCGAAGATCGACTCGGCGTCGAGATGCGCCTCGGCAATCACGTCCGCTTCGAGGCCGCCGCTGAGCCAGTCGTTGTGGAAGTCGGCCGTCATGGAGTAGTCGTCGGTCAGCGGGCCGACGTTGCGCAGCGGCCACATGCGCCGCGTCGCGCCGGTCACGAACATCAGGTCGTTGCGCGCGGCCTCGGGCAGTACCGCGTTGCGGTACGACGCCGGCTGTCGGTCGAACAGTTCCTCGCTGACCGCGGCGATGATCTTCACGTTGACGCCGGCCTGCTCGAGACGGGAAATCAGTTTGACCGTGTTGGCCGTCGCGCTCGCGCCCTGGCAGACGACGTAGCCGTGGCGCGGACCGGCGCCGAAGTCGCGGATGACGTAGAGACCCTTCGCGGCCGCACGCACGTCGGTGTCCGCAAAGGTCGAGCGATCGGCGACCGGCAGATCCGGACGCGCCACTTCGATGGTGATGATGCCGACCTTCTTCTCGCGCGCGGCGATCTCCGCCGCGGCGAAATAGCCCGGCGCGACGTCGTTGTAGTCCCAGAAACTCAGGTTGATGACGTGCCCGCGCGGGAAGAGCTTCCACACCTGCGGCGAGAAGATGCCGAAGTGCGTACGCGCGTCGGCCGCGGTCTCGGGACCCGAGTGCGCCGAGAGGATGTGCAGGACGCCCGTCTTGAACCGGCTGTCCTGGTTCTGCTGGCTCCAGACGCGCGCGGGCAGGTACATCAGCGGCGTGAACGCGCCGTACGTCCCGCTGATCGCCCAGACGCCGGCAAACTTGTCAGGATCCACCGACGCGTTCTGGCTGACGAGACCGATCGCCGTCGAGACGTTGCCCGCTTCCTGAATCGCGGCCTTGAGGCGCGTGCCGAGCGGGTTGGTATCAGGATCGTAGTGGCCCCAGAGGCTGCCGTGCTCGAGGTTGACCGACTCGGAGAGATCGGCCGCGATGCTGAGCATACGGTTGTCGGTGACGTAGTTCAGCCATTTCAGGATTTCTGAAATGCCCCGGCGCGCGCCGGCCGCTTCGCCCGGTTTTCTGAACAGCGTGATGCTGACGGTTTTCTCTTTGCCCGACACCGCGTTCGTGACGGTGACCTTCTGCGGCTCCTCGGGCAGGTTCTTCACGCGCAGGCGATCGTCGAGGAACGGATCGCGCGCCGCGTCGATGCGCAGCGTCGCCGTGTCCGAGACGGCGTCGCCGATCTCGACGAGGCGGTTGGCCAGCCAGTCGCCCAGGCCGTTGCGCTCGAGGACCGACATGGCGACGTCCACGTTGGTCTTGAACTGCAGCAGCCGTTCGCGCGCGTCGGCGACCGGGCCTTTGTCCATGCCCTCGAACGTCACGCCGTATCGCTCCTCGAACGTGCGCGCGAGCGAGACGATGTAGTCGGAGTTCATCTTGAAGCCGAAGGGATGGCTGGCGTAGCCGACGATCTGATCCCTCACGACGGCCGGCCAGTAACCCTTCGTCGTCTTGCCGATGACGATCATCGGCCGGCGGTCGTCCGAATCCCAGTCGTCCATGCGCTTGAGCGCGTCGAGAATCTGCGGGTAGTCGTGCCCGTTGTCCACGTCGAAGACGTTCCAGCCGTACGCCGTCCACTGGTCGCGCAGCCGATAGCCTTCGTACTTGTCGTGCACCACGCCGCCGATCAGCGCGTCGTCGATGCCGGCGTTGTTGTCGGAGAAGAAGATCCTGAGGCGCTTGCCGACCTGCAGCGCCAGCGCCTGCGTCTTGAGCTCCTGCGCGTGGCCGGCGCACATCGCGAACTCGCCTTCGAAGGCGACGACCTTCGGCGAGCCGGGGCGCGCGCCGATGAAATCCCAGAACGCCGCCTTGCCGGCGGCCGTTGCGACGCCGACGCCCGAGGGCCCGCCGTTGACGTCGTTGGTGACGTCGGTGGACTCGATGTGTCCGGACAGCGCGCGGATGCCGCGGCCCTTCGCCTGCGCGAACCGCGGATGATCCGCGAGCTTCGTGTCGGCGAGCAGCGTTTTGAGCGCGCCGGCGCCGCGGCGGAAGCCGAGCGCGTCGATCGCGAGCATCGCGTCCTCAGGGCGGACGTAATAGCGGCGGTCGCCGGTCGCCTCGAATTTCCGTGAGAGCGCTTCGCCGAAGATCATCCACAGCGCGTAGCACGTGGGCGCGCAGTGGCCGGCGGCGAGCATGAACTTGTCGCTGTAGGGATGCTTCGGCCGGCGGTAGTCGTAGTGGAGCCCGCCGTTGCCGCGCCCGGCCAGGTGCACGGCGACGTTGAACGGCGTGTACGCCAGCGGCCCGCCGAAATGGCCCGTCTGCGCGTAATTGCCGAGCAGCACGAGCGTCATGCACGTCATGAAGCCGACGTCTTCGATGTACTGGAGATCGCGGCGGTCGAGCGTCTGCGTGGAAGGAAGCGTCGCTGTGGTCACGGCACGGATTCTACTGTAGCGAGGGTATAGTGTGCCCGCACCGAGATGGCCGCGCTGGTTTCGACGCTTGTCGCACTCCTGGTGATCGCGGCGGGGACGGCGCGGGCCGCCGACACACCCGGGGCGCTGTCCGGCTACAACGTCGTCAGCTGGACCAGCGCCGACGGACTGCCGTCGAGCAACATCTTTTCTCTTACCCAGGATCTCGACGGCTACCTCTGGTTGGGCACGGACGAAGGCGTCGTGCGCTTCGACGGGTTCCGTTTCGTGAACTGGAACGCCCTGGGCGGCACGCACCTTCCCGAGCGGCGCGTGCTGAGCGTGCTGTGCGCCGCTGACGGGAGTCTCTGGATCGCCTTCGGCGGCGCCGGTGGCATCAGCCGCATTCGCGATCGGCGCGTCACCAACTACGGCGAGCGCGACGGCGTGCCGCACGATTTCGTTCGCGGACTGCTCCAGGATCACCGCGGAACGCTGTGGGCAATCAGCCCCAGCGGGCTCTACACATTCGACGGCACGCGCTGGAACAGAGTCGGCAAGTCCTCGGGCATTCCAGACGGTCCGACCTGGAATGCGTACGAGGATCGATCCGGCAGCGTGTGGGTGATTGCGGCGACCGGCGTGTTTCGGCAGGACCAGGGAGCGCACACGTTCCGCCCGGTCCACGTGACCGCCCAGCGCATGCGGGATCTGGCTGAGGATGCCTCGGGCGCCGTCCTCGTGACCGATCCGGTCGCAGGCGTCGTGCGCCTCGACGACGCGGGGGGCGCGAGTGCGTTCCTCACGCCGGGCCTCCGAGGAGACGGCGCGCGGCTCAGACGAGATCGAACGGGCACGCTCTGGGTCGGCACGCTCGGCCAGGGACTCTGGCGCGTGGCGGCCGGCGTCCCGGGCGATCCGCCGGTGCAGGTGATCTCGACGCGAAGCGGTCTGTCGTCCGACGAGATCCGGGCCATCATGGAGGACCGCGAAGGCAACGTCTGGGTGGGGACGGCTGCGGGCCTGCACCGTCTGTCGCCGCGCATCGTCACCGAGGTGACCGGCCTCGGCCTCTCGCGCGCCGTCGTCGTGACGCGCGACGGCACCAGATGGTTCGGCACGGCGAGCGGGTTGTTTCGCCAGTCGGGCAGTGGGCGCCGTCTCGAACCGATGCTCGCGCTGTCCGTCTTCGGCTTGCACGAAGACCCGCACGGCGATCTCTGGATTGGCACCGACCGCGGGTTGTATCGCTTTGCGCACGGCCGGATCTCGGCCGTCCCGCTTCCGCACGGAGCCTCCCTCCGCCAGATCGTCGCGATCGCCACCGATGCGCACGGCACGTTCTGGCTGTGCGATCAGGAACGCGGCGTGTTCCGGTGGCGCGATGACGGGTTGACGATGGTGTGGCCGCGGCCGGACATGATCCGGAGAACGCCGTACGGTGTGATTGTCGGCGCCGACGGGCGCGTGTGGATGGCGCTCAGCGGCGGAACGCTCGGGATGATCACGCCGGACGGCTCGGTACGGTTGTTCGGTTCACAAGGCGACGGCTCGTTTCGCGCCGTCGTCGAGAGCCGCCGCGACCACGCGCTGTGGATCGCCGGCGACGACGGGTTGAGCCGGTTCAGCGACGGGCGATTCGTCACGGCCGGTCGGAATCAGGGGCTTCCCTCGAACGCCGTCACGGCCGTCGTCGAGGACGCGGGCGGACGCATCTGGGCTGGCGTCGGCGCCGGAATCGTTCGCGTCGATCCGCGGGAATTCGCCGAGCTCGAGAAGAAGCCCGGCCATCAGGTTCGGTACACGCTCTACGACCGATCCGACGGGCTCACCGGCGCGCCAGAGTGGTTGGCGACCCCGAGTTCGACGCTGGGACCCGACGGCACGCTGTGGTTCGTCATCGGCAACGGGATGGCGATGCTCGATCCAACGGCGTTGACGCACACGCACGTCGAGCCGCGCGCGCAGATCGACACCGCCATGGCCGACGCGCAGGTGCTCGACATCCCCCGGCACGCCGTGCTGCCGCCGTTCACGCGGCTGCTGCAGATCGAATACACGGCGGTCAGCTTCGTCTCGCCCATGCGGGTGCGATTCCGGTACCGGCTCGAGGGCTTCGATCGCGATTGGGTGGAAGCGGGGTCGCGGCGCCAGGCGTTCTACACGAATCTGCCACCGCGTCAGTACCGCTTCAGGGTGACGGCGGCGACGAGTGAAGGCAAGTGGATCGAATCAAGCACGGCCTGGGACTTTTCGATCGCGCCGGCCTTCTATCAGACAACGTGGTTTCCAGTGCTGGCCGTCGTCATCGCGCTGGTCTTGCTCTGGGTGTTCTGGCAGCTGCATCTGCGGCAGGTGCGACGGCGTTTCGCGCTCGTGCTGGCCGAGCGGGCGCGAGTCAGCCGCGAGCTTCACGACACGCTGCTGCAGAGCCTGGTCGGCGTCGCGCTGCAGTTTGAAGGGCTCTCGCACCGCGCCGACGCGGCATCGGCGTCGCTCAGGGAGCACTTGCTGCGTATGGGCGCGCAGGTCGAGGACCACATCCGCGAAGCGAGGCAGTCGATCGGGGCGCTCCGCGCGCCGGCCTGCGGCGGACGCGGACTGGTGGACGAACTTCAGGAGACGGCCCGTCGCATCACCGCGGACTGTCCGGCGGCGATGGAGTTCGAGGTAGAGGGGACGCCCCGCCGGTACGGCCGCGACACCGAGGAGCAGTTGGTGCGGATTGGGCGCGAAGCACTCTCCAACGCCGTTCGTCACTCCAGCGCGGCGCACATCCGGCTGGAGCTCCACTTCGGCTCGCGCTCGTTCCATCTTCGGGTGAAAGACGACGGGGTGGGATTCGACGGCCGTCCGGTTGACGGGCACTACGGGCTGGTCAACATGGACGAACGCGCGGAACTGATTGGGGGACGCTTCTCAATTACGACCGCGCTCGGCCGCGGGACTCAGATCGACGTGGTCGTGCCGATTTCGTGGCGCGAGTGGCTCCGCGGCCGTGACTAGGCCGCATGTCCGCGGCAGTCGTCCGCGTTCTTCGCGGCGATCATTTTGATCTCAGGGGAGGCGAGCACCTCGTGCGTGCGGCCGTAGGCTTCGGCATTCGCCTCGACGCGGTCGAGCTCATACAGATAATTTGCGGTGATGCCGACCGAGCGCGCCAATCCGGCAGGCGTCCTGTCGCCCAGCCAATGCAGTCGCCCCAGTTGCGCGCCGTTCGCCAGGTGGAAGCGAGCCACGGAGTCGAGCGGCTCGGAACCTCGTTTGGCGTACACGAGATAGGACGCACAGAGCGGCAAAAGCGTCGCCTCGAGCCGCCTCGAGGCGCGCTGATCGTGCCGCCATCGCGCGTCGTCGAGCGCGGCCACGACCGTGGCGAGTGCTCCGTCGCTGCGTGCCGCGAGATCGGCGAGCCATCGCCCGAAGCCAGGCACGGGTGAGACGGTCGCAAACGTGCGGATCGACGGCAGTTCGCGCTGCACGCGCGTGATGACCTGACGAATCAACGTGTTGCCCAGTGGGATGCTGCTCGACCGGTCCTGACAGCGAGATATGGAGTAGAACATCGCGCAGTCGCACGACTCGGGCGCCTCGATACGACTCTCGGTCTCGAGGATCGCGCTGACGTCGCCGGTGATGCCGCGACTGAGCGCGATCTCCGTGAAAATCAGCGGTTCGTCCGGCGCCTCGGGACTGAAAAGGGCATAGCAGCGACGGTCGGCCTGCAGCCGGCGCCACAGGTCGCGAGGGCCGCAGACGGCGTGGACGGCTTCGCATCGAACAATCTGGTCGAGGACGGCCTGCGGGGTGCTGGTGTCGATCTGACGCAGTTCGAACATCGCAGTGCTCCGTCCTGAATCTCAGCAAGGAGTGTTCCACGCGGGATGCGAGGTCGCGCGTGGGACACTTCGCATACCCAACATTAGGTATTGTTGCCGGCGGGTTCTGACGCGATAAACGGCTGCTTTCGTCGGAACGGCGCGGATCAACTGCGGTTGAGCTTCTGGCCAGCCAGCGCGCTGCGTTCGATGCGGTGTCGAGAATGGATCGAGTACGCCGACCTTAAGTGGCCACGTTGGCAATCGGGGGGGCCGTCTGAGCGAGACCGCTGGCCGGATTCGTGTGCTCTGTGTCGATGACCATCCGTTGGTACTCGAGGGGCTCGCGTTGTCCATCGGCGCGCACCCGGATCTCGAGGTCGTCGGCTCGGCGAGGAGCGGTGAAGAAGCCGTCGCCGCGTTTCGCGCCTGCCGCCCGGATGTCACGCTGATGGATCTCCAGTTGCCCGGCATGAGCGGTCTCGAGGCCATTCACGTGCTCCGCCGTGAGCATCCGGACGCGCGGATCATCGTCGTCACCATGTATCACGGCGACGAGGACATCTTTCGGGCGCTCGAAGCCGGGGCGGCGACCTATCTGCTGAAGGACATGCTCTCGAAGGAGATCATCCACACAATCCGTGAAGTGCATCAGGGCCGGCGGCCGATGTCGCCCGACGTGCAGGCGAAGCTGGCCGAACGCTCGAAACACAACGCGCTCACGGCCCGAGAGCTCAGCGTCTTGGCGCTCGTGTCGCAGGGACTTCGTAACAAGGAGATCGCGGGGCGGCTGGACCTCAGCGAGACGACCGTCCAGGTGCACGTGAAGAACATTCTCGCGAAGCTGCACGTCAACGACCGCACGGCGGCGGTCAACGTGGCGCTGCGGCGGGGCATCATTCACATCGGGTAGGAGGTGCTCGGATGGCTCGATTCACCGCGCAAGTCAACGTAGTGCTCGCGGCCGGCGTGCTGCTGGGCGCGGCGGCCGGCGCGCTCGTCGTACAGGCACAGCCCGTGTCGGCGCCCGGTTCGGGCTCCAGTCCGGAGGTGCTCGGCATCGGCTCGTACAGCCCGATCGTCGGCGATCTCGAGCGGTCGTTGCGCTTCTACGGGGAGGTCGGCCTGACGATTCCCGCTCCGCCCCGGCCAGGGCCGCGGCTCTACACGCTGAACCGCGGCCTGTTGCACATGCTCGGCACCCCGGACGGGAAAGAGCGACACGTCGCGGCGCGAATCCCGGGCGTGAACATGTCGGCCGAGATCGTCGAGCTTCAGAACGTCGAGCGCAAGCCGACCCGGCTGCGTTTCCAGGATCCGGGCACGATCACGCTGGCGCTCCTCGTGCGCGACGTCGATGCGGTGCTCCAGACGCTGCGGCGTGCCGGCACGCCCATCCTCACCCCCGGCGGCGCGCCCGTGACCATGGCCGACGGCTCGCGGTCCGTGCTCGTCGAGGATCCCGACGGCCGGCCCATTGTGCTCAGTCAACCGAACCCGCTGCCGGAGACGACGGCGCCGGCCGCGAGCAACGTCATCGGCGCGCGCGTGATCTGGGTCGTCAACAGCACGGAGCAGACGGCGCACGTATACCGCGACGTCCTCGGAGGGTTCGACGTCGAGGGCGATCCGTCCTTCACCACCGACAAGAGCCTGCAGGCGCTGACCGGGCTCACGCACGCGCAGGTCCGGCGCTCGCAGCTTCGCGCGCCGAAGTCGCCCGTCGCGTTCGAACTGCTCGAGTTCAAAGGCGTCGATCGCAGGCCGCTCCACACGCAGCTGCAGGATCCAGGTTCGACCCGGATGCAGGTGCGCGTCCGCAACCTCGACGCGATTGTGGAGAGGATGAAAGGCCTCGGCTCGCACGTCGTCGCCAAGGAAGGCACGCGCGTGCCGGTGATGCCGAACCTGTGGGTGGCCGTGATGCCCGACGTGAACAACTTGTTTCTGACCTTGTTCGAGCCGTGCGACGGCTGCGCGCCGAGAGTGCCGCCGCCCGAACTTCCCTGAGGCCGCGTGGCGCCCGCTTGACACGCCGATGCGAGGGCGAGAGACTTGCCGCCCGCGAGAAAGGGTCTGCGTATGAGTACCAGCCGATCGTACGTGTGCACGGCACTGATGTTGTTGACGACCGTGGTGAGCCTGACGGCGGCCGAAGTGCCGGTCGGTCCGCTCACGGACAAGGACGTCGCCGAAATCCGCCAGCTGTCGGTGACCTATCGCCGCGCGCTGCTCACCTGTCACGGCGAAGAGTACGCCGATCTGTTTGCGACGCCGGGAGGCTACTTCAGCAGCGGCCCTCGCGGCGAAGTCCGAGAGCGCGCCCAGTTGATCGAGATGGTCGTCGGCTACGACCGGTGCAAGCAGAAGCCGGCGGCCGAGCCGGGCACCGGCGGCGCACCGCGCGTGCCCGCAACGCCTCCCGTCATCGAGTGGGCGCCGGAAGGCGCCAAGGCGCGGATCGTCAACAGCCGTGGCGGCGGCTACTACGACGATGTGTACGTCAGGACGCCTCACGGGTGGCGATTCAAGTCGCGCAACGTCATTGCCGACAACGAGCTCGCCGCGAAGCTGACCACGAAAGACTTCGTGGACGTGCGCGAGCTGGCCGGCGACGATCACGGCCACTACGACAACGTCTACGGCGAATACGGCGACGAGCGGAACTACACGCCCCGCACGGGACCTGACGACACGCGGCCGTTCAGATCGTCGGGCCTGCGGCTCGTGCCGACCGCCGACGGCGGCATGCGCGGCGTCGCGTTCCTGCGCAACAACGGCGGACGGTACGACGATCTGTACGTGAGAACCCCTGACGGCTGGCGAATCAAGCAGCGCGTCTACACGCCGCCCGGCGGCACGCCGCCCGCGGCGAAATAACCCGTTGGAGGAGTCATGGCTCGATTGGCACGATACGCAATGACGGCGGCAGCCGTGTGCGGCCTGTTCGCGCTTGCCAGCGCGAGCAGCGCAGGCCAGACGCCGGCAGCCGGCACCGCTGGATCCGGCACGCCCGCGATCGTCGGCACTGGCGTCTTCACGCCGATGGTCGAGAACATGGACCGATCGCTGGCCTTCTACCACGACGTCTTCGACATGGACGTGCCGCCGATGCCTGCAAGCGGCATGCGCCCCTACAACCAGCCCAATCCGCGGCTGTTCCTGTTCTTCAACATCCCGGGCGCGAAAGAACGCCACCAGTCGGCGCGCGTGAAGGGCACCCGCATCGCGGTCGAGGCGATGGAAGTCCAGAACGTCGATCACACGACCATCCCGCTCCGCGTGCAGGATCCGGGCGCGGCGACGCTGGTGCTCGTCGTGCGCGACGTCGATGCCGCGCTGGCCCGCGTCACGCAGGCGAACTATCCGGTCGTTACCACCGGAGGGAAGCCCGTGACGCTTGCCGACGGCTCGCGTGCCGTCCTCGTCCGCGACGTGGACAACCGGTTCATCGAGCTCAGGCAGCCCGCCACGCTGCCGGAGACGACGGCGCCGGCGACGAGCAACATCATCGACATGCGCGTGTCGATTGCGGTCAACGACATGGCTCGCACCGAACACGTCTACCGCGACGTGCTCGGCTTCACGCTCGGGGGCGACACGCCCTTCAGGAAAGACAAGGCGATGCAGGCGCTGACCGGCCTGTCGCGCGCGGAAGTGCGGACGAGCCGGGTCCAGGCGCAGGGCTCCGCGCTGTGGCTCGAATTCGTCGAGTTCAAGGGCGTCGATCGCACGCCGCTCCACATGCGCATCCAGGATCGCGGCGCCGCCCGCCTGCAGTTGCGCACGAGGAACATCGACGGCATGGTCGCGGCGGTGAAAGCCGCGGGGCTGCAGATTGTGACGGTCGGCGGCGGCTCGCAGCCGATCCCGCCGAACTTCAAGGGGTCGCTCGTCGCGGATCCGAACAACTTCTTCGTCTCGCTCTTCGAGTCGTGCGACGGCTGCGCGCCGAGGGTGCAGGCCGCGGCGCACTGAAGCGACACCGAAACGTGGAGGCCTCCGTGAAGCCGCTGCGACGGGGCGCCCTCGCGCTCGCCGCGACGTTGACCGCGGTGACGGCGAGCGCGCAGCCTGCAACCACGCGTGCGCCGGCGTGTGCCGCGCTCGCGTCGCTCAGGCTGCCCGCGGTGACGGTCACGCGCGCGGAGGTCGTGCCCCGCGGCGCGTTCACGCCGCCGGCGCCCGTCCCCGCTGTGCCGCCGCCGACCGGTCCGCCGTTTTCGCGGCTGCCGCCGTTCTGCCGCGTGACCGCCACGCTGACGCCGACGAGCGACTCGGACATCAGAATCGAAGTCTGGCTGCCTCTGGGCTCGCCATCCGAAGCTCGCGGAGCGAGCGGAGGATGGAACGGCAAGCTGCAATCGGTGGGAAACGGCGGGTGGGCGGGCGTCATCGCGTATCCCGCGCTGGCCACGGCGCTCGCCGCGGGGTATGCGACCGCCGCCACCGACACCGGACACGTCGGCAGCAACGCGCGCTTCGTGCCGGGCCATCCGGAGAAGCTCGTGGACTACGGCTATCGCGCCGTGCACGAGATGACGGTCGCGGCGAAGGCGCTGGTCTCGGCGTTCTACGGCCAGGGGCCGCGTCTGTCGTACTGGAACGGCTGTTCGACGGGCGGACGGCAGGGGCTGATGGAGGCCCAGCGCTTTCCGGCCGACTACGACGGCATCATCGCCGGCGCGCCGGTGCACGACCGAACGGACCAGCTGATCTGGGAACTGTGGGTCGCGCAGGCCGTTCACCGCAGCGACGCCAGCTACATTCCGCCGGCGAAGTATCCCGCGATCCACGCCGCGGCGCTCGCCGCCTGCGACGCGCATGACGGCGTCACGGACGGTCTCATCGACAGCCCGAATCGCTGCCGGTTCGATCCTGGCGTCCTCGCCTGCACGCACGGCGATGCGCCGTCGTGCCTCACGCCGCCGCAAGTCGAGGCCGCGCGACAGATCTACCGGCCGGCCATCGACCCTCGCAGCCAACGACAGATCTATCCCGCGATGCAGCCGGGCAGTGAACTGGCCTGGTCGAACCTCGCCGGCCCTGAAGCCGTCGGCGAAGCGGTGGACTTCTTCCGCTACGTGGTCTTCAACAATCCGGCCTGGGACTTTCGGACGCTCACGTTCGACGCGGCGGTGACGCTCGCCGAACCCGCGCGCGACATCTTGAACGCCACGGATCCGAACCTGACGCCGTTCTTCAATCGCGGCGGCAAGCTGCTCATGTATCACGGCTGGGCCGACCAGCTCGTCGCGCCGCTGAGCAGCGTCGCCTACTACACGAACGTCGTCGCCGCAACGGGCGGACCTGAGGTGACGACGCGATCCATGCGGCTGTTCATGATGCCCGGCATGACGCATTGCTTCGGCGGCGAAGGGCCCAACACGTTCGACAAGATGAAGGTCGTCGAAGCGTGGCGTGAAGAGGGAACGCCGCCGGATCGGATCGTCGCGTCGCACAGCAGCGCAGGAAAAGTCGATCGCACGCGCCCGCTCTGTCCGTACCCGCAGGTCGCCGTCTACACCGGGTCGGGCAGCACGGATGTCGCGGCAAACTTTGTCTGCAAAGCTCCGTGAAACTACTTAACGTTAGGTATTGTCGGATCGCCCCCTGCGTCGTACAACCCGCCGTCAGTGAACTCTAATCGTACGAATTGATTGCGTCCCTCGCGTCGCGCGGGGACGGGTGCGGGAGTCACGCACAGGAGCAGCTTATGGGTCGGTCCCGTTGGTCGGGAGTGTTCGCGCTCGCGTGCTTGCTGTTCGTTCCAGCCGTCGCGTCTGCCCAGGCGTCCATCACGGGAGTCGTGAAGGACGGGACGGGCGCGATTCTTCCCGGCGTCACGGTCGAAGCGTCGAGTCCCGCCCTGATCGAAAAAGTCCGCTCCGTCGTCGCCGACGGCACCGGTCAGTACCGGATTGTCGATCTGCGGCCCGGGACGTACAGCCTCACGTTCTCGCTGCAGGGTTTTCAGACGTTCAAACGAGAAGGCATCGAGCTGTCCGGCTCCGCGATCGTCACGGTGGACGCCGAGCTGAAGGTCGGCGCCGTCGCGGAAACGGTGACGGTGACGAGCGAAGCGCCGGTGGTGGACGTGCAGACCACGGCGCAGCAGCGCGTGATGGGGAAAGACGTCATCGACTCGCTGCCGGTCGGACGCGGCCAGGCGGATCTCGCCGTGCTCGTGCCGGGGATGACCAGCGGCGGCCAGGACGTCGGCGGCCAGGGCACGCTCTCGCTGAGCGCGCTCGCCATCCATGGCGGACGCGGCACCGACCAGCGGCAGAGCGTGGACGGCATGACCATCCGCAATGTCGCCGGCCAGGGCAATTCGTCGAATTTCATCCCTGACGTCGGCGCCACGCAGGAACTCACGATCGACTACTCGGGCGGGTCGGCCGAGGCGATTACGAGCGGCGTGCTCTTCAACTTCATCCCGCGCGAGGGTGGGAACAAGTATCAGGGCACGTTCTTCGGCACCGCGACGAACTCGAGCTTTCAAGGCACCAACCTCACGTCGGATCTGCTGGCCCAGGGACTCAAGGCTCCCAATCATCTCGAGAGCCTCCACGACATCAACCCGTCGTTTGGCGGACCGCTCGTCAAAGACCGGTTGTGGTTCTACTCGAGCGCGCGCTGGCAGACGAACCGCACGTACGTCGCGGGGATGTACGACAACCTCAACGCCGGCAATCCGGCCGCGTGGAGCTACAGCCCCGACCTCAGCCATCAGTCCGTGACGTGGTTGAGCGACAACACGGGGAACACACGCCTGACGTGGCAGGCGTCGCCCAAGAACAAGTTCACGTTCTTCTATGAGAACCAGTGGCGCAACTGGGAGTTCATCACGGCGACGATCACGCCGGAATCGGCGCAGCAGTACTCGTTTCCCAGGCTCGACACGGGCACGGTCGGCTGGTCGTCGCCGCGCACCGACCGGTTGCTGCTCGAAGCGCATTTCGGGATTCACCACGAAGACATCCGCAACTACTGGCCGACCGACGCCAACGATCCGTTCCGTACTCTGATTGGCGTCACCGAACAGGGCGGCACCATCCCCGGCCTCAGATACCGCGGTCGCGCCAATACCAACGACACCTCCATCGCCGCGAACGACAGCGTCACCGAGAACGTGTACGAGGCGAAGGCGTCGTTGACGTACGTGACCGGGTCCCACGCGTTCAAGCTGGGGCTCAGCGACGACTGGGGCAAGCAGACGTACTACTCGTACGACATCCCGTGCGAGTGCGCGTTCCGCTTCCTCAACGGCGTGCCGAACCAGATCACGGAGCGCCAGAACTTGTACGCAGGGCTCCGCGGCGGCATCAACGCCGAGCTCGGCCTGTTCGCGCAGGACAAGTGGACGATCAAGCGCTTCACGCTCACGCCCGGCATCCGGTACGACTACGTCAACACCGGGTGGGATGCCTACACCTTCGGGCCGGTGCCGAATGTGCCCAATCGCAACATCAGCTTCCCGGATCAGACCTGGTATCACTTCAACGACGTGTCGCTGCGGCTCGGTGGGACGTACGACGTGTTCGGCAATCAGAAGACGGCGATCAAGGTGAATGTGGGACGATACCCGTCAGCGATCGACCCGACGCAAGGGAATCCCGCCGCCTATCAGCTCGTCAACCGCGTGACGCGCTCGTGGACCGACAGGACGCCGGTCGGCAGCGCGAACTACTACGTGCCCAATTGCGATCTCCTGAACCCGCTGGCGAACGGCGATTGTGGAACCATCTCCGACCTGCGGTTCGGTACCGCCGTCCCGAGCACCGTGTACAACTCCGCCATTCTCGGCGGATGGAACACCCGTCCCTACAACTGGGAGCTCTCGGCGCGCGTCCAGCAGCAGCTGCTGCAGAAGCTCGCGGTGGACGTCGGATACTTCCGGCGGATCTTCGGCGGCTTCATCGCGACCGACAACCTCGCCGTGACGCCGGGCGACTTCGGGCAGTTCAGCGTCACCACGCCGGTCGATCCGCGCCTTCCAAACGGCGGCGGCTACGTCGTGTCGGGCCTGTACAACGTCAACCCGAACAAGTTCGGCCAGGTGAGCAACTACGTGACGTCGGCCGACGCGTTCGGCGGACAGACCGAGCACTACGACGGAATCGACGTCAACATGACGTGGCGCTACCTGTCGAGCGGGCTCCTGCAGGGCGGCGTCAGTACAGGCAGAGTGACGCAGGACGACTGCGCCATCGTCACCGCGCATCCGGAAGTCACCGTCGTCTCGACCGTCGGCTCCGTGCAGAGCACGACCATGTGCCACGTGGTGACCCCGTTCCAGCCGAACGTGAAGTTCCTGGCGACGTACACCGTGCCGAAAATCGACGTCGGCCTCTCCGGCACGTTCCAGAGCCTGCCCGGTCCGCTGTTCGCGGCCAACTACGTCGTCAGCACCGCGCAGGTGCAGCCGTCGCTCGGCCGTCCACTTGCCGGCGGCGCCGCCAACACCACGGTCAACATCCTCGCGCCGGGGACGATGTACGGCGAACGGCTGAATCAGCTGGATCTGCGATTCACGAAGGCGCTGAAGTTCAACCAGTATCGCGTCAGGGTCAATCTGGACGCCTACAACGCGTTCAACGGCAACTACGTCAGGGCCGTGAACGCCACGTATTCGACCAAGAGCTGGCTGACGCCGACCTCGGTACTGGACCCGCGTCTCTTCAAAATCAGCGCGCAATTCGACTTCTGAGGGGTCATTCCCCGGGGGAGGGGGCCGACCGGCCCCCCGAGCTCGAATTTGCACAAGTAGCTTTACAAAATAGCCGTACAGTCCGACTATTAACGTCGGCAGGATCGGGCAGAGACTATGAGAGCACGGTGGCTGGTCACGATTTCGGCGGTGTCAGCGCTGGTCGTCGGATGGCAGGCCGCAGGTCTGGCCCGGCCCGCTGACGGCACTCAGCCCCGAATCTGGGACGGCGTGTATACGTCGGCCCAGGCCGAACACGGGAAGGATCGGTTTACGGCCGTCTGCCGCCGCTGTCACAGCGACGATTTGAACGGCAGCGACCGCGGCCCCTCGCTTCGCGGCGACCACTTCATGATGGACTGGGACACCCAGGATCTCGCCAGTCTGTTCGCCAAGATTCGGAACGGCATGCCGCCGGACGCTCCCGCGAGCCTGTCCGATGACGACTATCTCGATGTCGTGACGTACATCCTGCAGGCGAACAAATATCCCGCCGGCGATCGGACGCTGAAGCGCACTGCACTGGACGCAATCGTGATCACGAGAAGCGCGGATGCGCCCGAGGAAGTGCGCAACTTCCGCATGGTCCGCGTCGTTGGCTGCCTGGCGCAGGTGGACAACGCGTGGGTGCTGACCAACACCGGCGAACCTGCGCTGACAAACGAGCAGCCGCCGACGTCCGCGGCGCTGCAGGACGCGGCCGGCCAGCCGCTCGGTACTCACGTGTTCCGCCTGGTGAGCGTCAGCACGTTCCATCCTGCCGACCACGCCGGACAGAAGATGGAAGCGCGCGGGCTGATCTATCGCGCGCCGGACAAGTCGCTGATCAACGTGACGTCGCTCGACGCGGTCGGCGGCAGCGGGTGTGGGAGCTAGAGGATCCGGGCGAACACGATGAACAGAGGGCGTCGGATCTTCCTGGGGATCATCGGCATCGTCGCCGCGGCGCAGGGCGTGCCGCGTGCCGCGACTCCAGGAGACACCACGCCTGCGACGCCGGCGTCGCTGGTGCAGGATCGGCAGATTCTCGACAAGTACTGCGTTACCTGCCACAACACGCGCCTCAAGACCGCCGGCCTGACGCTCGACACGATGGATCTCTCCCAGGTTGCGGATCACGCGGACGTCTGGGAGAAGGTCGTGCGGAAGCTGCGCGTCGGCGCCATGCCGCCCCTGGGCGCGGCTCACCCTGACGAGACGGCGCTGCACACGCTGGTCTCGTCGCTCGAGCAGACGCTCGACGAGGCCGCGGCGCTCAAGCCCAATCCTGGACGGGCGGTGCTGCACCGGCTCAACCGCGCTGAGTACGCCAACGCCATCCGCGATCTGCTGGCCCTCGACGTCGATCCCGCCGACCTGCTGCCGCCCGACGACTCGAGCGGCGGCTTCGACAACAACGCCGACGTGCTCGGCGTGTCGCCCGCTCTGCTCGAGCACTATCTGTCGGCCGCGAGGACGATCAGCGCGCTGGCGGTCGGCGATCCCAGCATGGGCGCGGGCACCACGACGTATCGCGTGCGGGGCGACATGTCGCAGAACGAGCACGTCGAGGGCCTGCCGTTCGGCACGCGCGGCGGGCTCGTCGTCCGCCACACGTTTCCGCTGGACGGCGAATACGTCATCAAGGTGCAGTTGCTCGAGACGACGCTGGCGGCAATCCGCGGCCTGGAGTTCCCGAACGAGGTCGAGGTCCTGCTGGACGGCCGGCGCGTTCACGTGGCGACGGTCGGCGGCGACGCGGATTTCACCGGGTCGGCCGTGAACGCCACCGACGTCGTGAACTCGGTCGCCGACCGTCTGACGGCGCGCGTGACCGTCAAGGCGGGCGAGCAGAGCATCGGCGCCACCTTCGTCGCGAAGACCGCCGCCGAGAGCGCCAACCGGATGGAGGACTTTCAGCGGACGACGGTCGATACGACGGACCACACGGGCCTGCCGCACGTCGAGAGCTTGACGATCGTCGGTCCCTTCAAGCCGACCGGGCCGGGCGACACGGCGAGCCGCCGTCGCATCTTCGTCTGCCGTCCCGCGAACGACGCGGCCGAGGCGCCGTGCGCGACGAAGATCATCCGGACGCTGGCGCGCCGCGCGTACCGCCGGCCGGTGACCGACGTCGAGGTCGCGCGCCTGATGGCGTTCTACAAGGCCGGACGGCACGACGGCACCTTCGACGCGGGCATCGGGCGGGCGCTGCGCGCGATGCTGGCCAGCACGCAGTTCGTGTTCCGCCTCGAGCGCGATCCCGCGAACATCGCGGCCGGCGCGCCCTATCGACTGAGCGATCTCGAGCTGGCCTCGCGGCTCTCGTTCTTCCTGTGGAGCAGCATCCCCGACGACGAGCTGCTGGACGTGGCGAGCCGCGGGCAGCTCAAGGATCCCGCGGTGCTCGAGCGGCAGGTGCGGCGGATGCTGGCCGATCCGAAGGCGTCCACGCTCGTGACCAACTTCGCGAGCCAGTGGCTGCAGCTGCGCAACCTGCGGACGACGATCCCGGATCAGAACGAGTTCCCCGACTTCGACGACAACCTCCGCCAGGCGTTTCGTCGCGAGGTGGAGATGCTCGTCGAGAGCGTCATCCACGAAGACCGGAGCGTGCTCGACCTGCTGACGGCCGACTACACGTTCGTCAACGAGCGGCTCGCGCGGCACTACGGGATCCCCAACGTCTACGGCAGCTACTTCCGGCGCGTGCCGGTGACCGACGACGCGCGCAAGGGGCTGCTTGGCAAGGGTGCGATTCTGATGGTGACGTCGCATCCCGACCGGACGTCGCCGGTGCTCCGCGGCAAGTGGATCCTCGAGAACCTGCTCGGCACACCGCCGCCGCCGCCGCCCGCGAACGTGCCGGCGCTCGACGCGCAGCGCGGCACGGGAAAGCTGCGCACCGTGCGCGATCAGATGCAGGCGCATCGCGCCGCGCCGGTCTGCGCGAGCTGCCACCGGTTCATCGACCCGCTCGGGTTCGCGCTCGAGAATTTCGACGCCGTGGGCGGGTGGCGGACCGAGGACGGCGGCGCGCGGATCGACGCGTCCGGCCAGTTGCTCGACGGGTCACGCGTGGACGGCGTCGTGACGCTGCGCCAGGCGCTCCTGAAGCGCCCCGACGTGTTCGTCGAGACGTTCACCGAGAAGCTGATGGTGTATGCGATTGGTCGCGGGCTCGGCCCGTACGACGGGCCGGCCGTGCGTGCGGTCGTGCGCGCGGCCGCCGCCCGCCAATACCGGTTCTCGTCGGTTGTCCTGGGGATCGTGCAGAGCGCCCCGTTTCAGATGCGAGTCAAAGCGCCCCGACGAGACGAGCGAGTCGGGTCGATCGCGAGCGTGAGTCACTAGGCCGTCGGCAATGTGAGGAGTGCGCCGCCCATGTTCATTTCAAAGATGTCGTTGCCTCGTCGGACGTTTCTTCGCGGTCTCGGTGTCACGCTGGGACTGCCGCTGCTCGAGGCGATGGTGCCGGCGCTGACCGCCGCCACCAAGACGGCGGCCAACCCGCAGCGTCGCCTCGGGTGCATCTACGTGCCGCACGGCGAGATCATGGAGCGCTGGACGCCGGCGACCGCGGGCGCGAACTTCGAGTTCATGCCGATCATGAAGCCGCTCGAGCCGTTCCGCGACTCGCTGGTGGTCGTGAGCAACTGCATGCGGCCCGAGGCGGGCTTCGACACCAACCACGCCGGCGCGCCGGCGTCGTGGCTGACGGGCGTCGCGCCGAAGCGGACCGACGGCCCCGACTTCCGGCTGGGCGCGTCGATCGATCAGGTGATCGCGAAGCACATCGGGCAGGACACCGTGTTTCCGTCGCTCGAGGTCGCGACCGAAGACTTCACGGCGCTCGTGGGGTCGTGCGCGCCGGGCTACAGCTGCGCCTACGCGAACACGCTCAGCTGGGAAGGGCCGACGACCCCGCTGCCGATGGAGATCAACCCGCGCGCCGTGTTCGAGCGGATGTTCGGCGGCGGCGACACCGCGCAGCAGCGCCTCGCGCGCATGAAGGAAGACCAGAGCATCCTCGATTTCGTCGGGGAAGGCCTGACCGACCTGCAGCAGGGGATCGGCGCGCTCGACCGCGTCCGGCTCAGCGAGTACCTCGACAACATCCGTGAAGTGGAGCGGCGCATTCAGCGGGCGGAGCATCAGGCGAACACGCTGCAGCTCGACGTCCCCACCGCGCCGGTCGGGATTCCCGACAGCTACGAAGAGCACGTCGGGTTGCTGTACGACCTGATGGCGCTGGCGTACGAGGCCGACCTGACGCGCGTGTTCACGTTCATGATGGCGCGCGAGCTGAGCCAGCGGACCTACCCCGACATCGGCGTGACGCTGCCGCACCACATGATTTCGCATCACGGGAACAACCCGGAGCGGATCAACATGCACGCGACGGTCAACACGCATCACGTCGAGCTGTTCGCGAAGTTCGTCACGCGGCTGAGCAAGACGCCCGACGGCGACGGCTCGCTGCTCGATCACTCGATGATTCTCTACGGAAGCGGCATGGGCAACGGCAACCTGCACGCGGCCTACCCGCTGCCGCTCGTGCTCGTCGGCGGCAAGAGCCTCGTGCACGGCAATCGCCACGTCGTCGCGAAGGAGCACAGCCCGAACGCGAATCTGCTTCTGAGCATGGCCGACAAGTTCCGCGTCGAGATCGACAGCTTCGGCACGAGCAGCGGCAGAATCGATCTCTGAGAAGCGCGAGGACCCGACCGATGCGACGAAGACGCGTGGCCACGGCGTTCGTGATGTCGCTGGCGGCGCTTGCGGCCGTCTTCACGGCCGGAGCGGCCGCCGCCGGCGTGACGGCCCCCGACACGAGGCTGCTCGAGGCCGTGAAAGAGGGCAATCGCGACGCCGTCCGCGCGCTGCTGCGCGCGCACGTGGACGTGAATGCGCCGGAGGTGGACGGCACCACCGCCTTGCACTGGGCCGTGCAGTCGGACGACGTCGAGACCGTCCGGCTGCTGCTGCACGCCGGCGCCAACGCGAAGGCCGTGAACCGGTACGGCGTCATGCCGCTTTCCATGGCGGCGAGAAACGGCGACGCCGCCGTCGTCGAGATGCTGCTCGGCGCCGGCGCCGATCCCAACAGCGCGCTGGCCGAGGGCGAGACCGTGCTGATGACGGCCGCGCGCACCGGCCGGGTGGACGCGCTCAAGGTGCTCATCGCCCACGGCGCCAACGTGAACGCGCGGGAGCAGTGGCTCGGCGAGACCGCGCTGATGTGGGCCGCGGCGGAGAACCACGCCGACGCGACGCGCCTGCTCGTCGCGTCGGGCGCCGAGGTGAACGCGCGATCGAAGACGCTCGCGTTCCCGAAGATCGCCTTCAACGGCAGCACGATGGTGTCGACGCCGATGCCGCGCGGCAGCATGACCGCGCTGATGATGGCCGCCCGCCAGGACGCCATCGACGGCGTGCGGGCGCTGGTGGACGCGAAGGCCGATCTGAACCTGACGGATCCCGACGGGACGACCGCGCTCGTGATGGCGATCGTCAACGGGCACAACGAGGTCGCGGCGCTGCTGCTCGACGCCGGCGCCGACCCGAACGTCGCCGATGCCAGCGGCATGGCGGCGCTGTACGCCGTCATCGACCAGCGGAATGCGGGCGGCTACATCAACCGTCCCAAGCGGCAGACGACCGGCGACATCGATAGCCTCGAGATCCTGAAACGCGTCCTCGCGCATGGCGGCCATCCCGACGCGCGACTGAAGACACCGATTCTGCAGAAGTTCCACAATTCCGGCGACACGCAGCTGACCGACGGCGCCACGCCGCTCATGCGCGCGGCCAAAGCGACCGACGTCGAGGCGATGCGGCTGCTGCTCGAACACGGCGCGAACCCGAATCTCATGACGCGAGGCTTGAACACCGCGTTGATGTTCGCGGCGGGCAGCGGCGGCGGGCGGGGCCGATCGCCGGTGGCGGGCGCGCCGGAAGACGCCGTAGCGCTCTGCGTGAAATACGGCGCCGACGTGAACGCGTTCGACAAGACCGGCCAGACGGCGCTGCACATCGCGGCGCAGCGGTCCGACACGATCGTGCGGCTCCTCGCCGAGCACGGCGCCTACCTCGACATCAAAGACAAGGACGGGCGG
>CAZOIK010000113.1:0-3091 GCA_964579765.1 uncultured Bifidobacteriaceae bacterium
GGGGGCGTCGCCGGCATCGCCGGCGACGGCAACAGCATCGGCCTCCCGACCGGCGGCGGGGCGATCGCCTTCGCGGAGGGCTACGCCGGCAACCCGCTCGTCAACGTCTTCTGTCTCGGCGTCGCGAAGGCGTCGGAGATCGTCAAAGGCGTGGCCTCCGGCGCGGGCAACGCGGTCTACTACGTCGGGGCGAAGACCGGACGCGACGGCATCCACGGGGCGACGATGGCGTCGGCGGAGTTCGACGACAAGTCCGCCGAGAAGCGGCCGGCCGTGCAGGTCGGCGATCCTTTCATGGAGAAGCTGCTGCTCGAGGCCTGCCTCGAGGTCATGAAGACCGACACGCTCGTCGGCATCCAGGACATGGGTGCCGCGGGGCTGACGTGCTCGACCACCGAAATGGGATCGCGCGGCGGCGCCGGCGTCGAGATCGACGTGGCGAAGGTGCCGCAGCGCGAGACGGGCATGACGCCGTACGAGATCATGCTCTCGGAATCGCAGGAGCGCATGCTGCTCGTCGTCAAGCGCGGGCGCGAGGCCGAGGTCGAACGCATCTTCGAGAAGTGGGATCTGCACGCGTCGCACATCGGCGAGGTGACGACCGACGGCATGCTGCGCGTGAAGGAGCACGGCAGGGTGGTCGCCGAGATCCCGAACCGCGCGCTGACGGACGAAGCGCCGGTCTATCGCCGTCCGATGAGCACGCCCGACTATCTCGCGAGCGTGCAGAGGCTCGATCTGGACGCGCTGCCGCCCCGCACCGCGCACGTCCGCGACGACAACGCCGCGCTGCGTGCGCTGCTCGCGTCGCCGGCCATCGCGAGCAAGCGCTGGGTCTATCAGCAGTACGACCACATGGTCCGGACGAACACCGTCGGCATGCCGGGGATGGGCGCCGGCGTCGTCCGAGTCAAGGACACCGACCGCGCGATCGCGATGTCGGTGGACGGCAACGGCCGCTACGGCTATCTCGATCCGAAGAAGGGCGCGATGCTGGCCGTGGCCGAAGCGGCGCGCAACGTCGCGTGCGCCGGCGCGAAGCCGCTCGCGGCCACCAACTGCCTCAACTTCGGCAACCCTGAACGGCCCGCGATCATGTGGCAGTTCGCGCAGGCGGTGCAGGGCATCGGCGAGGCGTGCCGCGCGCTCGACACGCCGATCACGGGAGGCAACGTCAGCCTCTACAATGAAACCGACGGCCGCGCGATCTACCCGACGCCGGTCATCGGCGTCGTCGGGCTGCTCGACAAGGCCGATCAGGTCGTCTCGCGTCGCTTCCGCGCGGCGGGCGACGCGATCATCCTGCTCGGCGAGGGTCGGGGCGAACTTGGCGGCAGCGAGTACCTCAAGGTCGCGCACGGTCTGGTGCAGGGCAATCCGCCGGCGCTCGACCTTGGCGTCGAGCGGGCGCTGCAGGACCTGGTCGTCGCGCTTGCGCGGGCCCGGCTGATGCGATCGGCGCACGACTGCTCCGACGGCGGTTTCGCCGTGACACTGGCCGAATGCACCTTTGACACTGGAGGCATCGGCGCCGACGTGTCGATCGACGAAGTACGGGTCGCCCGCGCGGACGACGTGAATCGGGCGGCGGCGTTGTTCGGCGAGTCGGCGTCCCGAGTGGTGATGTCGTGCGCGCCTGACGCCACCGCCGACGTGCTGGCGCGCGCGGCGAAGGCGGGCGTGCCGGCGCGTGTCGTCGGCACGACGGGCGGAGGCGAGCTCCGCGTCACCGTCGGCGGCCACACCGCCGTGCGCGTCGCGGTCTCCGAGGCAGAACGGGTCTGGTCGAACGCAATCACGCAGCTTTTTGCGAAGCGGGTGGCATGAGCTTCGACAAATTCAAGGACGAGTGCGGCGTCTTCGGCATCTTCGGGCACCCCGAAGCGGCGAACATGACCTACCTCGGGCTGTATGCGCTGCAGCACCGAGGGCAGGAGAGCGCCGGCATTGCGGCGTCCGACAACGAGATCGTGCGGCTCACGCGCGCGATGGGCTACGTCGCCGACGTCTTCAACAGCGACAACCTCGCCACGCTGAGCGGGCCGCTGGCGATCGGGCACGTCCGGTACTCGACGTCGGGCGAGAGCCACGTGGCCAACGCGCAGCCCTTTCTCATCGACTGCGCCCACGGCCAGATGGCGATCTGCCACAACGGCAACCTCGTGAACGCGAGCGAGCTGAAGGACACGCTCGTCCGCCAGGGGTCGATCTTTCAGTCGAGCACGGACACCGAGGTCGTGCTGCACCTCTACGCGCGGTCGAGAAAAGCGAGCGTCGAAGACGCGGTCGTCGATGCGGTGTCGCAGGTGCAGGGCGCGTTCTCGTTCGTGATGATGACGCGCGACAAACTGATCGCCGTGCGCGACCCGCACGGCTTCCGGCCGCTCGCGTTCGGACGGCTCGACGACGCGTACGTCGTGTGCTCTGAAACGTGCGCGATGGATCTCATCGGCGCGACGTACGTCCGCGACGTCGAGCCGGGCGAAATTCTCATCATCAGCCGCGACGGCGTGCGGTCTCTCCGGCCGTTCCCGCCGGCGCATCTGGCGCAGTGCGTCTTCGAGCACGTCTACTTCTCGCGGCCGGACAGCTCCGTGTTCGGCAAGAGCGTCAACGAGGTGCGCACCAATCTCGGCCGCATTCTCGCGCGCGAGCAGGGCGTGCCCGCGGACGTCGTCGTGCCGGTGCCCGACTCCGGTGTGTGCGCCGCGATGGGATTCGCGGACGAGTCGAAGATCCCGCTGCGAATGGGTCTCATCCGCAACCACTACGTGGGACGCACGTTCATCCAGCCGCAATCGTCGATCCGGCACTTCGGCGTGAAGGTGAAGCTCAACCCCGTCAAGAGCATCCTCGAGGGCAGGCGCGTCGTCCTCGTGGACGATTCGCTGGTCCGGGGGACGACGAGCCGGAAGATCGTGAAGATGGTGCGCGCGGCCGGCGCGAAGGAAGTGCACGTGCGCATCAGCTGCCCGCCGACCATCTCGCCGTGCTTCTACGGGGTTGACACCCCCCGCCGATCCGAGTTGATTGCCGCGACGCACACGATCGAGGAAATCAAGACGTACCTCGACGCCGACAGCATCGGCTA